>CAZTWS010000003.1:0-130348 GCA_964618225.1 uncultured Planctomycetaceae bacterium
CGCCGCTAACGGGGTAACGACTATCAACTATCGACTAACAACAAACAAAAAAATGATGGGCCCACTGGGGGCGGGATCCTGGGACGGCGCATGGGGATGCGACGTACGTGGGATACTGAACCCAACCGTCCGGTTTGGAACCTGCCTACTCATAGTCCGGGTAAACTGCGCCAGCGGAAAAATCCAAGCGCAGCGCCGGGAGCGCGCTTCAGGCAGCAACAAGCCGGGCGGCCATTTCATATGTGTACGAATATACATATTCCGTGGCCGTTTTCAAGTAGGAATTTGCGGCCACGGGGAGGAATTAACCACGGAGACACGGAGGGCACGGAGAAGAATTCGGAAGAGGTTTTTTGGAACGCTGATTGACGCTAATCGGCGCTGATGGGTGGGGTAATGTTTCTGGGTGAGTTTTAAGTTGGATTGGGATTCGTGAAAATTAGTGGGGATTAGTGTTCTGAGCACAATTCGTGGGGGCTACTGGTCGCTGAAGCGGACCAGTCCGTTGCGGTGGGGGTGGGGGCGGGAGATTAGTACGCTGAGCCGCGAGCGGTGGGGATGCCTACGATCGATTCTACCGATCCGCTCTTCGCTGCTTGCATCCGCTGTTCAAATCTGGACCGCTAGCAGCCTGTTGAAAAACGCCGTCGTGGCGTTTTTCAACCTCGCCAAGCGTCGAGCAAAGCTCGCCGCAGCTCGCAAAACGAGCGTTTTTCAAACGCTCGTTTTGACGTCGCATCCATGCGACGACGCAGGCGCGTTGTTTTTTAACGGCCTGCTAGCTTGGTCGATTTATTGCCCCTACGGGCGTTTTGCAACGGTAGTTGTAAGGCGTACACCCGGCGTAGTGTACAGACTGCATTGCCATCATCCCCTTTTACTGCTTACACAGAAACAACTTAGAACAATCTTTACATTTTCAAACGCACCTTGGCATACCGAGTGCGTAGTACGTGGGTGGGAGGAATGGTTTCAGTCCCAGCTTTTCAACACCAACCAAGGGAGTGTTTTCATGTTGGTCTTAACACGGAAGTATCAGGAAAAAATTCGCATCGGAGACAACATCACGATCACGGTTTTGCGAACTAAAGGAAAGGCGGTCCGGCTCGGCATCGAAGCCCCGTCAGACGTTCCTGTAATTCGCGGCGAACTGGCCTTTGAAGCCGCTGAAGACGTGAATGCCGAAGTCGATTCGCAAGCCAGTACGCCCGCTCCGAAACGGCCTATGACCCGACAGGAATCGATTTCTGTCTGGCCCGTCGACGCGCCAACCACGGCAGCGCGTTTGCGTGAGCCTCAGCAAGCCTCTCAGGTCGAGATGAAGCGAATTCCAAGAGCACAAATGAATGGGTATCTGCCAAACCTCGTGGCAGGTGCGGGTCCACTTCGTGCCATGATGGAACAGCGTTAGTCGTACGACAGGCTTTGCCGCATGAAGTGGCACGCCCACTGTCCTCGTGCGTTACGGTTTGAGTAACTCGATTCACTCACCCAACGCCAACGAGTCTCTGGACGTGTCACCCTTAACAAGGAATCACCGTGTCCGCAGGGCACCTTCGTCCATCATCGACGAGGCTTGCGACACGGTTGGTTCTGGCGGTGGAGCTTGCACGCGACTCGCTACGGTTTCCGCATAGGGAAACGCCTGAAGCTCTGCCAACTGCTCGAACAGTACGCGACGGACTTCCAGCACGCTTTGCGGATGCCGATGCACGCTTGCATGGTCGGCAGGGACGATAATCTGCGAACTTAGCTGCTGCAAATCGTCTAGCCGCGCGCTGCTTAACGACACAACACCGTCGCCCTCCCCTACAAGATATTTTTCCCAACCGGGTTTCGGTTTGTGACCGACCACGTTGTGGTAGTCCATCCAAGGCCCTGGTGTGGCGGTTAACAGCACCGGCAAGACCGGTGACTTGGGCGACAGCGAATCGATGCTCGTCTTGATATCAAGCGGTGCCCCCTCACGAAAGAATCCTTGATTCTGCGCGATCAATTGGTCTCTTCCTTCGAGCATTTTCTTAGGCAGCCGGATCAATTTGTTTCCAGCCCAGCGCGTCACGCCGTTCGCAAACGGGCTGCCACGATGCGGCGTGCCTAAAGTCACCACTCGCCGCACCGAAGGGTTCGGCCGAAAGTAAAACATCCCCGCCAGCGATTGCACCACCTCGGGGTCGGCATGCATCTCCGCAAAAGAATGCTCACTCATCGTGTGCCAGAAGGCTTGTTCGCTCTCCACGGTTTGCAGCTTCGAAACAAGTCCCCCCATACTGTGGCCAACAAGCACCATCTGATCCAACGCCGGATCCCTCCGGTTCGGATCGAGCTTACGACGCATGAGCGCCAAGTCCTCGCGCATCTGAGTCGCGCTGATCCAGAAGGGCTGCCCCGTTGGATACAGATAGAACCAGAATTGGTAGTGCTGACGAACGAGCGGATCGCTGCGTAGGTCGTTGTACATTTCCATCCAAGTAATGGGACTCGACCAAAGCCCATGCACCATCACGACCGGCATTTTCTCCGGATCAAACGGCTCGAGCATGTATAGCCCTTGCAGATTTTTCGCCTCCCCAGGACGCAGCAGTCCTTTGGTCGATAACTCCGCATCTTGAAACTCGGGCTGATTCAGAAAGTACGCCAGCGGCGTGCTCAAATCGGCTTCTAACGGTACATCCCGTTCGGCCACTTTGATCGAATCACTATCGAGCGGGTCGTGTAGCTCGAGAACAAAGTGCATCGCGGCAGAGTTTGACATCGACGGTACAGCATTCGACGACCCCGCGCGTTGTAGCCGTGGACCATGATCCACTCTCAGAAAAGCCGTCAGCGGAAAACAGACACTCGGCGGATAGAAGCTCTCCGCAGCGCGAGGCTCTGCCGAGCTTCGGCGCACGGCAATCAGCGGCACTCCCAAACCGTAAGTATGGTAGTGGTTCTTTAAGCCCTGCACTTTGTAATCGCTGACGAACTCCAATCGGTCGATTTCGTCGGGACGCCAACTTGTATCGCGCAGTACCACATCGAGCGAGCAAGTATGGTTTATCGTTTTTATGGTTCGCGTCAGGCCTGGTCGAAGCTCTCCCTCCGTGCGTACCAGACGCAGCATCCCCTCCAACGACTGGTTATAGAGATCCGATGCCCCACGAAACTGCGGATCGTAGGGATTCAGAGCCTCGCCAGACCGGGCATGGCCACCATGCGATGCCAAATTGCTCTCAGAATCCGTCGGTGGAATAGGCTCGAACAAGTATCGATAAGCATGGGTAAGAGCCGTGCCATAGAACTCGAGCGCTTTTTGCCGTTGTAATTTCTCTGCCTGGGTTGCCGTTATGTAGGCGATCTCCGCCATCGCATACTCATGCTCACGGTCGGGCTCGCGACGTTGGATCTCCGCGAGCTTAGCTAGTAACGCCGCACGATCTCCCTTCAAATCCGACGCCAAGTCATACCGCCGTAACAACTGCATGGTGCGCGAGGTGGGCTTCGGCCCACCATGCGAAACCAGATCGAGCGTTCCCGAGAGAGGATTCTTAGGCGTATCGCGCACCTTAACCCATTGCGATTGCGAGGCGCAGCCGGCAAGCCCCATCGCAACTATGGAAAGACAAAGCACGTGAGTGCGGCGGAACAGCATGCGCACGGCTCTCGGAAGTCGACAAACAAATAAGACACAACGCGAGAATCACAAATCCCCTGTCGCACCTGGCAAGGAATTCGCGCGTGTCCGAAAGAAAAGTCAGCCCGGCGATTTGCCGGCGGCGGAGAGTAGCCTATCGTGAGCCGAGAGGTCAATCGAAGCCACCAGGTGCGTAGCCTGATAAGGCAAAATAAAAAGAGTTCGGGTGCTAGCAGCAATCGGCAAACTGCTTGCAGAAGGCTATCTACCCGCGTTGGCCCGGGCGTTTTTAAGTTTATGGTCTGATAGGCCGGACACGGATCGCAGCGGCGTGGCCGCCGCCGCTAAAGCACGTCATGCCAGCCGCGAAGGTGGGTGAACCTGTCGGCGGTGGTGCTTTGGGGTTTCGCGAGCCCTACTTCGCCGACAGAACCACCCACCCTACTTTGGAGCAGAGCCACAGTAGAGACCTAAAAAAAGCCAAGTCACACTCGCAGCATTAAGCTCGGTGCGACTTGGCATGGAGGTGGAGGTAGCCGCGAAGGATGATAGCGTTTACCTACAAATAAAATTACTAGCGAATGAATCCACGTCCACCAACTTGGCTACTCCACCTAATGCTCTGTCCATGGTCATTTGCTGGGTGGCATGCCTTCGCCTTCTGGGCGTAGGCATGCTTACCCGCTACCGCGTGAAAGCATGCCACCCAGCAATTCAAGACTGACAGAACACTAGTGCGTTTTTAGGTTTACCTTCTGTGATACCGTTCGCTGGTTGGACGGCGTTGCCGCCGCCGCTAACGATTTTTGCTTTGGCACCGAACTCACACACTGGCGTTCATTGCGGGCACAGAAAATGAGTCCATAACGGCCACATGGGTAGACGACGACATTGCCGCGTCTTGAACGGCCGTTTCTCGGGCTGAACTCACGTCTGCCTCGTTGCCACAAAACTCCTTAGCAGCCGCTTCGAGTTCGCCGCGTAGAATCCTCACATCGCGTGGTGCCGATAGCGCCAGCGTCACACGATTGCCCGCGATACGGCGGATCTCCAACACGATGTCGTCACCAACATGAATCCGTTCACCAACTTTTCGACTTAGTACCAACATTTCAGAACTCCTCGCCACAATCAAATGCGTTGTTGCCAGCCGGTGGTCCTACCTGCCAGGCAATGCGTCGCGTGATGCGACGTTGCGGCTAAGAGCAACGTCCGTGCCGACAAGTTCGCGCAAGAAAACTTCAGTTCGGTTTATTGGCACAACCCACAAAATCCAGCTATTTTTGAGGGTTTTTCCATGGGTCCAACTCTCGAAAGAATTGCTGCTACTGATAGCATGTTGCCAAAAACCGACGCCTAAGAATCGCATTTTGAGACGCGATTCTTAAATTGAGACGGTTGCCTCTCAAGGCGACTGAAAACGAGGTTGCGGCAAGGTCGAAGTTCCTGCTGGTAGATACACCGACTTCGGCTCGTTGGCGACAGCGGCCGGAGTCGGAGCAGGTGCCGAGGAGGCAGGCCCCGGCATGGGTAAAGCAGCCTCGGCAGTCGCTGGCAGTGGGGCTGGCGGGGCTGGTTGGGCCTCGGCCGGGGGCGGAGTTGCCGCAGGAGCTTCCGCGGTTTGCTCGGTTGGCGCGGCAGCAGGGGGATCCGCCGGAGCCTTAGCGGGGGCTTTTGCTTTTTTCTCTTCATGGCCTGCCTGGGCCACCAGGGCGGGCTCTTCTGGCTTCTTTTCAGGCTCAGGGGGCTTTACCAATTTAGTGGGTGAAGTAAACATGCGCCCATTCGCATAGGCCACAGCCGGTAATCGCCGTGGCTCATCCACTTCGTCTTCCTCACCATGGTCATTCTTGATTTGTTTACCCGCGAAGGCGGTGCCCTCGTAGATCGAGCCCCGCTGGAAGGGCCCCGCACCGAGAATCCACACATCGTTCGAGGTACTCTCTTGATGCACCAAGCCCGACTGCCACACCGGAGTACCTGTCTCGCGGTGGTAAGCAAACACAGCTATCTTCACGATTCCCCTCTGGTCCCGTCGCTTCGCAATCGGAATTTCCGGAATCGACGCCGGTAACGTTTGCATCGGGGCGACCTGCGGCACGTTGGTCGAAGGAATACCAAACAACAGGTCATTACGATCCGTGCCTACAGCGCCTGCCCTCGCTTCAACAATAAAGTCGGCCTTATCGCGGTCGCAAAGCATGCAGCCATTCGCTAACAAATGCTGACGCATCGAACTAATCAGATAATTCTTATCAACCGCATCCGATAGTCGCGAGTCGTCGAAGAACACCTTTTGCCCAGACAACGCTTTTAAATCGACTGTTTCCACAGCACGATCGATTGCATCAGAGATGAGCAACTGCTCGGTCGCAGTCCGCCCCGTATCGCTCGAGCGCGTAGTGCCGCAGCCCACGACGCCAAGCGCCGCACCGGTAAGCATCACCACCAAGATTAACGGAGCGCCTCGCTCTTGCATTGCGTTCTGAGGGGACTAAGTCTGCGACAAAACAACCGGCGGTACTGCTAGCACGGCCGTAACATTCGGTCGCGGATTATAGCGGACCACTGGTTTGGCCCAACCCCAGAACACGAGCGATGCAAGCACTTCTCAAAACGTGTTTGGAAATTGGAAATAGGTGTGCCACTGGCTTGGCCAGTGAATTCACTGGATATCGCCAAGTGATACGTTACGATGGAAGTGTGAATCAGCTTGCGGACGAGGGCTTTCTCCGGCCAAAAGACCAACCCTGTTTTTAATTGCAAGCTGGCGGCAGGAAGAAACACTGGCCAAGCCAGTGGCACACAACCTACCCCTGAAGGCATTTCAAAACACCTTCTAAAAGCGAGTTGGGCCGTCCTCGGCCCGGCAGCAAGCAATGCTTGCGATGTAGCTCCGCCCCAACGACATAAGACCGCCTCTAATACCGAGGGCCAGCAGTCGTTGCGCTTTCGAACGCAGGGCTGCTTGTGGACTGTTCGACAGCCTGCTCGCTTTCCGACATCACTTCGTCCGCATAGAATCGAGTCGTTTCCTCGGCAGCCAGTTTGATCTCCAAATCGCTGCATACAACTTCCGCGCGGAACACGTGGGTTCCGGCGCGGGTGGCTCGCGCGCGAATCTTGAGCTTTACGTCTCCACCTGCCGGAATTTCATCAATCGCGCGAAATGTCACGCGGCCATCTACAACCGTGTACATGCCACCCTGAGCTTGCTCCGGTTCGAGCCCCTCGGAGAACAGGCCTACCACACTAACATTACACGCTGTGTTCGATCCGCGATTTTGGACGTAGATTTCATACACGGCATCGGTGCCCACGGCCACAGGACCGTTCGGATCGCTTACCGCGAGCTTCAAATCCGCAATCGCCTCGACGTTCGTCTCCGCGACTTTGCTATCCGATAAATTCCCCGTGCCGTTGGCAGCAGTGACTTTGAACTGATTCGCGCCGGGTGCATTCACCAAACACTTTAGTTCCATGTAGTTGTCGTCGCCAGGATTCAATGTGCCCACACGCCACTTCACAATCCCCGTTGCCGCATCGAACTGCTGTCCTTCGCTTGCAGAAGTAAACTCGGCACCCTTCGGCAACGTGACCGTCACGATCACATCTTCCGCCGCCGCGGTTCCCGGATTACGAACTCGGAAGAAATAGGTTGCGGGCGTACCGGCATACTTCGTCGCAGGGCCACGCCAATCAACTTCCAGTTCCGGCTTGCGGCAGAAAATTTCCTTCGACGCATCCGAAGTCAAACCGCCTTCCGCAGAAGCCAAGGCCTTCATTGTTAGTTTGCCAGCCTCGCGCGCGGTGAGTTCGATTTCGATCGACCTGCTCTCGCCCGCCTTCAAATCACCAAAGGTGTGGCTGGTTGCCGTTTCCTGCGTTCCGCCGGGAGGTACTAGATCGATCTTCACCCCGCTCGCAGGGCCCGTGCCCGGGTTCGAAAGCGTGAGCTTATAAACCTGCGGCTCATCGAACATCACTTCCGTCGGGCCACCAATCTCGATCTTAAGCTTTGGCTCTTGCACTTCGACAACCGCTCGTGAGCCGACCGGTGCCGCGGTCCAAGTCACCCCCAACTCAAGCGGCTTGTTCTCGCGTGGAATAATCCGTAAGTCCAGCACTTCGCTGCCGCGTGCATCGAGACTGGCTAGCTGCCACTCGCATTTCGTTGGCATTCCGCTTTCCCGATTTGGCCGCACGCTGCCCTGCGTCACGCTCGCGTCCACCACTTCTGCCGAAGCGGGCACGAAGATCGTGGCCACCAAACCATCCGCACGAGCGCCGCTTTGGTTCTGCAACCGAACACGGTACACGGCCTCTCGCCCAACTAAAATTTGCTTCGGGCCACGAATGTCCGTCGTGATCACAGGTGCCTGGTTGATCGCCAAAACGTTCGGGTCGCCGCTGCTTGCCACCTGCAGAGCCTGGCCAAATGCTTCTTTGCTTCGCTCGGCCGATGGTGCCGGCGGTACCGCGTTCGTACGTGGCGCGCGAATGAAGTTGCTATTACCAAAGCTTGGTCCGGCGCTTTCCGAAGCTTCAAAGGCTTCCGCGGCGCTATGAGGGTTTTCCACAGCCTCTATCCGAGCTGGCTCTTGAATTGGCGTTGCTGCGTTTCGCGACGAATCCGACTCCTCATCACTCTCCTCGGCGGGCACCGCCATCGTCGAATCCTCGGCGATTTCCATGTCGCCTTGCGACTCTACCAAAGACTCTTCCGCATCCGAAGCCATCGAGTCCGCTGCCTCCTCGTTCTGCTCGGATTGAGCAACACGGGCAACAGGTTCACTACTTTGCGGTGACGAGAATGCACCCGCAAATTCGCGACGCAACGCCTGAGGGTTCACGCTAGGACTCATGCGAGCGGCCGCCATGTTTTCCGAGTCACTTCCTTCGGAATCTTGATACGGGTTTGGCTGGCGCGTTGTGGAGTGCTGCGAGGTTGCATTAGGAGCATTCGCAACACGAACATTGGGCCCCGCATTCGCTGCCGCGCGGGTTTGAGGCATTGATTGACCAGCGGCGGGTAACTTCGACCCGCCAAGCCCTGGCAATGCAAAACCATGGTTCGCATTGGGTTGACCGCTATTGCTACCAGCGGTGGTTCGATTGCTTCCGTTACTAGAATTCCCGGAGCGATTCGCGGGCATTTGGCCGTTGCGGTTCGTCTGCTGAGCGTTCGCTGAATTTTGAACTGAACCAGCCCGAGGTTGTTGCTGCCCGCCGGCATCTTCGTTCTGCGAATTACCACTGCTCAACCAATTCGGAATAAGCGAGCCGCCGCCATCCGTGTGTGGAGTGGGAAACTGCTGAGCTGGCGCTCGCTCTTCTTCGCTCGTCGTCCAGCTTCGCCGCATCTCGGCCATCCGCTGCGTCAGGGATTTCCGCTGCCCGGTTTGGCCGTACACCGACGACACTGCAAGCGTCATCAACAACACGCCGTTGACTACAGCGAACACACGACGACTCATGATCGCATCCTTGCTATCAAACTAATTTGCCGTCTGGACTAGCCGCCATGAAGGCGACCTCAGCGCAGCACGGCAAAGGTATTCCTTCGCACTGTCGCCCAATATCGGCACCCCGAATTGAGGAGCTTTACCGAATCCAGAAAGTTTTCCGGTAAAACAGAATGGGGGCTATGGCTAAAAACAGAGGCGATGCGGCACGACAGCACCGCTAGCGTGCCCAAGCTCCCTGGCCAATTGAAGCCGCCGCGAGTTTACCGGCATGCCCCCTCAGGATTCTTCACCACCTCGAACCCGAGATCCCGCAGCATGTGATAATCCGCTTCGGGCGCTTGTCCTTTGGTGGTCAGGTAATCGCCCACGAAAATCGAATTGGCCGCATACAGCCCAAGTGCTTGCAAGCTACCAAGGTGGAGTTCTCGTCCACCGGCAATTCGCAGTTCACGATCCGGATTCACGAGCCGGAACATGGCTAACACTTTGAGACAATACCGCGGGTTCAAATCGCCCTGCCCCGCCAGCGGCGTGCCATCGATCGGGTTGAGAAAATTCACTGGAATCGACTGCACGCCCAGGTCGCGCAACGTCATCGCCATATCGACCACGTCCTGCCGACGCTCCCCCATGCCGATGATTCCGCCCGAACACATTTCCATGCCAGCATCGCGCACTGCTCGTAACGTTGATAGCCGATCGTCGAATGTATGCGTCGTGCAGATTTCGCTGTAGTAACCATCGCTCGTGTTGAGGTTGTGGTTCACTCGATCCACGCCGCACTCCTTCAACCGCCGAGCCTGCTCATCCGTCAACAAACCAAGGCACGCGCAAATCTTCAGGTTGTACTGCTGTTTGATTTCCGGCACGATCGTCGTCACGGCCTTCATTTCGCGCTCGTTAGGCCCACGTGCCGAAATAACAATGCAATACGTTTTCGCTTGATTCGCGGCCGCAATCCGCGCCCCGTCCATCAACTTCTCGCGGCTCAGCAGGTTATAGCGCGGAATCTCGGCCTCCGATACTTTCGATTGCGAGCAATAAGAACAATCCTCCGGACACAAGCCGCTCTTGGCGTTCATCAGAAAATAAAGCTGAACCTTGTTGCCGAACCACTGCCGGCGAACCTTGTAGACGGCCGCCAACAGGCCGAGCAATTCCTCATCCGGGCACTCCAGTACCGCGAGCGCTTCTTCTGCCGTCAATGTGTCGCCTGCAAGCACCCTCTCGGCATACCGCTGCCATACATTCACCGAGCTTTTCACTTCAGAGTCTTGCAAAGTTGCGTTCATCACGATCGATTTCTCCAAGGCAATTTCGGCGACGGCACTATGGTCGACTGGTCGTAGTATCCCCGCCAAACGCCGCAACGCAAGGGGAGATAGAACCCTCTAGTGTAGCCATCTCGCTCCGCGAGATGAATCGCCGCTCGCGAAACAGTAGTGGGTCAGCTTGCATGATGGGTGGCTGAGGCAGGGGCTTTGCGCTGCCCCAGCTAACAAAACCTGGATCTCGCCTCCAACTCGCCCCAACTAACCTTGGCACCACGCGCCGCCGCCGCCAGAATAGGCTCATGTCGCGTTTTCACCTAATCCGAGTCGGTGCGATGGGCCAAATCGGTCGCTTTGCGGCGGTCGACTCCGTGCGTTACCCTCGCCGCAGCCGTGTCGTGGTTCGCACAAAGCGTGGCCTTGAAATCGGCGATGTCCTCTCGCCCCCCGACGGTAGCGAGGAAAACGAAGCATACGCCGACGGCGAAATCCTGCGTGGCATGACCGTGCAAGACGACCTGCTCCAGACCCGGTTAGAGAAAAACCGTCGCGAAGCGTACGATGCGTGTGTAGTCATGCTTAGCGACAGCGGCATTCCGGCCCTGCTCGTCGATGTCGAGCACCTTTTCGATGGCCAGGGTCTCTTTTTCTACTTTCTCGGCGAAGTGACGCCCGCGCTCGAAGCCTACACTGGCAAACTGGCTGAAACCTACGAAGCCAAAGTGCAGTTCCGCAAATTCACCGATACCCTAATCCAGGGCTGCGGCCCCGGCTGCGGAACCGAAGAAGCCAAAGGCAGCGGCGGATGCGAAGGCTGCACCTCGTGCGCCGTCGCCAGCGCCTGCAATACAAAACGCCACTAACAGCCTGTTGAAAAACGCCGTCGTGGTGTTTTTCAACCTTGCCAAGCATCGAGCAAAGCTCGTCGCGGCTCGCAAAACGAGCGTTTTTCAACAGCCTGCTAACAGCGTTTTTAGGTTTATCGTTCTGTGTTTATGCCGTTCGCTGGTTGGACGGCGTTGCCGCCGCCGCTAAAGATTTTGTTTTTTGGCATCGGCATCATCGGACGGCGTTTTTCAACGGGCTGCTAACCAAGCGAAGCTAAAAACTCCCGCATCTCTCCCGCCGCATGCGCGTCGTTCTGTTGCGACGCGGCCACGATGCCACTCCGCAAAACCTCGCGTGCTTCCTCGACACGCCCTAATCGCACAAGCTGCTGACCGGCCATGAAAAACGCCGGTACATAAGGCGGCTCCTCCTTGGTCAACTCACCAAACTTCTGCAGGCTCGCGTCGTGGTCGCCCTCTTTATCCATCTCCATCGCCAAACTGTAGCGCAGAAACGTATCTGCCGGGTCCTCGGCAAGCATCAATTCAATCTTCTCACGACGCGAAGTTGCCACGCTCAATTCTCCCGACCATCTACCACTTGCCAACGATCTTCAATAGCTTCCCCTGGCCATTCTCGACCGCCGTGGTTACCAGCAACGCACCGTCCGGTGCAAACGCCATTGAAGTAGCATTTTGCACGTCAGCAACTTTTACTGCCGCCGCGTCTTTCTTCGGCAGGCCCGTAGACGAAGCCTCGATACGATACACGCCACCTCTGGCAAGATCTGCCGATCCAACCAGTGCATACATTTCTTCATGCACCCCGCTGAACGCCACGGCTACCACATCAGCCAATTTCACCCGTACCGCCATCACCTTTCGATCATTCAGCGGGCTTACAAAATCAATCCGGCTCGTGTCCCTGCCATCAGCACTCACGATCACGATATGTCCACGCGGCTCCACCCCAACCGCGGTTCCCACTAGCTTGCCATCTCCCAGCGGTGCCAACTGGCTAAGCGTTCTTCGTCCCATCGGTAATCGCCAGATCGACTGGGCGGCACCTCGTCCGTCGGCCCTCAACACCAAAAAATCTGGCACTACTCCGTTAGCATGAACTCGTGCGACACCCCCGAAGATCCCCATACGGGATTTCGATTGAGCCTCTTCCGGGCTCAATAATGCCTGCTGTTCGAACTGCTCGGCAGACAGCGGCTTCTTCTGATCGGGCAACTCATACAAACGAACGAACGGTCGCCCTTGGCCCTCTCCGCCCGTCACAATCAAACGGATCGGATCAAGAAACAACAGCCCATGCGGCCCCGGCAAATAACGCGGCTCGTCCGAGTCCGACGATGTCACGAAGCCCGTAATCACCACTTCGCTCTGCCCCATGGCATCGCTACGCACACGCACCACCTGGCCAGCCGCCACGTCGGCCACGAACGTCTCGTAGGCCGTGCCACTCACCATTGGGCGAACAGCCACCCCCACCGGCATGCGCAAATCCGGAAGAATTGTTTCGACAGAAACCGCTTCCGCGGCGAGCGACACGTTGCCAATACCGAACATCGCCCCAGCAACCATCGCAATGAGGGATGCAACTCGCACGATAGTGGTGCTGCGATGTTTCATCGACCCCTAACCGGCAATCGCGTGAGTCTTCTCGTAGGCCGCGATCTTGTCCTCGTGCTTGAGCGTCAGGCCGATGTCGTCGAGCCCGTTGAGCAGGCAGTGGCGGCGGAATTCTTCGACGTCGAACGAAAGCTTCAGGCCGTGGTCGTCCGTCAGCTCGCGCTTGTCGAGGTCGGCCGTGAGCATGTAGTTCGGGTACTTGGCCGCCCGCTGGAACAGGTCTTCGACCTGTGCTTCGCTGAGCACGATTGGCAGCATGCCGTTCTTGAAGCAGTTGTTGTAGAAGATGTCGGCGAAGCTCGGCGCGATGATCACGCGGAAGCCCCAGTCTTCGAGTGACCACGGCGCATGCTCGCGGCTCGAGCCACAGCCGAAATTCTGCCGAGTCAAAAGCACCGATGCGCCCTTCGCCTCCGGCCGGTTCAACTCGAAATCCTCAATCAGAGACCCGTCCGGGTTGCGAGCCCAATCCCAAAACAAGAACTCGCCGAAGCCCGACCGTTCGATCCGCTTCAAGAATTGCTTGGGAATGATCTGGTCCGTATCCACGTTGGCCCGATCCATCGCCACAACCAAGCCAGTATGTTTGGTGAATGCTTTCATCGAATCAGCTCCATTCCCGAACGTCTACGAAATGTCCCGCACAAGCCGCCGCGGCTGCCATGGCTGGCGACACCAAATGCGTCCGCCCGCCACGACCCTGTCGGCCTTCGAAATTCCGATTCGAGGTCGATGCACAACGCTCGCCCGGCGCGAGCTTATCGGGGTTCATCGCCAAACACATGCTACAACCGGCCTCACGCCACTCGAACCCAGCCTCTTTGAAAATCCGATCGAGGCCTTCCTGCTCGGCCTGCTGTTTCACAAGCCCGCTACCCGGCACCACCATCGCATTCACGTGGCCGGCCACCTTATGACCGTTCACCACACTCGCCGCCGCGCGCAAATCTTCGATGCGTGCATTCGTACATGAACCAATAAATACGCGGTCCAACTTCAAATCGCAAATCGGCTCGCCACCAGAAAGCCCCATATAAGTGAGCGCACTCGCTGCCGCCTTCTGCTCGTTCGGGTCGTTGAACTCGCCCGGCCGTGGTATGCGACCATCCACCGGTGCCACCTGCCCCGGATTGGTTCCCCAAGATACTTGCGGTGCGATGTCGGCCGCGGTGAACACGAGCGACTTGTCGTACGTCGCGCCGGGGTCCGTCGGCAGCTTCCGCCAACGTTCCACGGCTTTATCGAACTCGACTCCTTGCGGCGCATGAGGCCGACCACGCAAATAATCGAACGTCGTATCGTCCGGCGCGATGAGCCCGGCTCGGGCACCGCCCTCGATCGACATATTGCAAACCGTCATCCGGTTTTCCATCGTCAGTGAGCGAATCACTTCGCCCGTATATTCGACGCAATATCCCACACCGCCGCTCGTCGAAATCTGGCCGATGAGATACAGGATCACGTCCTTGGCCGTCACGCCCGGCCCAAGCTTACCATTCACTCGCAGTTCCAGCGTCTTCGGCTTCGACTGCAACAGCGTTTGCGTCGCCATCACGTGCTCGACTTCGCTCGTGCCGATGCCGAAGGCCAATGCTCCGAACGCTCCATGGGTCGACGTGTGACTATCACCGCACACGATCGTCATACCTGGCTGGGTGTAACCTTGTTCCGGACCGATCACGTGTACGATCCCTTGCCGCGGATCGTGAATGTCGTACAACGTGATGCCAAACTCTTTACAGTTCGCCCGCAATGTATCGATCTGCTGCTTCGAGATCGGATCCAAAATCGGCAGGCTACGATCGGTCGTCGGTACGTTGTGATCGACCGTCGATAGCGTTCGCTCCGGGCGTCGGATTTTACGACCGGTCAGACGAAGGCTCTCAAATGCCTGCGGGCTCGTCACCTCATGTACCAGGTGCAGGTCGATGTACAAAATCGTCTGCCGCCCCGGCTCGTCGTAAACGACGTGTTCGTCCCAAATTTTCTCGAATAAAGTACGTGGTTTGGTGCTCATGTAATCTCATCCTGGCCTAAACTGCAATTCTAGCCCGAGCGCAGCCCCCAAGAAAAGCGGCCCCCCTCAGTTAGCCGTCTTGCCTGCAAGACACCGCACCACGAAAACCAGCACTTCCACTTATGGCTGCCGCCCCGCCGCGCGAATCTCCTCAAGCCGCGTAGAAAGCTCTGCCGCTCGCTCCGGATACTTGGCCGCCAGATTCTTCTGTTCCGCTAAATCATCCGCCAAGTTGTATAGCTGCACTTGGTCCGAAGCTCCCGTCTCGGTGTTCGTATTGGCATTTCGGGCAGGCCCTGGGTTCCGCTCAATCAGCTTCCATGCGCCCTTCCGCAAAGCCAATCCCCGGCCCTGCTCCACCAGTTCCTCACGGCCTTCTTGCGACTTTCCTATCAGTGCCGGTAACACATCGACACTGTCCGGTGCCGCTCGGTTCGGCAGTGTTTGATGCAGCATCACCGCGAACGTGCGTAAAAAATCGATCTGGCAGATCAAAGCGTCTGAAGTCGTTCCCGCCTGAATATGCCCAGGCCAACGCACAATGAATGGCACCCGCGTACCGCCCTCGAACGGCGAGCTCTTGCCACCTCGCAATGGCCCCGCCGGTTTGTGGTTGCCCATGCGCTCCGGCGATTCGTCTAAATATCCGTCATTGAGCACTGGCCCGTTATCGCTGGTCAAAATCACTAGCGTGTCCTCGGTCAGTCCTTGCTCATCCAACGCTTTCAGAATCTGGCCCACGCTCCAATCGAACTCGGCGATCGCATCGCCACGCGGGCCCATGTCGGTCGCACCACGAAATCGCGGATGCGGAACCCGAGGCACGTGAATATCGTGCGTCGCAAGATATAAAAAGAAAGGCTGGTCGCGGTTCTCCTTGATGAACTCCACCGCCTTATTGGTCAGCACACCTGCCATCTCTTCATCGACCCAACGAGCCGATTTGCCGCCGGCCATATACCCAATCCGGCTGATGCCGTTCACGATCGTGTTATCGTGCCCGTGATGTAGCTTCATTTTCAACAGGTCAGGCCGCTCCGCTCCGGTCGGCTCATCGCCCACCTTCTGCTGATAATTCACCTCGATGGGGTCTGCCGGATCAAGCCCCACCACACGGTGATTCTCCACATACACGCACGGAGTGCGGTCACCCGTCGCCGGCACCAAAAAGCAATAGTCGAAGCCGATCTCCAACGGCCCTGGCTTGATGTCCCCGTTCCAATCTTGCGGCTTCTCGCCCAACCCCAAGTGCCACTTGCCGACAGCGCCCGTCACGTAACCCGAGTCCTTCAGCATCGAGGCCAACGTCACCCGCCCCGGCTTGATGATCAGCGATGCATCGCCCGGCAATATCCCCGTGCCTTTACGACGCCATGCATATTCGCCCGTGAACATCGCATAGCGCGATGGCGTACAGGTCGCCGCCGCCGAATGGCCGTCGGTAAAACGCAATCCCTCACGCGCAAGCCGATCGATATTCGGCGTTTCTACCGCCTTCGCACCGTAGCACCCCACATCGCCATAGCCGAGGTCATCGGCGTAGATCAGCACGATGTTGGGCCGATCCGTGCCCGCAGCCACCGGTGCCGCCAACACACAACCTAAAACAGCTACAACGAGCCAACCGCACCACCTCGCCATCTGTAGCCTCACAAAAACCGCTGTAGCTGGCCTCTATGAGGCCGGTGTTAAACATGCGAATCCGAATCATCGTTCCTCAGGCCGCCCTGCGAGCTCTCGAATCAGCTTCACTTCATCCTCGCTGTAAGGTGTGCCGTCCCCACGGAAAATATCGTGGTGCCACGGCTCAGGCTCGCCGAGAATCGGCATCTGCCACGTCGGCCACGGATACTTTGTTTGCGACTTGCCGTCCACAAGGCCCCAGCAATAGGCCGCTACGCGATCCTTCTTGAAAATCGGCAACGATGCCGCGAACGTGCTTCCCGCGCCGCGAGCCATGAACTCGGTACACAACAGCGGACGGCCGTACGTCTTCAACTCGTTGATGCGACGCTGCGTCAAATCGGGCTTTGCGTAATCGTGGAACGAAATCAAGTCGCTCAACTCGACTGCGGCCCGATGAACCTCGTTCAATTGTTCTGGCTGATCCCACTTCTCCAGCCGCCACAATCCAACCGTCAATGGCTGCGTCGGATTCACCGATCGCGCCCAATCGAACGACAACCGCACCAACCGCGCAGCTCGGGCGTCCTTGTCCTTCAATTCCATCGGGCCGTAACTATTGGTGTTCGGGTTATCCGGCTCGTTGAACAAATCCCAACCAAGTACCCGTTTGTCGTTCGCATATCGCTTGATGACATCCGTCACATACGGCTCGAGCGCGTCTTGCTTGGCATCGTCTGCCAACACCACGCGGCCAGGGCTCTGCACCCAACCGCTGTTATGCACACCGGTACGCGGACGCCGCTGCAACCCGCTTTGTGGATCTGGATCCCACACGCCGTCGAACAGCACCACAAGTGGCCGAATGTTATGACGTTCCGCAATCTCCAAGAACTCATCGACTCGCTTGAAGAAACCTTCGCGGTCTTCTTGCCATGGCATTTCGTGTAAGAACACACGCACCGTGTTGAAACCGATCGACTCGGCCCATTCCAACTCACGATCGATAGCCTTCGGATCCCACGTATCCGCTTGCCACATTTCAAGCTGGTTGATCGCATAAGCCGACAAATAATTGCAGCCGACAAGCCACGGCTGTTTGTCGTACCAGGCGTTGGCCTTCTCCGCCGACCAACGCTCCGCGGCCGTCGTGCGGCCCGCAACCATGAACACACAAGAAACGAAAACAACCGACAAAAGTAAAAATCGAAGAATACGCATCGCCTGTAGGGCCCTCGGGGTGCCCTCGCATTGTAGTCACAATGCCGGCGTTTGTCAGAAGGGTGGCCACCATACCACCATCAAAAAAATGCCCGGCCGTTACACGGCGGCCGCTTCGATCATCTCGGCCACAAACTTTTTCCGCTCGGGGCAACCGTTGCAGCTCCACCACCCGGCGGCACGATCGCTCGTCCAAGCTTCCTCGAATGATAGATCTCGCAAGGCCCGCTGCAGCGACGCCACGTCCTGATAACGATGCTCGGGGTCTTTCTCCAGGCATCGCAGCACGATTTCTTCGAGCTCAGCCGGCAACTCCGAATTCAATTGCCGCGGTGGCACCACGTCCTGCGATGCGTGAGCGATCATCACCTTCAGCGGGTTGTCCGACAAAAACGGCGGCTGCCCTGTGAGAATGTAGTACATCACGGCACCAAGCGAATAAATATCGCTCCGCGCATCCACGCTATCGTCGCCGCTCGCCTGTTCGGGCGACATAAACAGCGGCGAACCAGTCACCGTTCCCTCCACGGTCAACTGAGCTTGCCCGTTCGTCTCAAACGTGGGCTTAGCCAACCCAAAATCGAGCAGCTTCGCCACGTCGAACGCACCGCCCCGATAGGCACAAAAAATATTTGCCGGCTTGATATCCCGATGCACCAGCCCGATGCCGTGCGCCTCGTTCAACGCCGCACAAACCTGGTCCATCAAATAAACCGACCGCGCCGGCGGAATCGGCCCGTAGTCTTCCACGAGCTCGCCCACGTTGTGCCCGGGCAAAAACTCCATCACGTAATAAAACGTGCCGTCGGCGGTTCGACCGTAGTCGTAAATATCAATCGAGTTCCAATGCGACAGCTTCGCCGTCGCCCGCACTTCGCGTTCAAATCGTGCCAGCATCCGCGGGTCGCCGGCCTTCTCGGGGCGAATCAATTTCACCGCGCACGGCCGCTTCATCATTTGATGTTCGGCCAGATAAACCTCTCCCATACCGCCCGAGCCAAGCTTTCGCTTCAGCCGATACTGCCCAAGCTGCTTCGCCGCAAACGCTTGGCGGCGCAACGTGCCGATTGTATGCACACCCACAATGCCCACCATCACGGCAATCGCCATGATCATGATTTGCCCGCTCAGGAAACCATGATAAGGCACCTCCGCCGCCAATTGTCTGAATGTCGGCAAAGTCCAATACAAGTACGCCATGAGCGCAACAGGCGCAAGCCCCATCGCTCCGATCACCGCGGCAGCACGCTGCCAAGTGTTAGGAATAAACAGCGCGTACGTGAAGATCATCAAAAACCACGGCAGCACGAGGTTATCCAATCGTGCTTGCCCATCTGGCAAATTCGCGAGCTGCACCGATTCCTGAATCGACTTCACCACGAAAAACGCCGCCGGGCAACCGAACACGAGTAGCTCCGCAACTCGCAACTTCGTCATCGAATACGAGCATTGGCGACACAACTTCACCGCAAACACGCCCAATAGCACCGTCACGAATGCATGCGTGATGAACAGCGGCCGCAGTTGCGGCATCCACTCGTTCCAAAAGAAAAACCAACGCACCAGAAACGACGAGAAGCCCACGAAAAATAAAATCGCGGCAATTCGCAAACGGTTCCGCAACACGTCGCGCGTCTCCGCGCTCATGTGTGGAATGCTGCCTTCGACAAGGGCAACCTGACGCCGCGCTTCGTTGCGCACGCGGCCATCGCTATCATCACTTGCCCGCAGGCTACGTCGCGGCATCAGTAGCGTTTCATCACTGGCGGATGCCAATGGGCCTTGAGACGGTCGCACACTTCCATTCAACCCGAACATTCTGCAAACCTGCGTGGTGGCTGGCCGCTAGCAACGCCTGAGATTCGCTCCGGCTGCGACAGAGCTACACTACCCATCGTACTCGGGTACCCTGTTCGCGGGCAGGGGAGAAAACAATCGCCTCCCTTGTCCCCACGAAATCCGCCGCAGTATACACATGCGGCGCAGGAACTTACGCTCGGCGACATCCTATCTTCAACTGTCCACCGATAGCAGCGGACTCGCTCAGTAAGACCAAGACAGCCTGGCAAAAGTTCACGCAGCCCGGCGTCGGGCTCCTCGCCCCAACCCCGCTGCATCTTGCCCAGCCCGCTCCGCAATCTCCGACGAGTTCAACCTCGTAAAAGCCGGCTCGCCGTTTGCCCCCAGCGTTTCGCGGATCACTTCCGAACGCTCGTGCAACATCCGCGGCACGTAGAACCACGCCGATGCCAAATCGCTATCGACCACGCTTGCCGAAATCAGAATCAAGTCGGTGTTTTGATGGGCATTCGCCGCCGCCGCAAGCGAACTACCGGCAGCCCCCGGTGCAAGCCGCACCTTTGCCCCGGTCGCATGCAACGCGCGATAGGCTTCCTTCAACGAAAGCTTTGCCATGTCTGTGCCCCGGGCCTCGAACAAATCGATTCCCGTGAACAACACCGCTCGCCCCTGTGCAAACCGCTGCGCCGCCTCCACAAGTAAAACACTGCGACGCAAATCGCTGATCCCAATCTCCACGATCCGGCAAACTCGTCGCTGCTTCACCAACCGGTAAAGCTGACGAGCACTCTTAGGACGCGAAAGATGGGCGAGGAATGTGTAACGGAACCAACTGGCAGCAGCCACAGGATCCTCCTTGACGGCGGGCTACAGAGAGCGGGGGTTCTTGGCGGGTCGAGCGACTTCGCCACATCCATGCGGCAAGTGGGGTCGCAAGCAACAACGTCGGATCAGGCTCGATTCAAGCAGCCAACGCCGTGCATGCAACGAACGCTCAAAAGGACAAATCGGTATCACCACCCCAAAGAATGCAACCAATTCTTTCCAAGCGTCGAGGTCTGCCAAGAACAGCTAAACCCTCGGGCACCTAAAGTAGGCTCCGCTTGGCAAGCGGAACCTTCATGACGCGGAATCGCGGAGGAGACCGATGCCTTTTTCGTCAAAAAGAATCTACGACGAATTGCTGAACGCCCCTAAAAAGACAGTGGCCCCAAGGACCACCGGACGATTTCTTAGTTGCCTAGAATCGCGCGCCGGGCCACGGGGCCAAAGCTTATTCGATATTACCTATCGGCTCTTAGTCCGCTTATCATCAGCTACCACTGTCATCATCGTCACTTACCGCAATCGGAATTGCTATCGCCGCTGCTATCGCAGTGCCAGTCAGATAAGGATGAGTCTTCATCCAACCAATCCCGTTCTGAACTGCTCCTTGTCCACGCACCATGCTATTCCCAGACACAAGCAATGCAGATGGTTTGGCAGACGGCGGTGCCGTGTCCGCGGCCCACAATCGGCATGTGCTGGAACCTTGTTCGGTTAGTAATTCATACTGACCACCGCGCAATCCACGGGCAGCAAATACGCCGCGCTCGTCGGAAGCCGTGCGCACGACTTCGTGGTTCGCATATCGAATCGACACCGGCGCGTTGACTACCGCGTTACCTTGCGAATTTACGACTTGCCCTACCAACAAACCGCCTTCGCGCAGCGCAATGTCGCTGCTTGTAGGAACCTCCGCCCCGGAAGCAGCTACGACACTTGTCGGAATCATGGTTCCTAGGCAAGCAATTCCCGATGTCACGTACTTAAACCACATCGACTTCATACTCTAATCCCTTCCACCGCCCGGAAGTTGATCTCTAACAACCTCGCCGTAGCTTTCTTTCCCAACGTATTCCTATTTGTCGGACGTCTTACCCCCGCCTCGCCACTAGAAAAATCATTGCGAACCGCAAAGTCGAAAAACCGCTAGCATTCACCATCCCACTCGCTAATGGCCCATCCCACTCGACTACCGCCTACCTCAACGCTTGCGGCTTAGCGGAACCCCACTCACTAGCTTGCATCCACACCCCATCATTCGTGCCAATGCTTAAAGTGCTTGATCATCTGCTCCGTCGAATTCGGCACCGCTTGAGCAAGCCGCACCGACAACTTTCCCGCTGGCTGATGCTGCTGATAGCAAGCCAAGTATTCGACCAGGGCCCGATGCGCAGGCTCCGGCCCGTGCAACATGAAGTGAACCCACGCCCACGAAAACCGATAATCGGACGCATCCATCTGCGTCAGGTCATCGCGACTCTCCAGAGATTCGATCGATCGCACCATTCCCAACCGCAAGCTCCACTTCCACTTCGAATCGTCGAAGTACGGATGATCGAACGCCCGCTCGTGGGCCGGTGCTTCGAAATACTTCGCCAAGCCTTCATCCAGCCACAAGGGCACCACGGGCAACGAAGCATGCAACAACGCATGAGTGCATTCATGCCTTACATCCACATCCAAATCCGGCTTGCGATACGTGTAAACTCCCGGCGATCCTCCCTCCAAGATGTACAACGCCGGTCGAAACGGCACCCGCGGAAAATGCTTGTCCTTGTAAGCCCTGAATTGCGCTTCGTCAGCAAATAAATACACATAGATCGGGTCTTTTGCCGGAGGCACACCCAGCGTTCGCGTTAACTCACGCTGCAACTGCGGCAATTCATCGAACAATTTCTGGTACGGAGCCAGCGGAAACATCGAGTGAAAAATAAACGGACCAACTTGCCGCGTCTCCACCCACTTCATCTCTTCTGCGCGAACCCAGTGCGCGCAGCAAAACGACGCCACCAGTGCCGCCACAACCACCTTTGCTCGCATCTTCAACATCCGAATCCCCGCGCTCGCTAGCTACTTCAAGCACATGCCTTGGCAAAAAACCACCTTCGCCGCCTGGGCTTCTGCCGACGTCCTGGCCGCACCGACTCTCCGGCAGCCGCTTTCGCCGGATTCCCGCTACACAAATCCACCGCCGTCGCTTCGTCCGTCAGCTCCGCAACTCGCTCGAAGGCCCGCCGCATGAACGGACGACGTGATCGCGAGCCATGCGCATCGGTCGCCACGAAATGCACCAGCCCCTCGGCAAGCATCCACTCGCTGAACTGCTGACACTGCGGCCCAAACGTTCCGCACAAACTACCTGCCGTCACTTGCAGTAAGCATCCCGCATCCACGAGCGGGGGTAACAAGCTCGGCTCTCGTAAAATTCCCTGGTTTCGCTCCGGATGCGATAGCACACCCACCAACTTGCCGTGTGATAAATCCCGCAGCACGGGCTCCAGCGGCAAATACAATTCATGAGGCAACTCGAGCAACACATGCCGCTTGTGATCACCAAGCGAAAGCACCCCCTCCTGCTCGATAAGCGCTGCCAACCCGGGCTCGATGCGCACATCGGCCCCAGGCAAAACCGTTAACGGCACTTTGGCCTCATCAAGCTCCCGCTGTAGCTCCGCAACGCGTAGCCGAATATCTGCGCCGCGATTGTGACCGAAATTCCCCAACTGATGCGGTGTCGCAACAATCGTCTGCGTTCCCTCTTCGACCGCCATCCGCGCCATCGCCACCGCTTCCACGACGTCCTTCGCGCCGTCGTCGATCCCAGGTAACAAATGACAATGAATATCCACAAACTGCATCGTCGCCACTTCACTCCGTCGGCACCGTTCCCGGCTTAGCGCAAAAACACACACCAGCGCAGCAACACCCCATCACTGCGCAGCACTAGCCGCTGCTGCACGCATACGAAAAAAATTCGGGCGATTGCCCAAGGAAAAGTCTTCAAGAAAAGAAAAGTCGGCGGGAGTATAACGCCCAGCCCAAACCCGTCAACCCAAAAACAACACCCCGCCGCTCGCGGCTTAGCGTGCCCCAGCTATCACCACCACCATCAACCACGGACGCCCTCCCCCAAATCACAATCCCAGTGGCCAGTCCGTCAACAGCTCCACGCCCTCTGCTGTCACTCGATAATTCTGCTCCAGCCGAATGCCCGCTCGCAACTGCTCGTGATACAACCCCGGCTCGGCGGTGAAGAAATCCCCCTCTGCCAGCACATCGTCCCATCTCGGATTCAGATGCGGCCCCTCGTGCGGCGCAAGCCCCACCCCGTGCCCCAAATGATGCCGAAACATCCACGGCTCCAAGGGACGCAAATGTGCGTCAGCCGCTTCGAACAACTCCCGGCAACTCTTCGCCGGCCCCGCTTCGCGCTGGATGATCTCAAACACGCCCACGATCGCTTCCCACGCTCGCTGTTGTTCCGCGCTCGGCTCGCCCCCCACGGCGATCGCTCTTGCATTGTCCGAATAGTAGCCGCGAAAGCCCACGCCCAAATCGAGAATTAAAATCTCGCCCGCTTCGATCTTTCGATCGCGCGGCGCTCCGCCCTTCGCATTGCTGCGAAAATCCTGCCCGAAATAAGTCAGCGGCTCTCCTAGCGTCTGCACTGCAACACGATGCAGTTCCGAATACAAATCGAGCTCGTTCACCCCCGGCTGCACGATTTCTCGCGCTCGCTCGTACATGGCCCGGTTGGCTTCGTTCGCCCGCGCCAGCATCCGCAATTCATCGGCATGCTTGTATCGGCGCAAATCGAACACAATCGCATCGATTTCCACCAGAGGCACATTCCATTCCAAGCACAGGTAGGGCGAAAACGCCTCGAACTCCGTCGCCACTCGCCGCGGTTTCTTGATCTTCGGTCGCAACGCGTCCGCAATCGCGGCCCGCTGCTCGTCGCGATTCGTCGAGAACCACTTCCCCTCGTAGGCAATCCGCTCGTCCGCGGCGGCCTCTACATCAATCTGCCGATCGGGCAGCACGAGCGTCACATGCCCTTTGCTACTCATGGCCGCGATCATTTCAAACGGCAACGGCGCACGAGCCCCAGTCAACCATTGCACCGACTCTCGCCGCGTCAGCAAAATCAAATCCACTTCGAGCGGCTCGACCGCCTCAAGAAGACGCTGCTGCCGACTCCGACACTCTGCCAAATCCACTGCGTACGGATCCATCATCAATCCTCTTCCAGCAACGTGTCGTCGCCGCCAACCGGGTCGAACGCAAGCGGATATTCACTCACTGGGTCTTCGATGCGAATCGACTTCCGGCCCGCCAATAATTCCTCGATCAAGTGGCCCACCAACTCCTCTCGCCAGCCGGTTGCCAACAGCGGCGGCCCCTCGCCTGCGGCGTTTCCGAAGCCAAGTCGATACGCAATCAAGTCTCGCACATCGGTTGCCGTACCAGCCAGGCTCGTAGCTACATTCGCGCCACGACAAATGCTCGATAACGCGGGCGACAAAAACTGTCCCAGTAAATTCAACTGCGATGGCATCGCATCGTGAGATCGTCGCTCGATATCGCCCAGCGGTGCCGTTAAACCACGCTTCACACATCCCGCCAACTCCATCAGCGTTTCGTGCCTCATTCCACGGTGCATGCCGCGCACGTCACGAATGCGCTCGATATCGTCGCTCTTGCGCTTGGCTATTTCCACCAGCAAATCGTCTCTTAACACGCGGCGCGGCGGAAGATTTCGCTTCTCAGCCTCATTGCGCCGCCACATGTACAATTCACGCACAATCGCCAGCCCACGCGGCGGCAAACTCCCTAGCCCCGACACCCGTCGCCAACGCGGGTTCTCTCGTGCGTCGTAAAGCTCGGTCAACCAACGGTCCATTTCCTCGGTCAGCCAATCGAGCCGCTTCAAACCGGTTAGTTTCTTTTGCAGCATCTCATGCAGTGGCAACAAGTAACGCACATCTTCAAGCGCGTAATCAATTTGCTCGGGCGACAACGGCCTTCGTCGCCAGTCGGTTCGCTGTTCCCCCTTCGCCGGTCGGGCGCTCAAGAATCGCGTCACTACCGACCCGTACGATGACGGATATTCCGCGCTACAGAATCCGGCCGCCAGTTGCGTATCGAAAATATTCGCTAGCGGCTTTCCATACTCATTTAACGCGAAGTTCAATTCCTCACGCGCCGCATGAACAATCGTCACATGGTCGCCTTCGGACAACACTTGCCAGAACGGCGTTAAATCGCCTGCCTTGTAAGGGTCAATAACCGCCAACTCATCGCGTGTTGCAATCTGGATCAGGCAAAGCTCCGGACGGAACGTATCCTCCGACACGAACTCCGTGTCGATGCCAATGCGATCCGCTTGGGCCAATTTGTGGCATAGTCGCGCCAGTTCGGCAGCGGAAACAATCATAGCGTGCGACGAAGAGTGAGGCGGCATAGGCCACGCAAGACCCGGCACACACTCGGCCAAGCCTGTCTCCAAAAACAGAAAACGATAGTCAATCCTGTGTATTGTAAAACGCCTACATGCCTCTCGAAAGAGGGGCGTCCAACTTATTGAGCAATGATTGTGCGAGCAATCGCTTGATCAACACGATGAAAAATCCGGTCAGCAGAAGGTTCAGCGCCAAGGATAGTATCGCTACAAGCATCACGGGACCATTGATACCGTACGACAGCGACAATACCAGGACACCGCCCCCCACTTCCCCGCGTGGCCATAGGCCAATGGAAAGCGCTAAGCGTTCGCGCCATGTGGCCTCGTAGCGATAACACAAGCTGGCGAACATTTTTCCGAGGTTGCTGAGCACCGTGATCCACCATACATGGATGGCAATCTGGCCCCAACCCATCGCCGGAGTGACAGATGCGAGAGCATGAGCGCCGTTCTCAACAACGTGGGTTTCCGGTAGACCTCCAGCCCTTCCCAAAAACAACGGCATCGACAGACCAACGAGACACATAAACATAGCCGAGATTATCGTCGAGACGCGCTGCTCGGAAGGTGATTCGGGACCATCTTGATGTCCCTCGACCGCATCATCGACGTGAGGATCCTGGCCAGCCGGGCGAGCCATGATGCAACCAAGTACGAATGCGGGCAACAATACTTCCAAGTGAATCGGGAAGGAATGATCGAATGCCTTACTTCCAAAGTAAACAACTTCGACAATCGCAGTCACTCCGATCGCATAGCTTAGTACCCAGGGCCAGGTAATGGGGATGCGCACCTCATGCAGAAACGTCCAAGCAGCCCAAAGCAAAAATACAGCAACCACAATGATGACCCCCAATTGCCATCGCCAGCCAACCATGGCTATTTGCAACGGGATCATGAATAGCACGGTGTCTAAATCGTCAAAGATCGCGAGAATTCGCGCCTTTTGAAATAACCAAGTCGCGCTCAATCCAGCCGCGGCCAGCATGCTGAACAGTACGCCTGCCGAGGTGGGAGATGCGAACCGGGAGGCCAGCAGCGACTCTCTCCATACACCCCACGATGTCCAATAATCCGACGGCACCATGACAAACACAAAATAAAAGCAGCAAAATAACCAAGGGAAACCGGCCGCGGTTGCTGCGACAAAATAGTCCCACGCGTATTTACGAGGTTTTTTTTTGTCGATCTCGAACTCGTAACCGACATGGATCATGATGAAGCTCAAGCCGATCATCGTAAGTATCTTGACGACCAGCTCCACTGGTCCGTAGGAATCGCCAAGCATAAGTGGCAAAGCCTGGGAGCCAACTAGCCCAATAACAAGCAGAATCGAAAACAGAACGACTTTTTTCATGGACTTTCAGGCGATATAAACGATTCGGTTGCCAACGATCTATAAATCTGTTGGGATGATACAGGCTTTCTTGCGCACAACTTACATAACTACATCGCTCGGCTGTAATGATCGAAATCTGGTTGCGACCCAATCGCCGGGCGTTGGCATTTAGTTTGGTAGTTCCGTTATTCCCAGCCGTAATCGGCGTAGGACTCGTGCTGGCAAAACGCACTGCATTCGTAAGCTGGACCCAATGGCTTGGTGCAGCAATGATACTACTAGGCGCGGGAGGTGTCAGCCTGATTTTGTGGCAGTTACGGCGGCCGCGGATCGCCTATCGCGACGGACAAATACTGTTTAACCTGCGTTCAGGACCGCCGATCGCTGTGCCGGTCGAAATCGTGGAGGCTTTCTTCCTAGGCCAAGGCCCGTCGCACCTGCCCAGTGAACTCGCCGGCAACGAAAAAACGGTTAATCTCGTGGCTCGCCTTTCGCAAAGAGAAACCGACTGGGCGGCTCGCGATATCAAACCAGCCTTCGGCGAATGGAAAGAAGGATACGTCACCATCCGCGGCACGTGGTGCGAACCGTTGAACCATGAAGTCATCCGTCGCCTCAATCGACGATTGAAAGAAGTAAAAAGTCTTACCGAAAGTTCCGCTGCCGATGCTCCCGTTTCTTGACCCTCAACATCGGCCCCGACTCCTCGTCAGTGTTCGCAATGCAACCGAAGCCCTCGCCGCATTCGAAGGCGGTGCGCACGTTATCGATATCAAAGAACCCGCTCGTGGTTCTCTCGGCGCGGCCGACAACGCCACCATCAACGAAGTGCTTCAAACAATTCATGGCCGAGCCCCCGTGACCGCTGCTGCCGGCGAATTGGTAGAACTTGCACAAACATCGCCGCCACCTTTACCTCCCGGCCTTGCACTTTTCAAAATCGGCCTCGCCCACTGCACCACACTCAACGACTGGCACTCCCACTGGCACAGCGTAATGAACGCCCTTTGGCCTGGTGCCCATTCGGCACACCACACCGTTGCAGTCGTCTATGCCGACTGGCGCACCGCTGCCGCGCCACCCCCTTCCGACGTACTCCAAGCCGCGGTCGAAGCAGGCTGCCCCGCCCTTCTGATCGATACCTTCAACAAATCCGCCGGCGGACTGTTTGATCACTGGTCGCTTCGCGAACTCGACATTTTTCTCCGCACCGCACGTACGCATAAACTGGCCGTCGTTCTCGCCGGCTCACTCGTGGGCCAACACATCACCACCGCGGCAAAGCTCGAACCCGACCTCATCGCCGTGCGCACCGCCGCCTGCGACAACAACCGCAACGGCCCCGTCTCCAAACAACGCGTTGCTAATCTCATCCACGCAATTTCAAAAATCTAATCTTACAGAAATCTTCAATCCTCTGGCTTGTGCGTATTTCCAAGTAAATCCTGCGCACATCGGCGTCATCGGTAGACACACACTCTTCCACCCAACAAAATTTTCTTGACAACCGCCGCAAATTTCGCATACTCGTTCGGTCGTCTCCAGTCGGGGGGACTCAGGCGTATCTCTAGTGGGGTGATGGAGTATCATGAGGAGCATTTTGGAAGCGATTCGCGCCGGCGATTGGTGTTTCGAGCCACAAGAAGTTGACCCGACCATGTTCGAGGCAACCAAGGCCATTCCCGGTACGAAAGAAAAGCTGGAAGTTCTCGCCAAACGGTTGCAGTCTGGCTTGCCTCTTTGGCATCAAGCCGACCGTTGCGACTACGAAGAACTGGACGCTCTAAACGCGACCGCTGCAAATACATAGACCAAGGCAACGCCCCGGCATCCACGAGGATCGACAAAGACTCACAGGTGGTTTCTCTCCCCAAATCCTACCGATCCTGTAAGTGTTTTATCCTTTAGAAGCTAGTGCTTTTTTAGAATTTGCGTTCCGATGACGATCGATGCCAAAACAAAATCTTTAGCGGCGGCAATGCCGTCCAACCAGCTAACGGCATGACAGAACGATAAACCTAAAAACGCTCTAGGGGCTAGCGTCCAATCGCACTTTCCCCGATGCTGAATGGGCATGCATACCCTGCGCTCGCACAAATCTATCATCCTCCGTCGCGAAAGGACTCTTCCCATGCCTAAATTCGGCGTCACTGTTCCGCATCCGTTGACTAAGGAAGAAGCCCGCTCGCGCCTCGAACGCTTCATCGAAATGATGCAGTCCAAGTTCGAGGGAAAAGTCAGCGATCTCAATCAATCCTGGGAAGGCGACACGCTCAACTTTAGCTTCAAAACATTCGGCATCCAGCTAGCGGGAAAAATCGCCGTGAACGACAACGACCTCAAACTCGACGGTGATCTCCCCTTCGCCGCCATGATGTTCAAAGGCAAAATCGAATCCGACATCAAAGAGCAACTCGAGCGCATCGTCTCCGCGTAAGCTCTTCCGTCCCACTAAAAAATCCCGTCGATCCTGTTATCCTGTCTCAATCAAAGACTGCTTCATACGCGTCATTCCCGCGCAGAGGTCAATAAAAATTCATCTGCGACTATCTGCGAAATCTGCGGACACACAAACTTCTCCCGCGTTACTTCACACCGCGTATCGGCACGATGCGTAATCGCTCGCCATCCCGCTCGAAAGTCAGCCCCGCCGGCTGCAACACGGCATGGAACAACTCATCCTGGTCTGCGTTCTCCACCGCGAACGACACGCGGCGATTCACCGACAAACCCGCCGCACGAATCGCCGCTTCATCGAATTCAACAGGCATGTTGAATCGTTGTGCGAGTGCATCCACAACCACGCCCACCGGCTGTTCCGACACTCGCAGCGTATAAACCTGCTTAGTCCCCACAGCAGGCTTGCGTTCGGAACCTTTAGATTTGGGTTCAGCGACAACCGCTCGCTCATCCACCCGCGCCGCCGCCACAGCCGCCATATCGATTGGCACGATCTCGATGGCCCGCTTGCTCGGATCCACCTCGAAAGTCAAATCGAACCCGTACAGCACGAGCGTAAGTTGATCGGCGAGCGAAAATCCCTTCAACTTTCCTGCCGCCCACAGATCATGAGGAATCCGTTCCGCTTCCTCCACTTTGTAGCCGTTTCTTTGCAAAAGCGCCTTCACTAACTCCCGCGGCTCCGTCAAGCGCACCCACTCCAACCCACGTTTTCGTTCAAACGTCGCCCGCGCTGCTTTCGGCAACAACTCAATCTTGGCCTTCTGTAAACTTAACAGCCCACTCAAGTTCCTTGCAGCCAACTCTGGCCCCAAGTAAACAACCTCACCAACACGTGTCGCCCCCCAACCGTGTTCGCTCCCAGCCGCTTGCAACACTTCCTGCGCACTCGTCGTCGACACATCCACATTCAATCTCTGCGAGCGGTCGATCCGCCGATCGACAAAAATCGTCGTCCCAAACAAGGGCTCAAGCCGGTTGATCGCATCGCTCAGCGGCAAATCTTGCCAATGAATCCCGGCCGACGCCACTTCGCCCGCCGTTCGCGACGCTCTGGAAACCTGCGCCGCGGCCAATCCACATTGCGAATGCAACAAAACAACGACACCCCAAAATACTAGCGCGCCAACAACCGCGCGCCACCACACGCCACTATTACGACCGCCGGGTGAGACTAGCGATACCCGTGCTGTCAAGCCGCACCTGGCATTCTTTGTCGCATAAGTTTCCATGCCAAGCGTGTGTCTAGTTAAAATGCTGTCGAACATAGTCAGATATGTGCGTCCTACTCGCACATCGAGCATGGTTCACCCATGTTTTAAGCATCGAAATCGAAGCTATTATAGCCGCCACATTCTTAGTCGATAGATCGGTCATCCCCCGATGGAGACAAACTTCTTAACCTGCACGATTTTTTCGTTGTGCTTTATTCAACCGTGATTAAACTCAACGCTAGAGATTAGGCCGGTCGATTGCGGGATCGATCGCACAGAGAACAATACCGCTTACTTATCATTTCGCATTCGGTCAATAAACGGGGACCACCGAATAGCGCAGCGCTAGTTGATCGAATGTACTCCCTGCAAGGCGCACCGTGCCTCTTGCTCGGAACGGAACAGAGAATGGGCACCGCGCGAAGTTCATTAAACAAAACTTCGTGATTGCTGTTTCCTCATGAGCTGACTGCTTCGGGCCAGTATTGGAGTCATAGAGTGGACACTCGTCGCGTTCGCACCCCTGTTCTCGTTATTTATTACAATCGCTACCTGACGAATCAGGACTGCTCCCTGTTCGTCAAACGCGTCGCCCGTCGATACTCCTGCACCACGCTGGAACGACTGGTCAGTGTCGGCGACCACACCACACGTCGTGCCTCCGTCTTTGCCCTCAGCCTGCTCGGCGATTACGAATCGAACCCCGTCCTTGGCCGTGCGCTAGTCGATCGCGACCGCGGTGTCCGCAGCATTGCCGAAAGCGGCATCCGCGAACTCTGGTGCCGCATTGGCAGCCAATGGGAACGCGAAACACTCTGCCGCATCGTCAATCTCAACGATGAACGCCGGCATCTCGAAGCTGCCGAACTGGCCACCGAACTCATCCGCACTTCCTCGAACCACATTGCCGAGGCCTGGTGCCAACGCGGAATCGCTTATTTCCATCTCGGCCAATACGAAGCGGCGATCCGCGATTGCGATCAAGCCCTCGAAATCAACCCCTACCACTTCACAGCGGCGGCGGGTATGGGACAATGCTACCTGCTGCAAGACAACCCCGTCGCCGCTCTTGAAGCGCTCCGCCGCGCCCTACGCCTCAACCCAGGCCTCGAAGAAGTCCGCGCCCAAGTCATCCGACTCCAACGCTCGCTAAAGCGAGACTGATGCCGGAACGTGTTTGGAATTAGCGTGCCACTGGCTTCGCCAGTGAATTCACGGAATATCGCCAAGTGATACGTTCCGACGGAACGTGTGAATCAGCTTGCGGACGAGGCGCTATCCGGCCAAAAGACTAACCCTGGTTTCCGATAGCAAGCTGGCGGCATGAAGAAACACTGGGCCAAGCCAGTGGCACACAACAGGCCTCAAAAGCATTTCAAAACACCTTCTAACCGCTCGTTGGTGCCCGCCGCGCCTCAATTCTACCTAGTCCGCCATTCTAGCGCGGTCTGATGCTTGTGCTCACCGTGGGTTAGCGCACTCTCGCACTGTTCCCACCCCTAACACCTTGCTATCGTTACAGAAAAGCCGCAACCCTCCCAAGAGTCCCCACTGAACCACCGCCGCCATTATCCTATCTGTTTGAGCATGACATCGGAGAACTTAGAAGCGAACTCACACCACGGACGACGCCGCGAACAACTCATCCTGCTCATCTTGGCCACCGTGCAATTTGCGGCCATTGTCGACTTCATGATCGTCATGCCGCTCGGCCCGCAACTCATGCGCACATTGCACATCGGCCCGGCACAATTCAGCCTCGTCGTCTCTTCCTACACGTTTGCCGCCGGCGCTGCCGGCCTGGTCGCCTCCTCCATTGTCGACCGCTTCGCGCGTCGCACCACCTTCATGGTCCTCTACACCGGCTTCCTAATCGGCACCCTGCTTTGCGCACTAGCTCCGACTTACCACACGCTTGTTGCGGCGCGCGTTGCTACCGGCGCATTTGGCGGCATCCTGGGGGGTATGACGATGGCCATTATCGGCGATGTGTTCCCCGAACATCGCCGCGGTCGTGCCACTGGCTCTCTCATGACGGGCTTCGCTCTCGCCTCTGTCGCCGGGGTTCCCCTCGGACTCTATATCGGCACCAACTACGGATGGCACGTTCCGTTCGTCGTACTCGCCGTCACCGGCATCCCCGTGCTGGCTCTCGTGCCACTCGCGCTCCCGCCGCTTGACCAACACGTCGGCCAAAGCCATACGCATCCATTAAAGTCTCTCGCCGCCACTTTCACTCAGCCAAATCACCTCAGCGCCTTCGCGCTCATTATTTCTTTGATGATCGGCAGCTTCACCGTTTTCCCATTCATCAGCCCCTACCTCGTGGCCAATGTCGGAATGCGCGAAGAACACCTGCCTCTCGTATACATCGCGGGTGGCGGGCTTACGCTCTTTGCGGCGCCCATCATCGGTCGCCTAGCCGATCGCTACGGCAAACTCAGAATCTTCAGCCTGGCTATTCCTGGCTCGGTGCTCTTGCTGCTAGTTATCACGCACCTGCCACCCACTTCCACCGCCATCGCAGTCGCCGTGTTCGGCGCACTCATGGTATGCAACGTGGGACGCATGATCGCTGCGATGGCCATAATCACTAGCAGCGTTGAACCACATAGACGCGGCTCGTTCCTCAGCGCCAACTCTTCCGTGCAACACGTCGCCAGCGGAGTCGGCTCTTACCTCGGCGGTCTCATTGTCACCCAATCAGCAACCGGAAAAATCCTGCACTTCGGCACCGTCGGTTGGATAGCCGCCGGCTCCACGCTCGCCAGCCTCTGGCTCGCCACACGCATCCGCCCCGCCACTCCCATTTCCGCCGAAGCTCTCAGCATCGCCGCAGCCGCCGAAGCCTCCACCGACACCGCCGATCCCTTCGTGGCCGCGTCTTTCCGAGACGCGGATGGATAGATATAGTGGCACTCTAAATCGCGTCTCCAACCGATCACTCAGGTAATCCTTCGCGGTGCGCGTCACTTGTCAAAATCCCCAATGTCGATCACTTTTTGCATTGCGCACTTAGGCTTTTCGCTATATGCTGCTATCATTCGTAACCAATCTTGGGTATATCGATGACCAACGATGAAGCCAAAGATACGATCCTTGCGTCTCACTTCAAAAGTAATGCGGATATGTTGTCCGAAAGGCTTCGTCCCTCACTGCGCATTCGCACGGAAAGACTATCTAATGAAGCGGGGCATCGTGCTTCGAAGTTCGGGGGAACGCCGCTGGTGCCCGACGGCTTCGAATGGCCGCATTGGAATGCGACGCAGTGGCTGGAAGAACAGCTAAAATTCAATCGTAGGATGAAAGAAAAGGCCCGTGGCACCTCGTCGCTATGGGACGAATCCATAGTCCAATATGAAGCCCGGCTCGATGAGCCACACTTTCCTCTCGCATTCCTCGGCCAATTGAATCTCACCGAGATACACGGTGGCGGACTTATTAGCGATCTACCGACGGAAGGATGGCTTCTATTTTTCTACGATGTCGAAAACTCCCCATGTGGTTTCGATCCATCGAGTCGCGGATCGTCGCTTGTTCAATTCATCCACAATGATCGCGACTTGGTTTTAATAGAGCCTCCCGAAGAACTCGACGAAGAACATTGGTTCTCGGCATGTGCACTAAAATTCGAGCTTGAACACTCATTACCTCGAGACATGCGAACCTACGGTCTCGATATTCACATATACGATAATGACGACTACCGCTCATTGGTTGAATCTCTCGTTGATCCAACGGAACCGCTTCATCGGATCGGTGGATATCCAGAGGCGGTCCAAAATCCAATGGAACTCGAGTGTCAGCTAGTAACCAATGGCATCTATTGCGGTGACTCATCCGGTTACGATAGTGCTCGCGCGCGTTCTTTGGCACCCGGCGCTGCCGAATGGCAACTTCTAATGCAACTCGACTCCGACGACAAACCAGGCTGGATGTGGGGTGACGCCGGTCGGATCTATTATTGGAATCGAGAATCAGATACTAAGACGCAAAACTTTGACGGTGCTTGGTGCATACTACAATGCTACTAGCAATTACGCCCTAGCGATTTGCACTCACACCGATTGCAACAGTGTTATCGCAAACGTCTATCGCACCAACCGCCCCCGCTGAATCCCCATCGCCTGTCGCACGCCTACCGCATAGCGCTCGGGGTTCGCCGTAAACTGCGCCAGCGTCGCTTCGCTCGAGAACATATAGAACAAGTTATCGTAGTCGATGCTGTGCTCGCGCTTCCCCGGCACTTGTTGCTGATGATCGATCGCCATCACAGGATCCATTCCCGAAAGCGCGGGGCTGAAACGATCCGGATCGGCCCAAAACTGCTGCTGCTCATTCTGGCTGGAAAACCAATACGTACGACCGCGATGCACGACTCCCCAACGCGGATCACCCGGCACCCACTTCCAATGATTACGCATGCTCACCGGGCAATAACCATCGAACCCTAACGGCGGCGCACCCGCCGGTAATTGCGACGGATCCGGAACACCGGCAACCAACCCGGCGTTTGGATGGGCAGCGCTGGCAGCAACGCCGCCAGTTCCCGCCGCACTCGCCGGCGGAACATTCGCCGCACCCATATTCGGGTTCAACGACAAAGCCGCACTGCTGGTTCCGGTGATCAGCGCCGGCGTACCGTTATCTCCGCTAGGCGCAACGCCCACAGGCGGTTGTGGCACAAAGGGCTGCGAAGAAGCCGCCACCGGTTGCGCGCTAACAGCCGCCGTTCCCGTAGCGAACCCTGGCGCTGCCGCATAACGATTCTCAACTTGAACCGGCCCCACAGGCTGCGCTGCAAGAGCAGGTGCCGTTGGCTGACCGTAACCGCTGGTCGCTTGGGCCCCATACGCTGGATTCGACGCCAGCGGATTGTACGTCGTCAACGGCGGAGCCGGCGGCGGCGTCACGCCAATCGGCGTAATCGGCGGCGGAGTCGCACCAACCGGTGCGTTCGCATTCACGCCGTTCGATGCAAACGAAGACGGCGGCACGACACCTAGCATCGGGGCCGTCTGCGTCGGTTGTGGCAAATTACTGAACTCTGCCATCGCCGGAACCGTACCCGGCGCAATCGGCAAATTCGCATAAGCGGCATTCACCGAAGCCCCCGGCGGAAACGCCGACTGCATCGGCGCTTGCGAAACCGCCGCCGCATAATTGCCCCCAGGTGTCACCGCATAATTCGCAGCCGCCTGAGTCACCTCGGCCAAATAACCGGCCGGCGTCGGCGGGCTGATCAACTTCCCAACCACCTGCCCATCGGGAGTAATAATTACATCCGTCGGCACACGCGTAATGCCAAACCCCTGCGCGGTCGCCGAGTTCTCATTTGCATTCAACTTCACCAGCACGAACCGCTGCTCCAACGTTGCTGCCACATTCGCCTGGTTGAACACCGTTTGATCCAGCATCAAACACGGCTGGCAGCTTGGCGTCCAAAAATGCACCAGCACGAGCCGCCCCGTCTGCTTCGCTTGTGCTTTCGCCGCTTCAAGATCGCTCATCCACTGAATGCCCGGCTCCTGCGCTGCTTGCACCGATACCATGCGCACCGGCAATGCCAGCATCGCGCCCACGAGTAGGAAAACGGCTTCCGGCCTACGGCATCGCATTGATTCAGCCCTCGCACCCAAAACTCATCGAGCCCACGGTTCCCTGGCGTTTCGCCCGTTCGCGCGCTCCGTCTGGTGCTTATCGGCCAAGCCACCGCCCAACTTTGTTAAATTCTGCCGATTATGCCGACTATATCGCCCTAATCACTCCCCTCCCCGGCCTTTCCCCCCTCCTTAATCCCCCTTCCCCCCTGCTACGATCACTTTCCCTCAGCCCCCGCTTGACATTTGCCGATTCCTAAGGAACAATACGCATGAGTTGATTGTCCTGCCCTGGTTCGGCAGGGTTCTACCGGCCAATGCTTTGGCGGTCGGCGGCAAACATCCAATGCCGTCGGAAAAGCCAAGGGCCGCCTCAACGCCCTCAAGGAGTTTTCTTGGGCAAGAGGGTTTCGTAAGTGCCGCTGTAGTTTTACGCCATGGCTCTGTCCGACTGGCATCGAAACTGCCGCGGGTAAACGTACACCTGCTTTTACGCGTGTCCGCCGCTTAATGAGGCTGCTTTTCAGCAACCGGCTAAAGACACTCGCAAAGTAGTACCATTCGCCAGTCGCGTCTCAACATGCGCGGCTACCAATTCAGGCCTCACTTCGCTGTATTGCACTACCCTGTCTCTTCGACTTCAAAAACACGAAGCGACAAAAGCTACATGCCTGTGCGGCTCGCACTAAGGAATCATTTCGGCTCGCCGCAAACTCGCGGCGCTAAACTTAGCGACCAAGCGGCTCTTTCACTGGTCTGTACTTCATTTAAACAGCGTCTGTTTCGCTTCGTATGGTCGGCCATGCACCGACCGGTTTATTGAGACAAGGATTTGCGAAAGTCTCGCCCAATCTGTTGGTCGCGAGAGGATCAAGGTAAAGGTTTTGAAACACATGGCAAAGAAAAAGCGTGGGGGCGGCGGCGGAAACACCGGCGGAGGCGGCGGGCGTTATCGAAATAACAACCGCCAGGGTGGATACAACCGCGGAGGAAGCGGTGGTAGCGGTGGTAACCGTCGCGGCGGCCGACGACGCTACAACAACCAGCAAGATCGCCAGGACCGCGGCCCAGACGGCGACTCCCAAGAGTACGGAGATCACTTGCCGCTCGTACCCGGCTCCGGCGTGCTCGAAATGCACCCCAACGGTTACGGCTTTCTCCGCAACCCGCAAACCAACTTCACACGCGAACGCACCGATCCCTTTGTGCCCGGCACAATGATCGAAAAGTTCCGCCTCCGCGAAGGTGTCCTTATCACCGGCATGGTCCAACGTCATCGCCGCGGCCAAGGCCCTCGCCTCAAAGAAATTCTCGATGTCGATGGCCTCCCACCAGATGACTACATCAATGTAAAGTCGTTCGACGACCTCACACCCATCAACCCCGAAGAATGGCTCCAGCTCGAAACGGGCCAAGAGCCGATCAGCACCCGCGTGATGGACCTCCTCACGCCGCTCGGAAAAGGCCAACGCGCGCTCATCGTGGCACCGCCTCGCACCGGCAAAACGATCCTCATTCAGCACATCAGCGCCGGCATTTCCGAAAACTACCCCGAAATTGCCATGATGGTGCTGCTCGTCGACGAACGTCCCGAAGAAGTCACCGACATGCAGCGCATCATCAAAGGCGAAGTATTCGCCTCCAGCCTCGATCGCGATGTCGAAAGCCATGTCCGGCTTTCCCAACTCACGATCGAGCGTTGCAAGCGACTCGCCGAAATGGGAAAAGACGTCTTCCTCCTGCTCGACTCCATCACCCGCCTCGCCCGCGCCTTCAACAAGTGGGTCGGCAACACGGGCCGCACCATGAGCGGCGGTGTCGACATCAAAGCAATGGACATTCCCAAGAAACTCTTCGCCACGGCCCGCGCGTTTGAAGAAGGCGGCTCGCTCACCGTCGTCGGCACCGCCCTCATCGACACCGGAAGCCGCATGGACGACCTGATCTTCCAGGAGTTCAAAGGCACCGGCAACATGGAACTCGTGCTCGATCGCAAACTGTCCGATCGCCGCATCTACCCGGCCATCGACATCGAGCAATCCGGCACACGCCGCGAAGAAAAACTACTTCCGCCGCACGTGCTCGACGCAGCCACCAAGCTCCGCCGCACACTCTCGTCGATGCACCACGTCGACGCCATGGAACAGCTCACGACGAAACTCAAAAAGTTCAAATCGAACGACGAGTTCGTCAACCTAATCCAAGGTGCCGCCGCCATCGACTAGTTTCCGCGTAGCACCACTCAGCGTACCCCCCAACACATTTAGCGGCGGCGGCTACACCGTCCAACCAGAACACGGCGTCAACAAATCCCTTACTCCCCCTGCGCGCCCACCCCCCCTTCTAGACGCGCCATTCCCGCCCCACCACCCTCGCGGCTTAGCGCTAGCACCCAATTCCCGGTAGTGGGTCCGGTTTAGTGTAGTCATCTCGCTCCGCGAGATGAATCTCCGCTCGCGGAGCGAGCGGCCTCCACTTTTTTGGCAAAGTGACCCACTACCCAATTTCCCCCTCCCTCGCCCCATCAACAATGAATCTCTACAATACCCCTAGATAACCGCGCGTCGCCCAGTATGAAGGACCGACCAATGACTCGCGCACCACTTCTACCGCTTGTATTGCTCGTTGCATTCACGATGCACGCGCCTTTCTCCCACGCGGAACTCCCACCCCCAGCCGCTCGCGGCTTAGCGCCCCCACAACAACCACCCGCCGCACAGCAAGCGCTCCCCACCCCACCACAGCGCAACCCCGGCAAGCCGCCCGAGTTCTTCGCCGCGCGCCGCCAGGCACAAATCGACCGCAAAGAGGCAGCCAAGAAACGCATGCGCGAATTCAAAGCTGAACGCGCCGCACGCGAAGAAAAACTCTACGAAGACTGGCACGACCGCTACCTGGCAGACACACCCGTGCGCGTCGAATACTACCGAGCCATGGCCCGCGCCTACGAAGTCGAAGCGGCCTACGCTTACTACGCCGGCCCATACTACTATTACTCGCCCCCCGCGATTCTCTCCGCCTACCCCATCTACGCGCCCTACTACGGCCCGGCATACACCCCCATCTGCCAGCCGTTCATCTACGGCACCGTCTTCTCCTGGGGCTGGTAACCCCCGTAGGACAGGCTTTCCAGCCTGACACTCACTCCTCTCCCCTCTCCCCTCCCCCCTGCCACACTGGCCGAAAAGAAGTACTGTACATAAATACAAATTCTGCTAAACTGCGGCCTCAAGAAATCAACGCGAAACTTGCGGCTCAAGTAACCAGGCTGCCTTGTTTCGGCCGCGTCCCAATTGCCCCCCATCCATGAAAACCCGAACCTCCGGGCCAGGCTCAACCTGCGCGCCAGCCCCCGTCCCCAGTCCCCAATCCCCGGCCCCCATGCACACCCTCAAATAACTTGTCCCCTACCCAAAAACTTGTCCCCTTCCGAGAAATACACACATTTCCATCCCCGCGTTCCCATACGGACTGGTCGCTTCAGCGACCAGTTTACGCCCCATCCCAAGAATCCCCCAATTACAATACTCAGCACATCTTCTATCACACATCTTCTATCACACATTCCTCCCATGCTACGCACTCTCATCTTCTTCGCCATACTCACCCTCACAACTCCCGCACTCGCACAACCACGCACCACGAGCCAGTTCTACGCCAACGACCAAGGCCAATACGCCTGGACGACCGGCAACAAACGCGAACTGCGAACCACAACCTGGTTCGTCAAATACCCGTCCGATGCGTCGGATTACTCGCAAATTACCGCCGTCATCTACAACCGCGAACCACACTTCGTGTACTACCTCGATAAAACCACCAAGCGCGTCCTCGGCCGACTCGATCTCAAGTCCGAAAAGTTCTCGCTGCTCACTCCCGAACAACAAAAACTCCGTCAGGCACTCGAAAAATACGACTTTCCAAACCCCACCGCCCTCCCACGCATCTCTCAACTCCTGCCACAACCGCAGTCGGAAGACAACGGCCCCACCGCCGAGCGCCTCAAACTCCCGCCACCCACATTCCAACACCCACGCCTCGAACGCAGCGAGTGGGAATCCAACTACATGTCGGCAGACCGCTTCCGCATCCGCTCGATCATCCGCTTCAACGGCAACTCGGGCACCTACCAACTGCAAGACAAACCCGGCACGGGACGACTCTCGGAGGTCACCTACAAAACAGAAAACGATTCCCACATCATCCGCGGAAAATGGGCCCTTGGACGCTCCAACGGACACTTCACCTTTGAGATCCCCAAGGAAAACCTCAACGTCTTCTGGGGCGAATTCGGCTTCAACGAAGGCAAAACCGTCGGTGCCTGGGACGGCATCCGCCGCACCGATTAACCCACAACCCGCACATGATTCCGACAATCGAGTCACAAAAAACGACAACCTCCCGATATTCTCCTCGCACTTGCAAACCAACCCACTTACCGAAACGAACAAATTACAGGCCAACTGGCGATTCCCGCCCGTTCATGGCGATACGTCCTATGATTCAGTAAGACGGCACATTCGGCATATCCTTTACCCCTCACACGAGCCTCCAATCCATGGACCGCATCGACCGGCGAAAATTCCTGGGAACCGGTGTCGGCGCAGCCTCGCTATTTGGAGTCGCGGCAAATGCCCCCGAGCAAGGCAATGTTGCCAACAGTCGCCCTGCTTCGCTCGACGACGATGGCAGCCCACCAGCAAACGCGTCCGATACAACAACCCTCACCGCCGAGGACGTGCGAAAAGCCCTCGAACGTGGAATCGACTACCTCAAGTCCAAACAACTCCCCGACGGCACCTGGCCAAACCAGCCCCATTACGATGCCGGGCTCACGCCCCTGTGTACGCTCGCATTGCTCAACGCCGGTTGCCACCCAGAAACCGACGAACCGGTACGAAGGGCGCTCAACTTTTTACGGCGCTACACTCCACGCAGCACTTACACGGCATCGCTGCAAACCATGGCGCTCTGCGCTGCACAGCCCACCAAAGACATTGCTCAAATCGCACGCAACGTAAAGTGGCTGGAAGCCCGCCAACACCCGGGCGGCAAACAAAGCGGCATGTGGTCGATCGCCGCCGCTTACTCGGCCGATCACACCGACAATTCCATGAGCCACTTCGCCATGCTCGCCCTCAACGAGGCCGAACGCGTTGGTATTCGAGTGAGCCCCAGGATTTGGACTCTCGCGTTAGAACACTGGCAGAACACTCAAAACGAAGATGGTTCGTGGGGCTGGGGGCCTGGCTATCCCGGCAGCGGAAGTATGACCTGCGCAGGCATCGCCGCGCTCATCATCGCCTCCGGCGCATTGAACCCCAGCGATTCCTCGGTCCGCGGAGAACAGGTCATCGGCTGTGGCATTCAAGAGCAAGACCCGCACTTCGAGCGCGCCATGGCATGGCTCGAACGATACTTCTCCGTCTATCGCAATCCGGGCACCGAATTCTGGTTGTCCTACTATCTCTATGCACTCGAGCGCGCCGCCCGCATGACGGCTCGCCGATTTATCGGCAAGCACGATTGGTATCGCGAAGGCGCGCGAATGCTCGTCAGTACGCAAGAGTTCCTGGGGGCCTGGCCGTCCGACGTCGAGTTCCACGAGGTGCGCGACAAATGCGTCTCCACCAGTTTCTCGTTGATGTTTCTCGCCAAGGGACGGTGGCCCGTCGTCATGGCTCACCTCCAACGAAAACCCACCGACGACTGGAACCGCCACCGCAACGCACTGGCAAACCTCGTCGGCCACCTGGAAAAATCCTGGGAGCGCAACCTCACCCACCAGGTCGTAGACCTGGAACGAGCCTCGGTAGAAGACTTGCTCGAAGCCCCCGTGTTGTTTTTGAACGGGCGCGAATACTTGCAGCTAACGCCCGAGGATAAAAAGAAGCTGCGAATGTATGTCGATCGCGGCGGCTTCCTGTTCGCGGAACGCTGCTGCGGCGGCAACGGTTTCGATGTGGGGTTTCGAGAGGCTATGCGCGATATCTTCCCCGAGGCCGAATTCAAACTCCGGCCGCTAGAACCAGATCACCCCGTCTGGCTCATGCAAGAGACGGTCGCTCCCAATCTACTGCCGCCGCTGTGGGGCATTGATGTAAGTTGCCGTACCGGCGTTATCTACTGCCCCGAAGACCTTAGTTGCTATTGGGAACTCGACCGCCTCGGCCGCGATCGTCCCGAGTTATCCGCCGTTCAAGATAAAGTTCGTGCGGCAAGAAACATCGGGCTGAACATTCTTGCCTATGCTACCGGCCGCGAGGTTAGTTTCAAAAATCCCGCGATTCTGTCCACCGCAACCACGGTGGGGACACAGCAGTTCGCTCGTGGAACGATCTACGTGGCAAACGTGTTGCACCCCGGCGGGTGTCACGCTGCTCCGGCGGCTCTTGGCAAATTACTCCAACGCGCTGCCGAAGATTTTCGGATGCCGATCAACCCCTTGCCGCATGAAGTAGGCCTGAGCGATCCCACGCTATTTGAATATCCGGTCGTATTCTTCCACGGACGATCGGCATTCGAGCTCACCCCGATCGAACGAACCCAACTACGACAGTATCTCGAACGAGGTGGCACGGTTCTCGCTGATGCCGTCTGCTCCAATAAAGATTTCGCCAGATCGTTTCGCAATGAAATGAACGCGATCTTCCCCAGCCAGCCACTCAGGCTCATCCCGGCTAGCGACCCGATCTTTACATCAGATTTCGGCGGAGCAGATGTCACTCGCGTCTCTCGACGAAGCCTCAAATCCATGCTGGCCGGAAGTGCCCGAACACCGTCCATCACCAAAACGACACCGCTGCTGGAAGGCCTGGAAATCGACGGGCGCCAGGCCGTGATTTTCTCGCCCCTCGATATTAGCTGCTCGCTCGAAACCGAGCCCATGAGCTGCGAGGGATATATACGGGAGGACGCGTTCAAACTGGCAATGAACATCCTGCTTTATTCGTTAAATCAATGAGATCCCGAGCAACTCGCACTATGGCCAAATACAGAGTCGAAATACCCGACGCCCGTGTCGCGCTGCTGGCAAGTTCAAGACGGTAGAAGTCGGACGGCACCATAAAACCACGCAATATGGCCGAAAAATATGAATACTGGCTCCATTTTATTGATGACACGGTATCCCCAACTAATATGAATCCATGAGGAGGGTGCGGCAGTTCTCCACTTCGAGTTCCACATGCAAAGCGATGCTAACGCTAAAAATCGCGCTACTCCCGCCTGGCTTACAGATGCAAATTCCTTTTTGCTCTCAGCCATTTGCCACCTACTAATCTTCCTCGCACTCGCACTGCTCACAGTGGCCGCGAAAGAAGATGGGCGACTTGCCTTGTGGCTCGACACCGATGGCAACTCCGAAGCTCTGCTAGGGGATAGCCTAGGCGGCGGGGCCTTCGAACTCGCCGACCAATCCTCACCGCTCTCCAACGCACTCATGGAGCTAACCGCTGCCGCCACTGCGCCCGCAGGCATTACAGCAGCCGATGTCAACCTGTTTAGCGACCCGTTCGGCTCTGGTGAAGCTGGCGGCTCACGCGGACAAGGCACGGGCACCGGCAACGGTATCGGTGCCGAATTCTTCGGCATCGGCGGCACCGGCTCCACCTTCGTTTATGTCATCGACTGCTCCGGCAGCATGCTCGACATGAACAAGTTCAAGCGAGCCAAATCGGAACTCATGCGATCGATCCGCAACTTGAAAAGCTCGCAAAAGTTTTACGTGCTGCTGTACAGCGACGGCACCTATCCCATGGACGCCTCGGAGCCAGTACCGGCAATCGCCGAACACATCGATCGCACCGAAGAATGGCTAAATTCCGTTCACCCCGATGGCGGCACCAACCCTTTGCCCGCGCTGCTCTACGCACTGTCGCTGAAACCGAACGCCATCTACTTCCTTTCCGACGGCAAGTTCGATCTATCGGTAGCCGTCGAGCTACGCATAAGAAACCGCTCGAAACGAAAGCAAATCCCCATTCACACCATCGCGTTCTTCAACCGAGAAACCGAAGGCCTCATGAAGATGATCTCAAGAAATTCGGGAGCCCAGTACCAATTCGTAAAAAAATAGCGGCATTCGTGCCCCCTGCTCTTTAAGCCTTGAAATCAAGCGGCTTGGTCCAATCGCTCTGGCATTTATTGATGGATTGCAAAAGCCACACGCGATAATTCGCGTTGCTCAACCCGAGCGCATAAAAAAGGCCGCCCTGCAAAGCATTGCGGCCGGTCGCTCCGTAGAGCGTTGCCTGCGAATGTTTCTTCTTGTTACGGAAAGAGATTCACGGGCAATGATTGGTTACACAGTCGCATTATTAAAGACGACTATTAAAAAGTCAATCTAATCGGCATTTGAATTCAGGGGACTTTGTATTATTTAATCTCACGAGTGCGGGCGGAAGCGGATCACCATGTTCGCGGCATGACTCCGCAATCTTTCGTGCTACATCCTGAGCAATCTCGACAACTTCCACATAACTTCGTCCTTCGACAACGAGCCCCGGCACATCGGGACTGGTGCCAACGAACCCACCTTCATCTAACGGCTCCACATGCAGCCGAATTGCCGCTTCGCTCATTCCAATACCTCGCCCACGCAGAAACGATTGACTATCAGCTTGAGCGTACCTCGCGAGTAATGCTGTGTAACCAATCACTGCCCGAGGCCAATCCGCAACGCAAGTACATTCGCTTCTTCTTTGGTTCAGTTTGGAGCGGAATCGTACCTAAAAGTGCGGCGAGCCGTGCTTGGTCATTTCAGCATCGTTATCGCCGCTTGATCAGCATTTGATTTCGCACAAAGGCACAATGTCGCGCGTCGATCGGATGATTTGCGCCAACGTGACGCGCGAAAGGGCCTTTTCCGTCGCCTCATAGACGGCGTCGAGCTGCTTATGGAGTGGGCAAAGTCGGGTATGCGACGGCAAGCCTAACGGACAGTGACGAATGCGTTCTACTGGCGACACAGCGTTAACGACATCCAGAATGGTGATCCCCGCCGGTTCTCGGGCCAGTGCATACCCGCCCCCCGGCCCAGGCTGCGAACGAACGATCTGTGCCTGCACCAATTGTTGCAGAACGGTATGCAAGTACCTTCGCGGTATCTGCGTGCGCTCAGACAACAGATCGGCCGACTCGGTCTTTCCCGGCTCACGCGCCAACCAGACAGTTGCACGCAGCGCATATTCAGCGGTTTTGGGTAACACGCAACCAATCCTCAACTACAATTTGATTCTACACCTTGACATGCACTATTCAAGGCTCTAACTTTGTTTCTAGTGATTTCTTTCTTCCAATGACTCTCCATCATCGGAGACTTTCCATGCTGTCTCAATCCACGATTGACATTGTAAAGGCCACCGCACCTGCCGTTGCTCCACAAGCGGAAGCGATCACACGCCGTTTCTACGTGCGTATGTTCGCTGAAAATCCTGAAGTCCAGGCTTATTTTAATCAGTCGCATCAATATTCGGGCGGGCAGCAACGGGCGCTCGCCGGTGCCATTTGCGCGTATGCCGTGAATATCGACAACTTGGCCGCATTGGGACCAGCTGTGGAGTTGATCGCCCAAAAGCACTGTTCATTGGGCATCCAGCCGGAACACTACCCTATTGTAGGCAAGCACCTGCTCGCCGCGATCAAGGATGTTTTGGGCGACGCGGCTTCGGAAGAAGTCATCGCCGCTTGGGGAGAGGCTTATGGGTTTCTTGCCGATATTTTTATTCAGCGTGAGCAAGAAATCTATCAGGAACAAGCCGCGGTACCCGGCGGCTGGAACGGCTACCGGCGATTTGTCGTAGATCGAAAGCAGCCGGAGAGCGAGATTATAACGTCGTTTTATTTGCGTCCGGAAGATGGCGGTGAACTACCGCTGTTTAAGCCGGGGCAGTACGTCACCGTTCGGATCGACCATCCTTCCCAGCCGACCTCGCCACGCAATTACAGCCTCTCCGACCGTCCTGGTGCCGGTCATTTCCGGATTAGCGTCAAGCGCGAGCCGTGCCCTATTGAAGGGGGACCAGACGGGCTGATTTCCAACTATTTGCACGATCATGTCCAGGTCGGGCAAGTCATCGAACTGGGGCCGCCGTGTGGAGAGTTCACGCTCGATCCCGCGCGGCTCGACGATCGGCCGGTTGCGTTGCTCTCGGGCGGCATCGGCATCACCCCCCTCATGTCGATGCTCAAGAGTCTGGCACACGATCGAGCGGCGACGCCGGTCTACTTTGCTCATGCCGCGCGCAACAGTCGAGTGCATGCGCTAGCCGACGAGGTCCGCCAAGTGGCTGCCGAGCTTCCCAACCTGCGGACTCACGTTCGTTACGATTTGCCCCTGGATGGAGACCTGGAATCGGCTTGCTGCGACAGCGTTGGTCTACTCGATAGCGAGTTCCTACGCGATTGGCTTCCGGCTGATAACACCGAGTTTTACTTCTGTGGCCCCAAGCCGTTCATGACGAGCGTCTATCGGGATCTCAAGAACCTCGGTGTCGAGGACACTCGAATTCATTTCGAGTTCTTCGGCCCACGCCAGGACATTATGCCTGCTTGATTCCAGCAGGCTAGAGAGCGCATTTCATGCAATAGTCATGTGACAGTAGCGCGGGGTGGTGTGTTTTTCACGACACAGTCGCGCTAAGGCTCGCGGGAAGAATAACTTCGGTGTTTCAAGTCAATGCTGATGGTAATAGCTTCTGCACCGTAGGTGTTAAATTCCAAAGCCCAGGGTCGCCACGAAGTGGCGCACCCTGGGGCCAGGAAATAATCTCCGGCGTTACGCCGAAGGCGTTACACCCGTTCGCGCCGCAACGAATGTGTAACGCCTACGGCGTAAATGGGGCTTCTCGTCTGTTTACCCAGAGTGCGCGCCGCGAATGTGGCGACTCTGGGCTGTGGAGTAGAACGCCTTCGGCGTAAAAAGCACCGCGGTCGTTCGTGAATAACTTCCAACCGCCGAAGTTATTTCTCCTGGGCTCCTAAGCATGCACCCCCAAGTGAAACGCTATATCTACTTAAATGACGATGGCGGTAGGCCCTCGATCATCCACGGGGCGTTCCGCACAATCACTCGGTGGTTGTGCGGAGACGTTCTTCACATTGGCTGACGACGGCAGCCGGGTTCAATCCGCGGTCTCGGCAGGCTGTACGCAAAGATTTTCCGCCGCACGTCGATTCGATGCCCAGTTCTTCAAATAGCTTAAGAAGCTGGGGACACTCGATCACCAGGTCGGGCACGCTGCTGTCTAGATCAATCTCGAACATTCCTATTCGCTATTGTTGTGGGCGCTTCTCAATTTTGATTCGTTCAATAGTTCCGGCCTTGTTGCATCGAGGATCGCTGCGATTGCCTCGCGATCTTCGGACGTGAGGTGCGTGAACTTTTCACCGCCCTGCCCTGCCAGAATTTGATTCATGCGCCGTTTCACGTAGTTCTTCATCTCCACGGGTAGTCCGTCAAAGGCGTCGGAATAAATCAAATAGCTGCAAGGATATTTAAAAAGACGATCCCTCAAATCCAAATCACGAAGCGAACGCCCTTGTTGGCCGCGAGGGCCGTGTTGTGCAAACTCTGTTGCAAACGTCGATGTGCCGACAAATGGCCCTTTCAGTCGCGCTTCGTTCGTCATCAGCAGACCTTCGAGTAAGTCTTCACCCGCATTCTCTATACGACGCGTCGAGCTCTCCAGCTTGTTGTTTTCGGGTTCTCCCAAAGCTTTATTGAATTCCCGCTGGTAATGAAGTGCTTGCCGAGTCGCGAAATTTGCTTTGGTGATCAAATTGTGAACGTGTGCCTGATGTTCGAACACCATTAAGGCAACGATGTCGCTATGGGGAGTCAAGTGATTTCGTACCATGAACCGGTCGCTAAGGTCGGTCACGTTCATATCCTCTTCGTTTTGCCAGGGGCGCTTTGCCTCCTTATCTTGTACGATCAGATTGCCAAGATGGGATTGGGTACCGTGAGTACCTGAAACGTACCAACCACCCCAGCGGTTCTCGATCGGCGTGGAATGATCCACGCGGTGACTTCCTTCAGACAGAATCGGCAAGCCGCTCGGCCCCACGAATAACGAACGGACCAAGAGGCCTGGGATATCACCTGTTTGAGTCGTGCCGTGGCATTGGAGGCAGCTATGGGTTTGCCGCTCAATGACCGGTGCTTCCCCCTTGGTCTGGTCGAGTGTATAGAACACGGCACCTAGCTGTGGATCGGCGACGGCAATTTCAATCACATCGCCTGCGTGGCAGTAACCGATGTAGCTGTCGTCGTTGAAGTAGATGGCCCGCGGGGTTCGGGGCGAGATACGGTTGCGTTGCATGCTGGTCTTCGAGAAAACAAGCATTTGGGTATCCTCGCGAATCTCCAAGGCCTTAAGCAAGTCGCGCAGATACCCGAACCGCGTTTCAAAGCGCAACGTCGCTTGTTGATGCTCGAGCGCCCTCTGAAGCTCGGAAACTCGGTTGTCTGGTGTGGAGCGACTATACTCAATCGGCGGCAACTCATATTGATCGGCACCGCCTGCGACACGGGCTACCGCTCCCCAAAGGCAAATTATGCAGATTGCGATGCGATACATAGCAGAACTCACTTGCGACTTGTCGCCTTTCGTTTTGTTTGCAAAAAATCCCGCAGCACGAGAGCTTGATTGTGTTCCTCATCGCGAGCGCCAAAAACGAGCAGCACCCGACGACGAGCAGCGGTCTTGAGTAGCTTCTCAACCGCCTCCGGCCGCGATCGCAACTCTTGTCGATACCGTTTCTTGAACTCATTCCAGCGTTCGGGGCGATGATCGAACCATTTTCGCAGTTCCGTGCTTGGGGCCAAATCTTTCGCCCATTCGTCAAGGTTCACGTCTTCTTTCTTGAGCCCGCGAGGCCATAGCCGATCCACGAGTACGCGATAACCTCGATCCTGCTTGCTGATCTCGTACGCACGAACGATCACAATTTCGGGGAGTTGCTTAGACACCCAATGCCTGCCTTTTTTGCGCGATGAAATGAACATGGTGAGGGACATGATCGGCGATATTTCGCAGCAACGTCTCCAGCGTCATTGGCCCCGCTTCCGAGTGATTACCGGTCCGTTGAAAATCAGCCGTTTTGAGTTCGCGGAGGATCGCCGCCATGTGTTGGCGTACGGCTGCGATGAGCGCCAGCTCCTCGTCGACGGAGCGATGCTCGTAGGCCAGCCCCGCGGCAAACGTGTCGGGGTCGCCGCCGAAGAACGTCGGGCATCGCTCGGCGATCACGCGCTTCATGCGATCGACATAGATCGGCTCGAAGTCGGCCAGATGACAGACGACTTGCCGAGTCGACCACTTGCCGGCGATCGGTCGCGCATCGAATTGCTCTTCTGTCATTCCGGCAACGGCTGAGTGAACAACGTCGATTCCAGTCAGATATTGATCGATGAGCTCATGATGTGACATTGCTGTTCCTTTCTCATCTCAGAGGTCAACTAAATCCGCATCACGACTCTCTAAAAGCTCCTGTCTTGGCTGCCGCTTGTAATCGCTCGTCCCCCATGCGATGGCAGAAGTCGCCCAACGATTCGTCCTGCCGGTGGCCCTGCTTGTATGCGGCGGGCCTTTCGATCATCGCGATCGTCTTGCAAATACGTTCCGTGGAACTCCAGCAATTTCGAGGTCGCGTCACTGACGTCCTCGGTACCGCCCACGAGCTCGTCGGCAATCGACCCACGTAAACCGTTACTGGCCGCTTTGATTCCTTCAACGCTTGCTTTTTCCGCTTGTGTCATCCGAACATCCTAAAATTGAACAGCCATAGAGAATCGCTTGCCGCGCAGACTGATTAGGACACCTCCAATTGGTTGAGTTGCCGCTTCGTAGGAGTCACGTCACGCAACGTCGCACGATTGAGAAAATCCATTTGCACGCGCTCGGCGTCTGCGAGGACGGCTTTTAGTTTGCAAAAAGACTGAATGGCGCAGACATTGGCCGTGTCGACGCACTCCAAGAGGTGCATATTCCCCTCCATCGCCTGAATGACATCGCCCAGACGGATATCTTCTGGTAGACGTGCCAGCTCGATGCCGCCGCCGATGCCGCGAATGCTGCGGATATATCCTAGCCGAGCCAAAACGTTGATGACCTTCGCGACGTGATGAACTGAAATGCCGAACAATTCCGCGATCTGGGCGATCGTCGCTCGCCCAGATCTGACGGCCAGGTACATCAGCGTGCGGAGGGCATAATCGGTCTGCGTGGTTAGGCGCATCTGCTGGCTCGCATTAGAAGTAAAAGATGCATTACTTATACCTCTTTTACCCACGCCGCCGTTCGGAGTCAACGAGAGGTATACACTCCGCTCTCCGAAAACCACCGCTGACGGAAATCAACTTACCTACGCCGCGTCCATTTCACATGGCGACCATTGTTGTACCGCGACGTCTTGGAGCAATTCACTCCGCTTGCTCAATCGTCTTGTGGTATCGATTGGTAACGGCACGCGCACCAGCCACACCTACGACGACGATGGCCGGCTCACGCAGTTGTATCACTTGCGCAGCGATCACGCAGTGCTGGACGGTCAGGCGTATAACCGATACCTTCATAGCATCTGGTACAGGAATTTAAGGCTGGTCACCATATCTCGCTTACTGCAACGACTTTACGAATTCGATTTCACCTGCACGTACGTTAAAAGAAAGGCCGGAGTCTGTAGAGGAAGCGAATCGTTCGGGAATCAACGACTTGCCAGGTAATTCGCTGTCTTGGGGCCCCTCTTCACGGGCGATGATAGTAACCTGGTGAAGTCCGACGATGGCACCGTCGTTGGTACTGTAAGTTCCCAGCATAAACTTGCCATCGGGCCCGATCGTCCCTTTCGCGGCTCGGCCGCTTTGAGGAGTAAAGTATACCCAACCGGTGGTCACGGGCTGGCCATCCAACGTGACTGTGCCGAACACTCTAGCCGTTTCTTGCTCATGGCTTTTTCCACAGCCGTAAGACGCCGCAAGTCCAACGATTGTTGTAAACGCAGCGGCCCAGAGCAACCAATGAGTTAAAGGCGAATATACCGAAGCTATTTTCATCAAAACTAATCGAAGCCCGGGGTGGTGAAGCCATCGGCACGGCTGGCCGCGGCCTTTAAGGTATCCAGCTCGATGTTTTCCGAAACAAAGCGAGCCGAGCCGTCGGCAAATCCGAAGTGCGCGCCGCCCGGATGCGTCGAACCGAAGCTGATATCGTTGTTGATGGAACTGGTGTTATCGGGCGGATTGGCGAACGAATGCATGGACTCTTGCAAATTGCGTCCCGCATAGGCGAACTGCGGCGTGGCACCGATCATCCACGTGCGAGTCAAGCTTTTGTCCCACGATACCTCGCTGATTAGAAATGTTTTGCTGGTTCCGTCGGTGATGTCTTTAAAACTTGATCTTGCTGCCGACCAGTCGCCACCCTTCGGGGACGGAGCTGTCGGCAACATCATAAAAATACATGATGCCGTTGGTGGCATGGCCGCCGACGGCGCACCGGCCCACAACGGTGTGAGGGCGGGCGCTGGGCAAGTACCGCCGTTTTTTGCCCCCATCACGGCAAAGTAATGCAGACCTAAAGGCGAGTCCTTAGGCACGCCGGGGCCGGGAGGGCCGGTGTGCAGGAAATCCAACTCTCCGCGCGAAGGGCATTTGAAGATCGGCATCGGTTGCCAAAAGGGACCGCCATCGGGGTCAATTCGATTGGGCGGTGCCCACGGTGATTGGGTAAAGTCGAGCGACTCACACAACGACGACTCCTCAACGCCTCGCGAACTTCGAAAACGTCGTCGTCGAATCAGAAAAATAAACCTCCCTGCATGCAGAGAAGAGAAATCCTTACACCGCTCTGCGGAAGTCAAAACACGTCAGTTCAGTATTCAGATAGGCTCGAAGACGACAGCTAGGTTTTCTACTTAACAAATGCCATTCAGTTCTGCCCACTTTTTCACGCCCAACAATTGCTGCCCCGGTGCAGGAACTGGCACTACTTATCTTCCTCAAGCTGCACGGCGACGATTCCATACATGTTGATATACCGGCTGTTCGCCTCAGTCGCTGCCAGATGAACGACCTGCGGATGATCGATTTTGCATTCCCAAATCGAAAACACGTCGTCCACTAACACTCCAGGTCCAACTCCCGGCACACGATCATCCACCAACACGCCATCCAGGCGATAGAACGGACCGACGTCGAGGCCAATGTCGAACCCCGTATCGTGAAACTGCTTCGTGAGCCATGCGGGCGGCGGCACTCGGTCGTCGATCAGAATGTAAAGCCGGCAGGGGTGGTCGATTGTCACGAACAATTCCAGATCGTGAGAATACTTGTCGTTATTAAACGTCTTCACATAGTCGCCACCCAGCAAGAACTTGGGAATCCCTGTCTGATCGAGGCCGTTCCACTCGTGAGCGACGCGATCGACAAACGCCTTGGCGTCTTCGCGCATCCCACCGTGGACGATTTCGTAATAGTTCCAGCTTCCCAGTTCGCGATCGATATTGTCGGTGACGTTGGAGATCAGCACCGGACGCGAGATGCTGATTGCCGTACCATTGCTGCTCTCGCTGGAAAAATGATCGCTGGAAATGGAAACAATGCGACTAGGAGTGCCACCTTTGTCAATTCGCATTGCCTCGCCAGACGTCAGTCGTTGCGGCGCGGACTGCGTTTCCGTACCCGCATGCATGTCGAAGTGCAAATCGACAGCTCCCTTGAAAACTACCACGTCGGTGGCGCCTTCGTTGCCTACTTCGATGCCGAACACTGTGCCCAGGTCGACGATCGTCGCCTGCGGGGTTTCGATCGTGAAGCCTTGTGCACCGTCGACCACATTTGCCGCCAGCTTTCCGCGGATCGCGCGTCCTTTCATTGGCGAAACCGCTTCCATCATTGCCGGTGCATAGAGCGTGACAACTGCGCCGCATTCAAACGTGACTTGAATCTGCCCTTCCGTAACACAGACTACGTCGCGCTCTCGCAAGTCTGTGGGAGCCGAACCCTCGCGGGGCGTCACGGCCCATTGCGCGTTCGGCCCCAACTCCGTGATGACCGCCACTTGCCTCACGTCCGTCGTCGCTGCCCTGGTTGGAACTTCCGCGACGACGTGATTCGGAGGCTTCTGCGGCGCGTCCGCACGGCGGCTCATCATCACGGCCGCAACGGCAATCATCAGCGCCACGGCAATAGTCGGCACCGTCCAGAGCGGGTACTTGCGTCCGTCGCTGCCGCGCGCGCGGCGCTCACTCGCCTGGGTTGACGGCAACAAGTCGGCGACCGATCCGCGAGAGGTAATCTCCCAGTCGAGTGCGGCGTGAATACCGACATACCGCAGGTACATTGTTCGCGCGACAGTACTTCGCTCGAGCATCGCCTCCAATTCGTCAAGTTTCGAATCAGAGATATTGTCGTCGCACTGCGCGGCGGCCAACTGCCGCAGTCGGCGCGCATCGAAATCCAGTAGTTCGTTTGTCGAGATGCCCCCAGTCATGAATGAGACTCCTGCGCCAAGGTCCGTTCGACACAATCAAAAAGTGCTTCTCTAATCCGAGCCAGCGCCTTGTAGACGGTGCTGGGCGGGCGCCCCAATTCATCGGCCACTCGACGCGCTGTCATCTTCTCTTGATACCGGCGATCGATCAATTCGCGATCCTTGGTGCCTAGCCTGTCAAGACATACCACCAATGCCACCTGTCGCTGCTTCAACTCGTCCGATTGCTGGACAACTTCATCCGACAGTTGCTTCAAGAGCTCCTCGTTGAAGTAATGCCGACTAGTGGCAAACTTGCGGCGCAACTTGAGCACCTCACGGAAGGCGATTCCGCATGCCCAACGAATGAAATCTCGGTTCGGATCAAACTCCCCCCATTTTCGCCACAGCACGAGACTGGTTTCTTGCATCACGTCGTCGGCATCGACGCGACTTGGCACTAGGCTACAAATATACGCATGAATGCTCCGCTGATGCTGAGCGAAAAGCTGCACAAATCGGCCTGAATCAATCGCGCCCACGGACAATCCACACTGCTGTATTATTCGCCCAACCTACCGAAGCTTACCAGATAGCCCCCGGAGGCCTAGCGCCCCGGCGGTCCGCTACTAGAATTCCGTCCTCCAGGCCAGAATTGACCATGAAAACTGGTGAAAACGCGCCGGTTTTTTGAGGAAACCGTCGCACCGACGTGAGTTTCACCTTAGCCAACACAAGAAATTGGATTCTTTATTTTTTTCGTGGCTAAAGTCGAGTTCCTGTGGAGATACCTATCAGGCGTGGGTTGAAGCGAGCTCTTGGAGTGATGCCTCTCGGCAGCCGTCCGACGTTGCATCACTCGGTTTGGGTTACGCTGCTCTCTTCGTAATCGGTTGGTTGTGTTCAATCAATGACTAAACGTTTTCAATAGAGCCATTTCACGACACAGTTTTTTGGCTGCGACACAGAAGTTGCAAGTTGTTTCCCCCTCGCTGATTCGAATGCGTTGTCGGCTGACATGGGGGTGCGTTGTAGGCTGGCATGGGGGAGGAGACTCGACTGCGATAAAACGTGGGCAAATTGTGCGGTAGCTCTCCGTCCCTCCCATGCTAGCGAAATCAAAAACCTAAAGGATTCGCTGAAGACGGAAGGTTTCAGACCCGTAGTTGTGACAATGAGTTTGCTGCAACTCCTATCGAATATGATGGGCGGGATTACTACACCGGCTGTTTGTTTATGCATCACCTCATCGTGCATAAGTATAAGTGTTGTGCAATGGCTTCAACTTATATTAATTACTATCACCGGAGTGAAGGCGCTGTGGGCGGCCCTCTGCAACCTTTGACCCCTCTGTCGCCCGCCATTAGTATCAAAGATTGCTGGGCATTCGCCGGCTGGCTGCCGACCTACTTACAGGAGCAGTTCCAACTCACGCAGGGTACTGCGGGGATCACTGCGACCGCTTATTTTCAAGTCGCCGCCCTGTTTGGCGTAATGGCCGGCGGAATTTGGGCGGACCGATGGAGCCGCCGCAATCCACGGGGGCCAATTTTAGTGCCGGCCATCGGCCTCTGCATGGCTGCACCGGGAGTACTGCTCGCTGCCAACGCGAACGCAATCCCGTTTGTCATTCTCGGCACGATCGTATTTGGATTTACCAAGGCGTTTGCCGATGCGAACATGATGCCGATTCTTTGCCTCGTGGCCGATCCTCGATATCGTGCGACGGGTTACGGGGTGCTTAATTTATTTGCTTGCATCGTCGGCGGCGCCACGATCTACGCCGGTGGGGTACTCCGAGACTTGGAAGTCGATGTCAGCTATATATTTCAGTTCGCTGCGTTAAGTTTAGCGGTCTGTGCGATTTTGTTGTTTTTCTTACAACCCATTCGGAATGCAACCTAGGTACGGTCGCCATTTTCCTGTAGCAGCTGTGGCGTAACGCACTTTCAACCCAGTAGGCATTCGTCGAAAGCCATGACCATTCCAATTCGCGGAATCTTTGTCCCACACATCGTCCCACTTGATAAATATGGGCGTATCAGTGAAGCGGAGCTGCACCGCTACCTTGACTGGCTAATCCGGCAGGGAGCTCACGGACTTTATCCCAACGGTTCAACGGGCGAATTCACTCGCTTTACTCGTGATGAGCGGCGTCAAATTGTCAAAATTGCGTGCGAGGTAGCCAAGGACCGGGTTCCTGTGCTAGCGGGTGCCGCCGAAGCAAACGTCGCAGAAACGCTCGATGCCTGTGAAGCATACGCGTCCTTCGGCGCACGTGCTGTCGCCATCGTCAGCCCATTTTATTACAAGCTCAGCCCCGCTGCGATTTATGCATATTTTCGTGAGATTGCCGTCAACAGCCCGATCGACGTCACGCTCTACAACATTCCGATGTTCGCCAATCCAATCGACGTCCCCACAGTTCGCCGACTAGCGCAATTCGATCGCATTGTAGGCATCAAAGATAGTTCCGGCGATGTGGCCTTCATGTTGCGCTTGATGTCGGCTGTGCGTACGGAACGTCCTGATTTCGCGCTCCTGACTGGTTGGGAGCCTGCATTAATGCCCTTGCTCCTCATGGGAATCGATGGCGGCACCCATGCGACCGGCGGCGTCGTGCCCGAAGTTACTAAGCGAGTTTTTGATCTCACCATGTCGGGAAAATTGGAGTCCGCCAAGTCGCTGCACTTTAAGCTGATCAATCTGTTCGACGCGATGCTTACTGCAGGTGACTTCCCCGCAGGCTTTCGGGCGGGCGTAAAACTACGCGGCTTTGAAGTTGGTAAATCGCCGCAGCCCACCTGCACCGTCTCCGCGGAGGCGAAATGGACCATTGCTCACGAGATAAACTCTGCTTTGGAAGCTGTGAATCATGCTTGCACTGCAAGAACAACGCGGAACCCGGCTGAATTGGAGGGCTCCTAATAGTGCCCTTCGCTCGGCACTCCAGCAGTCACGTCGGGTACCCGAGCCGAGTTTCAAATCGAATGGCTTCGATGGGCTTATGAACTGACTGGTGAAGGAAATCGTGTCCCTAGTTGGTGCTAGCGAGCTGAAACAACAACGGGTGGAAGCAGTGCAAAAAGGGCATCGCGAAAAGAGCAACAAGAAATGTCGAGCCGTATTGTGGGCATACTGATAGTTCTTTTCGGACTCTTGAAAGTTCTTAAATCGATCTTTCTGTCGGTGTGGTCCTGGTTGACCGGTTAAAAAGCCTCCTGTATGACTTTATCGCTCGGTCCCATGAATGCACTAGAGTTGTAGCTTGATGCGTGGTTACTTGGCCGTGTTCGATCAAGCTCATCGAATCGATCGGCTGATGGTACTTATTGGACCTAGCATCATTCGGAACTACCACTATGCATACTTGATCATTTTTACTACACATACGCTGCAAAACATTAGCCGGATGAGCACAGTCCAATTTCGCCCAATATGCTGTATGACGGGTGTGCAAGCGTGGGAGATGATTGGGGCTGCTGGTATCGTCTCGTGCATGGAGGAATGAGATCAGGAAGGCCGCTGTAATCGCAATGTATTGTTGAGACCCTCTTTATCAAACACCACGGCCATGACTGTCGGAACTGGTCAGGAGTGCTGGATTCTCCTCGCTTTGCACAACTGGCAAGCCAGCCTCGTATCGAGTATTCTCTTCCCCTGCCAGAGGATGAGAAGCTCGAAGGGAATCTGCCAAACGTGGTGCATTAGGAACTGATGTCTACCAACCGCACCATACTGAACACCAGACGATAGAAGTTCCAACGAGCCTGAGGGGAATTGCCGAAGCCTGTTCTGCGGTGCTGTTCAGGCAAGAATTTGAGTGCTTCTTCATTAGACAATTCGATACCGTTCGAACCAGTTATACGCTTTCTAATGTGAAGAATCATCGTCTTCTTGTGGGCCGGTTGGCTGGCACGTCGAGCATTTGAGCGGTCGATGCAATCGCCTCAGAATTGTGACCACAACGCAATTACTGAAAACAAAACAAGTTACGCACAACAATGCCATTAAGGTTTAACGCTCGTCTTTTTCCGCGGGCGCGCACAATACCTTGGTTACATTGTCTTGGTTTTCTCTACGATAGCTTCAATGTGGCCGCGACTGATCTGCCGCGGAAAGCAACAAATGAAAGGGCTGCCAACATGCTGCGTCTGCTTCAATGTGGCCGCGACTGATCTGCCGCGGAAAGACTAAGGAATCTATAATAAATGAATTAAATATAGAAGCTTCAATGTGGCCGCGACTGATCTGCCGCGGAAAGACTCGTGGCCGCGTTACTGCTATTAGGGAGCTTACCGCTTCAATGTGGCCGCGACTGATCTGCCGCGGAAAGCCTCTTACGGGCAGCGACTGCCCACCTGCAGGGACGCTTCAATGTGGCCGCGACTGATCTGCCGCGGAAAGCAGTTCGTCAACGAGCAGGGGGCCACGCTGCCGCTGGCTTCAATGTGGCCGCGACTGATCTGCCGCGGAAAGCTGCGCAGGTGCCGGTTGAGTGTTGCGGAACAGGCGGCTTCAATGTGGCCGCGACTGATCTGCCGCGGAAAGTGCCCCGTGATGCGAGCAAATTACATGGCGGGGAGGCTTCAATGTGGCCGCGACTGATCTGCCGCGGAAAGAGCCCACCGCCTACGTGGTTCTGAACCACGATTTCGCCCTTCAATGTGGCCGCGACTGATCTGCCGCGGAAAGCATAAACAATTTCCAGATGTGTGGCGATGGTTAGACCCTTCAATGTGGCCGCGACTGATCTGCCGCGGAAAGCCGACGTTCCGCTTCCTGCTCTTTGCGCTGCTGCTCCCTTCAATGTGGCCGCGACTGATCTGCCGCGGAAAGAAAATTATGGAAGCAATCTGTACATACTTCACCTCCCTTCAATGTGGCCGCGACTGATCTGCCGCGGAAAGAGAGATTCGCTGATCGACCACGAGCTAGAGCACCTTCCTTCAATGTGGCCGCGACTGATCTGCCGCGGAAAGACCGGATTTGGTTTACTCCACGCTGCTCGCGAATCCCCTTCAATGTGGCCGCGACTGATCTGCCGCGGAAAGTTGCGGAGCATTTAATCGGTAGTGCAAGTCCTGATGCCTTCAATGTGGCCGCGACTGATCTGCCGCGGAAAGACTTCCACCACCAGAATTACCGGAAGAGGAAGAGGAGCCTTCAATGTGGCCGCGACTGATCTGCCGCGGAAAGGTCGAGATCATTCGTCAGGCGCAGTCGAATACAATCGCCTTCAATGTGGCCGCGACTGATCTGCCGCGGAAAGCGATGCGATTATGGAAGCCCTAGGCATGACCTCTCCGCCTTCAATGTGGCCGCGACTGATCTGCCGCGGAAAGCCGGTAATGGCGTGGATGATTGGCAATACATCGGTCCTTCAATGTGGCCGCGACTGATCTGCCGCGGAAAGAACACATCAAGCACCTGCGGCAAGAAGAAGAGCGGACCTTCAATGTGGCCGCGACTGATCTGCCGCGGAAAGAAGTACAACGGCAGAACATCTAAAACAATCCGAGACACCTTCAATGTGGCCGCGACTGATCTGCCGCGGAAAGTGCCGGTGGATACTTGGTTCCAACGCCGCTGGCTCCCTTCAATGTGGCCGCGACTGATCTGCCGCGGAAAGCTAACCCTGCCCGCTTTCCCAGTTTGGAAAACACCCCTCCTTCAATGTGGCCGCGACTGATCTGCCGCGGAAAGGAAATCGACGCTCTGCGTGCGGAGTTGGCCGAAGTGCCTTCAATGTGGCCGCGACTGATCTGCCGCGGAAAGCGTGGTAACAAATGTACGCCAGCGAAGAACGACGACCTTCAATGTGGCCGCGACTGATCTGCCGCGGAAAGGTGCGTTCGGCGGATAGCACCCTTACCACAGAAAGGCCTTCAATGTGGCCGCGACTGATCTGCCGCGGAAAGCATATTTGAACATCGGGTGGCGTTTCTCACCAAAGCCCTTCAATGTGGCCGCGACTGATCTGCCGCGGAAAGAGTAACTGCTAGGCAAGCAAAGAAGCTTAATATCGCTCCTTCAATGTGGCCGCGACTGATCTGCCGCGGAAAGCAAAATCGGCGGGGGGCTGGTTAGCCTCGGGGCATGCCTTCAATGTGGCCGCGACTGATCTGCCGCGGAAAGCCATTCCACTCCTTCTATACGTTCAGGCTTGTCGACCTTCAATGTGGCCGCGACTGATCTGCCGCGGAAAGCTGTGCCGCGTGCCGGCGTGGTGGAAGCAAGGGCCCCTTCAATGTGGCCGCGACTGATCTGCCGCGGAAAGGACGCTAAGCAGTATGGGCTCGACTTTGAGAGCGCCTCTTCAATGTGGCCGCGACTGATCTGCCGCGGAAAGGTTTTACGGTATAGCGCATCGCCAACCAATGGCATTTCTTCAATGTGGCCGCGACTGATCTGCCGCGGAAAGGTGAAGTCCTCGGACAGAAACGAGAACGGCAAATCTCTTCAATGTGGCCGCGACTGATCTGCCGCGGAAAGATAGCCGCAAGAGCCTGCACTACATCTATACTCTGCTCTTCAATGTGGCCGCGACTGATCTGCCGCGGAAAGGACGCTGGACAGGCCCGATGGCCCCTCACCAGCAGGTCTTCAATGTGGCCGCGACTGATCTGCCGCGGAAAGGCCAAAGGTGAAGGAAGTCTGCTTTGGTGGAGTGATTCTTCAATGTGGCCGCGACTGATCTGCCGCGGAAAGACGAAGTCGCGAGCTGAACTGCGGCGCGCCAGCCGTCTTCAATGTGGCCGCGACTGATCTGCCGCGGAAAGGCCTTCGGCATTATAAGCATCGGGCGGAGAAAAGGTTGGTCTTCAATGTGGCCGCGACTGATCTGCCGCGGAAAGCGTAGTTGATGGCCTACTCATTGCGTTAGCGGACCGGTCTTCAATGTGGCCGCGACTGATCTGCCGCGGAAAGATTCTTCGATTGTCCCCCGTATCTCCGCGCTCGCGAGTCTTCAATGTGGCCGCGACTGATCTGCCGCGGAAAGATTCGCGAAATGCGGTATCTACGCGAGAAATTCATGTCTTCAATGTGGCCGCGACTGATCTGCCGCGGAAAGCGAACTCAACTGTGAACCTATCGAGATTCAAAGCGTCTCTTCAATGTGGCCGCGACTGATCTGCCGCGGAAAGTGCTGCCCGTTTTCGCAAACGATTGCACTTCCGTGTCTTCAATGTGGCCGCGACTGATCTGCCGCGGAAAGCGTAGTTGATGGCCTACTCATTGCGTTAGCGGACCGGTCTTCAATGTGGCCGCGACTGATCTGCCGCGGAAAGCTGTGGTTCTCCTTTCAAGGGTTATGCAGGGAATCGCGCGGTCTTCAATGTGGCCGCGACTGATCTGCCGCGGAAAGGCATCCGTCACACTCAGAGGCTTCAACAAACGTATCGTCTTCAATGTGGCCGCGACTGATCTGCCGCGGAAAGGTAAGCCTCGGAAATGAACTTTCTCCAAGAATCTAGTTTCTTCAATGTGGCCGCGACTGATCTGCCGCGGAAAGGTCGGCGCGAGCAAGGATGCCGACACGATCTTCAGTCTTCAATGTGGCCGCGACTGATCTGCCGCGGAAAGATGTACAAGGTGTGGTGGAGGTCAACACGCTATCGTCTTCAATGTGGCCGCGACTGATCTGCCGCGGAAAGGTTCCGTAGTCGTATCCTGAGTCCTGGAGTTGAAATCGTCTTCAATGTGGCCGCGACTGATCTGCCGCGGAAAGTTATCGATGAAGAATGCGAAGCTATCAACCAGTTCGTCTTCAATGTGGCCGCGACTGATCTGCCGCGGAAAGGTAAAGTGGTACCGGCAATCCAAGCCTACGTTGACGATCTTCAATGTGGCCGCGACTGATCTGCCGCGGAAAGGTTTCTAAAAATGTCCAACATCTACCCGTTCTCCCTTCTTCAATGTGGCCGCGACTGATCTGCCGCGGAAAGCTCGCCGAGCTGCGTAGCATTGCCCACGTGCAAACCTCTTCAATGTGGCCGCGACTGATCTGCCGCGGAAAGCTGGAACAACAATGTCTGTCTTATCTTCTAAAGATGATCTTCAATGTGGCCGCGACTGATCTGCCGCGGAAAGGCAAAACTCCGGGACAAAGTGGAAGATTTAGAAGATCTTCAATGTGGCCGCGACTGATCTGCCGCGGAAAGCCGTCCAGGTACGTCACGGGCCAGCGATCTGCGAAGTTCTTCAATGTGGCCGCGACTGATCTGCCGCGGAAAGTGCGCCCATCCACCGGCTTGCCCAGAATCCCCTAACTCTTCAATGTGGCCGCGACTGATCTGCCGCGGAAAGTGCCAAACGCGGTTGAATGGCGTCAACGAACTACTGGTCTTCAATGTGGCCGCGACTGATCTGCCGCGGAAAGCGACCAAGCCGGTTTGAGACGACACGGCACGCTTAGTCTTCAATGTGGCCGCGACTGATCTGCCGCGGAAAGTGTTAACCCTTGCGTGCCCAGGGGGTTGCGTAGCAACTCTTCAATGTGGCCGCGACTGATCTGCCGCGGAAAGAACTGTAACCGACTGGGGCCCATCCTATTCCCCATTTCTTCAATGTGGCCGCGACTGATCTGCCGCGGAAAGTGCGGTCCAATAGCTGTGTGTCGCATGCCGTCGCTGTCTTCAATGTGGCCGCGACTGATCTGCCGCGGAAAGCTGGCCAATTACTAATCGCTTGAATCCCATGTTAACGTCTTCAATGTGGCCGCGACTGATCTGCCGCGGAAAGCCCGCCAACTGAACCGGAGCGGCCTGTGTTTTCGCGTCTTCAATGTGGCCGCGACTGATCTGCCGCGGAAAGCAAATTGACGCAAGAGCAGGCTCGCCGGGAAGTTGTGTCTTCAATGTGGCCGCGACTGATCTGCCGCGGAAAGGGATAAAACGGCAGCAACAACGCTTTGCGGCTTACAGTCTTCAATGTGGCCGCGACTGATCTGCCGCGGAAAGGCTGAACTATCGGGAATCTACACGCTCGAAGAAATGTCTTCAATGTGGCCGCGACTGATCTGCCGCGGAAAGGATGGACTTGCTTTCGTCGAACACTCGACTGTTGGTCTTCAATGTGGCCGCGACTGATCTGCCGCGGAAAGATCCCCAGCATCATGGACGGCGGAGCCAATGCCGTCTCTTCAATGTGGCCGCGACTGATCTGCCGCGGAAAGCCCGTGATCACTTCCAAGTGAAACGGGCGGACGTAAGTCTTCAATGTGGCCGCGACTGATCTGCCGCGGAAAGGTCGAGCAGCCACACGAACGCCATCACCCCGACGACTGTCTTCAATGTGGCCGCGACTGATCTGCCGCGGAAAGGGCCGTGGCGATGGAAAGTATCAACTTCCATCGCCAGTCTTCAATGTGGCCGCGACTGATCTGCCGCGGAAAGGGTGCGAGCGAGGAGGAACTGCGGCACTTACTTGAGTCTTCAATGTGGCCGCGACTGATCTGCCGCGGAAAGAACGGTTGGCCAACTATCGCTATCGATCTCGTCGAATCTTCAATGTGGCCGCGACTGATCTGCCGCGGAAAGGGCGCAATGGTTTGGTGAGGCTTACTGGAACAAAGTTTCTTCAATGTGGCCGCGACTGATCTGCCGCGGAAAGCGCCAAACAGATCGGCATAAAGTTCCTTAACTACATTCTTCAATGTGGCCGCGACTGATCTGCCGCGGAAAGGTGTTGGCACCGAAAGGTGGCGGCGGAAGTGACCGTCTTCAATGTGGCCGCGACTGATCTGCCGCGGAAAGCTTGTTTCACTAATATTTTTTGCAAATCTTCTTGAATCTTCAATGTGGCCGCGACTGATCTGCCGCGGAAAGAAAAAAGATAGTCTGGATTTTAATTCCCCCATCTGTCTTCAATGTGGCCGCGACTGATCTGCCGCGGAAAGGATCGTGCTGGCGACCCTTATTTCTTCATGGGTCTCGTCTTCAATGTGGCCGCGACTGATCTGCCGCGGAAAGGCAGATGCTCAACCCCCACCAGTTTCGCCGCCATCGTCTTCAATGTGGCCGCGACTGATCTGCCGCGGAAAGGATTGCCTTCCGTATCGAATTGAACATGCGGACTGTTTCTTCAATGTGGCCGCGACTGATCTGCCGCGGAAAGGCTACGGACTCAACAGCAAGTTGCGGAAGTGTTTGGGTCTTCAATGTGGCCGCGACTGATCTGCCGCGGAAAGCATCCTGATGTCGAAAAAGCCGCTGTTGTTATCGGGTCTTCAATGTGGCCGCGACTGATCTGCCGCGGAAAGCTGTGGTCCGTGGGAAGCGGTACCATTCCTATCCCCTCTTCAATGTGGCCGCGACTGATCTGCCGCGGAAAGCTCAGAATGAAGGCGACGAATGATATAAGAAGAGAGTCTTCAATGTGGCCGCGACTGATCTGCCGCGGAAAGCTTTCATTGATGACCCTGAGGCCCTGAAGGGCTTCATCTTCAATGTGGCCGCGACTGATCTGCCGCGGAAAGATCGCTTTGATGCTGGAGGGGATCATTGCTAAGTGCGTCTTCAATGTGGCCGCGACTGATCTGCCGCGGAAAGGCCGCACTTCGCCGCGCGTCTGCGATTGAGGCTGCTTCTTCAATGTGGCCGCGACTGATCTGCCGCGGAAAGGCCGACGATCCGCCATGTGCCACTTGCCGCGGAACTTTCTTCAATGTGGCCGCGACTGATCTGCCGCGGAAAGGCATCGAGCGAAGGTGCTCAACTCCCACTAGCTTCGTCTTCAATGTGGCCGCGACTGATCTGCCGCGGAAAGTGTGTCGGTAGATGGCCGTGTGCGGACCAGTAGCATCTTCAATGTGGCCGCGACTGATCTGCCGCGGAAAGACTGCGTGGTACCCACGATGGAATGTGCGGACATCTCTTCAATGTGGCCGCGACTGATCTGCCGCGGAAAGGAGCTGTAGTCCCGGATGTCACAGGACTCATGGATTCTTCAATGTGGCCGCGACTGATCTGCCGCGGAAAGCGCCCTGGAATTCTCGCTGGAATGGCCCCGCCGCGCTCTTCAATGTGGCCGCGACTGATCTGCCGCGGAAAGCACTGCCAATGGGTAGAGCGTTGGCGAGAGCGGTCAAACTTCAATGTGGCCGCGACTGATCTGCCGCGGAAAGAAACATATGAAAAACACGAAGGTTCTCCGGGTTTAACACTTCAATGTGGCCGCGACTGATCTGCCGCGGAAAGATTCGCTCGCTGGGATTCGATCCAGCCAATCCAATTACTTCAATGTGGCCGCGACTGATCTGCCGCGGAAAGAAGCCGCTAAGCGCCAAGACCGCGAACTCAACGAAACTTCAATGTGGCCGCGACTGATCTGCCGCGGAAAGCACCCGGACCTCCGTTGTACATAGCAATGTCACGATTACTTCAATGTGGCCGCGACTGATCTGCCGCGGAAAGGCAGACTGCGAAGTAATTGCCTCCGAGTGTTCCCAACTTCAATGTGGCCGCGACTGATCTGCCGCGGAAAGATGGTTTTCATAGTTAAAAAACAGTGCGGCGATTAGACTTCAATGTGGCCGCGACTGATCTGCCGCGGAAAGGGTAAGAGAGTTGCGCCGCCGTCCGCGTGTGGAATGACTTCAATGTGGCCGCGACTGATCTGCCGCGGAAAGATCCGCGCCGTGTCACGGTCCGAGCTACGCACGCTCACTTCAATGTGGCCGCGACTGATCTGCCGCGGAAAGGCGCGGCCCTCGTAGCATGTTCCGCCCGTGAGACACACTTCAATGTGGCCGCGACTGATCTGCCGCGGAAAGGCGATATGCGGCCAACATGGGTCACGATCAATGCCAAACTTCAATGTGGCCGCGACTGATCTGCCGCGGAAAGCGCAGTGCAGACACAGCTTAACGTCGGTGCGGTCGAACTTCAATGTGGCCGCGACTGATCTGCCGCGGAAAGCGCCACCCCGATAAGCTGCTGCTTTCGGATTTGATCGTACTTCAATGTGGCCGCGACTGATCTGCCGCGGAAAGCTACCAGAACGACAAAGGCGAAGCATTGATTTCAATACTTCAATGTGGCCGCGACTGATCTGCCGCGGAAAGGCCCCGACATCGCTTATTCGTTGCTCCTGGAGGGGCCACTTCAATGTGGCCGCGACTGATCTGCCGCGGAAAGCTACACCATCGACTTCCTCACGCATTTGCACATGTTACTACTTCAATGTGGCCGCGACTGATCTGCCGCGGAAAGAATTACGTGGCTTTCCGTGGATCGCTGTAGCGTTGCACTTCAATGTGGCCGCGACTGATCTGCCGCGGAAAGAAGACTCGGCGCAGAACACCAAGAAAGCGTTATTGACTTCAATGTGGCCGCGACTGATCTGCCGCGGAAAGTATTCCACCGTGACTCCCGCAGGATCAATCCCCGGTGACTTCAATGTGGCCGCGACTGATCTGCCGCGGAAAGGTAATAGCGGCGTGGTGTTTGTGCGCGTGTCTGAAAACTTCAATGTGGCCGCGACTGATCTGCCGCGGAAAGGTTATGAGCCTCGCCGAGATGTTTGTTGACGACCGTACTTCAATGTGGCCGCGACTGATCTGCCGCGGAAAGACCTCCCGTTTGTGCGGTGGAAGATCAAGCCGCCAACACTTCAATGTGGCCGCGACTGATCTGCCGCGGAAAGGGAATGATTTGTGTTGCCATTGGTTATTCAAACAGAGCACTTCAATGTGGCCGCGACTGATCTGCCGCGGAAAGGTGATAGCAGCCGCAACACCAGACGCGACGACTAAGACTTCAATGTGGCCGCGACTGATCTGCCGCGGAAAGTGATACTTGCCATCAATTACCGCGTCTCTGAATTGACTTCAATGTGGCCGCGACTGATCTGCCGCGGAAAGCCGGGAACGCGTTGCCACCAGCCATTACGCAATGCGACTTCAATGTGGCCGCGACTGATCTGCCGCGGAAAGACCTCGTCGGTATGCGGATGCGTTTTCTACCCGCTCACTTCAATGTGGCCGCGACTGATCTGCCGCGGAAAGGGTTCGAGGACCACGTCAGCGATTTGCTGATCTTCACTTCAATGTGGCCGCGACTGATCTGCCGCGGAAAGGCGCTCAGCCAAATAGGCTGCTTGGCGGTCGTCAACACTTCAATGTGGCCGCGACTGATCTGCCGCGGAAAGAAGCCCTACAAAAGTTCGCTGCAACCGGCGAAGTGACTTCAATGTGGCCGCGACTGATCTGCCGCGGAAAGGCGCCGATCCCGACTCGCTACCCAAAGTCAAAGAGTTACTTCAATGTGGCCGCGACTGATCTGCCGCGGAAAGGTGGTGTGCAACAAATGCTGCACCGCATGGTTATTACTTCAATGTGGCCGCGACTGATCTGCCGCGGAAAGGCGCTCTTGCACCCACAGTTTCCAGTAGTCCGCGTCACTTCAATGTGGCCGCGACTGATCTGCCGCGGAAAGCTCCTCCGGATACGCCATCCCCGTTGCCGTCCGACCCACTTCAATGTGGCCGCGACTGATCTGCCGCGGAAAGCCTGGTCGACCCATTGGCCATGCCCCAATGCAGGCCCGACTTCAATGTGGCCGCGACTGATCTGCCGCGGAAAGCGCAATGGTTTGGTGAGGCTTACTGGAACAAAGTTGAACTTCAATGTGGCCGCGACTGATCTGCCGCGGAAAGCGCCCGGTGAACCAGGAGGGGGAGCCGGGCGTTTGGACTTCAATGTGGCCGCGACTGATCTGCCGCGGAAAGCAAGGTAGCCCCAAACGGGTCCACGTGTCCAGGACACTTCAATGTGGCCGCGACTGATCTGCCGCGGAAAGCTGCCAGGTGGTGAGGCTGCCCTTGCTGCCGAAAAAACTTCAATGTGGCCGCGACTGATCTGCCGCGGAAAGAAATTACGGCAACCACACTGGCTACCAACAGGTGTTACTTCAATGTGGCCGCGACTGATCTGCCGCGGAAAGCCTTTTATTTACAAAAGGATTTATATGACCAGCAAACTTCAATGTGGCCGCGACTGATCTGCCGCGGAAAGTCAAACCAACGGTTGAAGAAGTCACCGCCTACTGCACCACTTCAATGTGGCCGCGACTGATCTGCCGCGGAAAGGATGCGCCACCACGCAGGGGGGGTGGTTTTTTTCCAAGCACTTCAATGTGGCCGCGACTGATCTGCCGCGGAAAGCCACCCCCATATCGCAATGGGCCGTGGGGTAGTGCTACTTCAATGTGGCCGCGACTGATCTGCCGCGGAAAGACGTGCCATCTACGGCATCCCGATTAAAACCGACTTTGACTTCAATGTGGCCGCGACTGATCTGCCGCGGAAAGGCTGCGGGCGGTATCCGGGTGCGACGCCAGGCCATTACTTCAATGTGGCCGCGACTGATCTGCCGCGGAAAGAGGGCCTGCCGTTCACCTTCTGGGTTGTTCGTGCTGACTTCAATGTGGCCGCGACTGATCTGCCGCGGAAAGAGGCGTTGTTTCCTTAACATCGACATTGCTAGCTCCTAACTTCAATGTGGCCGCGACTGATCTGCCGCGGAAAGTGGGTGGAGTCTTCGAGAACGGCACCTTTACTGAAGACTTCAATGTGGCCGCGACTGATCTGCCGCGGAAAGGAAAATCATTCGCACAATTTATGCTTGACGCAAAAAAGACTTCAATGTGGCCGCGACTGATCTGCCGCGGAAAGCGATTTATGATACGGGTTTAAATTGCTGGGATCATCACTTCAATGTGGCCGCGACTGATCTGCCGCGGAAAGAGCTCATAAACACCTCCTCCACTCTATATAACAATACTTCAATGTGGCCGCGACTGATCTGCCGCGGAAAGTCGTGTCATGGTGAGCGATCCCCGACCAATCGAGCACTTCAATGTGGCCGCGACTGATCTGCCGCGGAAAGCCAGCACTGCTGATCCATGGAGAATTAGTTCCGATAAACTTCAATGTGGCCGCGACTGATCTGCCGCGGAAAGCTTCATTGCTCCATGGCAAGACACCGCCCTCAGCGTACTTCAATGTGGCCGCGACTGATCTGCCGCGGAAAGTTCCATCTCCTCTCGGCGCTCGACTGCAGCACCTGACTTCAATGTGGCCGCGACTGATCTGCCGCGGAAAGGTAGGTTTGCGACAGATTCAACGCGCGGCTAAGCTCTACTTCAATGTGGCCGCGACTGATCTGCCGCGGAAAGACTTCTAGCGTCCACTGTGTACGGACATTTTTAGGGCACTTCAATGTGGCCGCGACTGATCTGCCGCGGAAAGTTGCCGATGCCGTGTCATTGGACGATGCCAGAGATACTTCAATGTGGCCGCGACTGATCTGCCGCGGAAAGGGTTAGACACCCTCGACTCAGTTGTTATTGTGACTACTTCAATGTGGCCGCGACTGATCTGCCGCGGAAAGGCCGCCTCCCACGAGCAGTAGAACCGTCACCGAAAGACTTCAATGTGGCCGCGACTGATCTGCCGCGGAAAGCAATTGGGCAATGGTGGTAGCTCATGTTCATCACTTTCACTTCAATGTGGCCGCGACTGATCTGCCGCGGAAAGGTGGCCTCAGTCGGGTGGCCGTCGATTTGTCAGCAAACTTCAATGTGGCCGCGACTGATCTGCCGCGGAAAGGCACATGCCTTGAGATGCGCTAAGTTGCGAGTGTCGACTTCAATGTGGCCGCGACTGATCTGCCGCGGAAAGCCAGAGAAGTAAAGCAAACCCAAGTCACCCTTGCGACTTCAATGTGGCCGCGACTGATCTGCCGCGGAAAGGTCGTAGCCGCAGTGAATCACCTCGAACCTGTCCAGACTTCAATGTGGCCGCGACTGATCTGCCGCGGAAAGGGCCAAGGCAGCTTGAGTTCTTTCGATGGCCATGATTCACTTCAATGTGGCCGCGACTGATCTGCCGCGGAAAGGGAAGCTGATCATTGGCGGTGACAAAGCGGACAAACTTCAATGTGGCCGCGACTGATCTGCCGCGGAAAGTCCTCGGACCTGATATGACCCATCATGGAAAGGTAACTTCAATGTGGCCGCGACTGATCTGCCGCGGAAAGGCTCCAAACAAGAGGGGAAGCTCGCCCGGCATGTAAGACTTCAATGTGGCCGCGACTGATCTGCCGCGGAAAGATACCGCCACTCGGCTTTGTACCCCGCACCGTCCGGACTTCAATGTGGCCGCGACTGATCTGCCGCGGAAAGATCCGGTCTGGTGGCTAGGCTTGGCATATCGGACCAACTTCAATGTGGCCGCGACTGATCTGCCGCGGAAAGGTCCGCGAAGATTACATGCGGGACGAGTGCCAGCGCGACTTCAATGTGGCCGCGACTGATCTGCCGCGGAAAGCGAGCGGCTAATGAAGACGGGCCGCAAATGGTTCGAACTTCAATGTGGCCGCGACTGATCTGCCGCGGAAAGCTCCACCCCTTGGCGACTTCCAGCCAATAGGTGTTCACTTCAATGTGGCCGCGACTGATCTGCCGCGGAAAGCCCTCTCTCGTAAGTTCTGAATTGCCAAGGAGCGCAGATCAAACATGCGAGCGGCCCGGACCGCAGCCGACAGTTCAATGTCATAACACGTTGAGGGGGCATTGGAAAGCATTACGGGATAACAAGTTCTGGGCCGCGAGCGGTGCCCGGGGATTTCACTGCACCTCGCTGCTCGCGAGAGTCAAACTGACGAAAAAACAATAGCGACAGACACCGCTATCGAGTAACGAAGACCGGATACGAGGCGATTTCCCCGGTCAATACTCGGGCCAGCAATCGGGCTTGAATCTCCAACAGCCGACGATAATTCACACGATACCCAAACAATGGATGCGTGACTAGAGTATCCATTCGTTGTTCATACGCTCTAAAAAACGACTTACGGCCCTCTGGCCGCAGCGCCACGGCGTCGCCGGTGCGGATGAAGTCGGCCGGCGTGATCATACGTGTATTGATCGCCGACAGCACTGCGGAATCCGCGATCAATGGTCGAAACGGCTCCATGAGATCGAGGGCGAGCGCTGCCCGACCGAAACGTGGCTGATGGTAGAATCCAAGAAATGGATCGAAGCCGACCGCGTGGCAGACGATCGTTAGGTCCTTTGCCAACACACTGTAAGCCAACGATAGTAAAGCATTCACGGCATCGCGCGGCGGGCGACGATTGCGGCGGAGAAAATCGAACGTGAACTCGGCGGCACCGTTGGCCGGTGTGCCGTCCGCCGCTTCGGCCTTAATCATGCCCGCGAAGTTCTCGAAGTAGATCTTGGCTGCGAAGCCCTCGATGCCCAGCAATTCTTCGATCGATGAAGCGCGCTCGGAATCCTGTTGCATGCACTTTAACAGGGCGATTGGATGAGCGGGCGGCTCAACATGATTTCGCTGCAACATGGTGCGTTGATTGCGAATCTTTCCAGACACCAACATGCGAGCTAGTCGCAGGCAAAACGATGGCACATCGGCTAGTCGAAATTGATCGCGACGCAAATAAATATTGCGGACACCAAGGCCATGAGTCACTCCGTAAAACCAACCGCCCATCGAAAAGTACGCGATCGGTACTTCACCTTCACACAATGCCTGAACAGCCTGCGTGGAGAGCTGAATGTTGCCGAATAGATTGACCTGGCAGGTTTCGCCAATACGCACCTCCTGGACAACCTTTTCTTTCTCCTTCACTTTCAGCACGTTGCCGGACTTACCAACGTATAGGCCCTGAGCATTCAAATACAGTGGCCTCAAATCGTCGCGGGCAGCAACCAACCGGCGCGGCTCATGACCGTTTTCTATGCCGGCATTGGAGGACAGCCCTATGTCGAATAGCACTCGTTGCGGCGATTGGCCGGCAACGGTGCCAGCCGAGCGACAACTCCACGTTTCATCAGGCAGACAAATCCCGACGAGCGAACAACGCGGGCATTTGGGACTGTCAACGAGCGGCGGTGGGATTTGATCGGATGCGGCCGCTGCCCGGGCGTCGGCCAGGGCTTGCAAGGTTTGCGAGATCATTGCCTCGTCCATCGGCACGCGCACTCGCTGCTTGGTCGCGACATAATAGATGACTCCTTCTTCGCAGGTGTAGCCATTATCGCGCAACACCAGCGCCTGTGCGGCTAACTGTACGCGGTCCGCGTCCCAAGCTTCGAGCTCTCCGGTATCGGAATTCTTTCGCGGTGCGCCACGTTTATAATCTACCGGAGTGGCCGTGCGATCCGAAACTTCGATCAGGTCGAGCTTCGCAATCAAACCGTGCGTATCGCTCGAAAGCGTGACCGATCGTGAGTGAAGCTTGTCTTCGGCGGAGAGCTCAGCGGCCGGCACCAACTCGTCCTGTCGGTCGTCGAGCTTCGCATGCCGCAGCGCGCCTTCGGTGGTTTCGCGATTATGGACAAATACGCCTTCGACCCACTCGTAGTAAAACAGCCGAGGGCAGTAAACGTACTCATTAAGCATTCGTGCCGGCAGATAGTCTGGCGTTTCGGCTTTGATCATTACAGGACACCCTTATTGGAGAAAAGATGGCGTCCTTGCGAGTCGGTTGTGCTCTTCCCGTGCAAGCCTCAAGTGAATCGACTGGTCATCAAACGACAATGCACGGCGCATTGATCGGCGAATAAGGTTGCCCAAGCGCGGCAATCACGCGCTCGCCGCGACCTTCGGTCGGCCCAAGGTCGACGAACAGCACTTGGTCTTCGTTGTGCTTGATGATCTCAGAAAGCGTATGCCGACATCGCGCCAAATCGATCGGCGTAAACTGGCACTCGAAAATGGAGTACTGCAAGTGGTCGCCAAAATCGCGCATGGTCTTGTAGACCTTGCGAAGACGTTTGTCGTTGCGGATGTCGTAGCAGACAAGAAAAGTGTTTCGCATGTCGGCCCCCTGCGCCGTGGAAATAGGCGTCCCGGTGCCGTTCTTTAATCCTGCGCACTACTGTACTTCCCGAGTTTTTGAAAAGCAACGTCTTCAAGACGGCAAGCAGTCAGACCATTCGCTCCCGTCCGACCCGCGGCCACGCCCGGCGCAGCCGCGAACCGAACGGAAAGCAAGCTTCCGCGACCTATCGGTTTGGACAAACTGCTGAATTGCCAAAGAACATGCCCCAGCCGGCGGCACTTGCCATGCCAGCGCCACTGGTTCCGACAGTTTTGGTGTTTTATGGACCTACCCGTTCCACCGCCGCCATCAGGCCGAAGCCACAATGGCGACCGGCGCCGAGAGCCAAAGGGCCGGGGACCTGCAATCCATCGTTGAATCGCAATGTCAAATGAACTGCCGTTTGATTGAGCAAATAGCCGGGGCGAATGTAACCCGTTGGTCGCCCCTGTCGATCGTATTTGTGGGCAGAGAACGATTTTGGAAATCTCGAAAAGGCGTTCCATTCAAATTCGCATGGTTGCTCGAGGCCGGACTGTTGCAAGGCTTTGCGGATGAGCGACCGGGTCTTCTCGGGCTTGTGGTCGTCGTGGCCAGGAAGGATGACTGGCGTCACGCTTGCCCAAGTGGCCGAAGTACGGAGATACCCGGCGCGGACACCGTCCCGGCGATGGTCGTCGATGCGTTCGAGGTGCGTGCCCGGCGGAAGCGTCGTGTTGGGTAGGGGGTTGAGGAGCGCGCCGTCGATCTGGCGTGCAAGATGTTCGAGCCAGGTGTCGTCGCCGAGAGGCGCAACGATCATAACGCGGCGAACGCCGGGGTCAGTGTTGGGATTGCCAATCGACTGCAGCGGAATGTAGGAAAACTGTGTGTGCGGAATCCCTTGCGATTTGTCCTGCGGCGACTGGTGCCCCGACACGTACGCGCGAAGCCACTCGGCCGAGTTTCGCCCGCACAATTCTCGCGGTGGATTGCGCTCCATCGCCCCAATCGCCAGATGACGAACCATTCCGGCGATGTGGATGAGCTTGGATGGGGGATAGGAAACGGTGTCGTCATTTTCGTCAATGAGCTTGAAAACTGCGTGGGGACGGGGAGCGGGATCGCTGTCGTGGCGGTAACAAATCTGATCCATCGCGCTCAACGGAGGAACGGGCGTCCAGTCGCCGTTGATCAAGCGATTGAGGAACTTGTCATGTCGCGCAGTAAGGGCGTCGAGCGAGCCATTGCGATGAACGCGAAGTCGCCTGCCGCCGCGCGGCGTGGGCATCCATCTCTCGCCGTTGGGTTGCCTTGATGCAGACTCGACAAGCGTTGCGTCCGCGATGACCTGATCGATCCCCCACCCGAGGCAGTGGATCGAGCGGGCGGAGGGGCGAATAGCATTCAGTAATTCGGTCGGATCGGCATTGGTTGCGTCGAGTAGGTATAGGTAGTGGATTGCGGGGAGTTCGTCGCCGATAGTTTCAATAAGGTGTGGGCGGAAATCCTTTTCGATACGGTGAGAGGCAATGCTGGCATCGGCATTGCCACGGTTCCAGGCGGCCGTCACGAGGTCGGTCTGATTATGAGGCACGTACGCGCGATGACCGATAGTGCTGAGAGTGGCGCGCGGCGCAATGATAGAAGGCCGCAACACTTCGAGCGTTTGAAGGGCCGATCGCACGTCGGGCGGCAGAGGCTTGCCGCGCATGCACAGACAGGCGGCGTTGAGCAGCGCCTGAAACGCCCGCATCGGCGACGGCGGCCATTCGGGGTCGTCACCGTCGGCGCGGCCATGATAAACAGGATATGGCTGGATGAAGCGGAAGCTGATGCAGAGAATATTCGACATGATTACTCCGGCTTGGGTTCCGCGGCAGCCTTGGCAGTCTTCTTACGCGTCGCCTTCACGTCGCCTTCACCAGTGATGTCTTTCTTCGCAAGGTTGGAGTCGAACTTCACCGATTGTGCTTCGCCGATGCCGAATTCCTTCGCTGCCTGCTTAGCAAAAGCAATGGCCTGTTCGTGCGTGAGGTTAAAATCCTCGCGCGAGCCATCGGCATTGACCAGCGTGACCTTGCGCGGGTTGTTGATATCTGGCACCAAATTGCAGCCTTGGCGGAGATACGCCTGCGGCGGTGCGGTGAGTGCGACGAGTGAAAGGCCAAGCACGTACCTGCGGAGTGCAAGGTTTTGTTTTGCGTCGTCGCCTGCCGAGAGCAAGCGGAGAGCGGCGAGACTGAGAGTAACGTCGCGACGGATGCCGCCATTGGCGATCACGCCACCGTGGGAGCCAGTCGCAGGAACATGAATGAAGCCGCGTTCGGCATAAGCGTCTTTGGTCTTTTTGTCAGCCGTGTCTTCTAACAATCCGAGCCCGATATAGTCGGCCGACGGATTAAACTGTGCGGAACGTGTCAGCTTCTGGACGTTAAATGCGCGAATCGTTGACGCAACAAGGCGAGGTAGTTTGGCCTGCGTGTCGCGCGAATCCCACGCGCCGAAGACTAGCGAAGTTGGGGCTACCTTCGCCATCTGGAGCGCGTTGCCTTGCAGCACAGCTTTGAACGCGTCTTGTAGAGTCTTCTGGAGCGGCGTGCAACGGACAATCGCATCGCCCGCGCGGTGGCCGGCTTCGAGCAAATTCACAGACTTTTCGCCGGCGGTGATCACAACCTGCGGCACGAGGCCCGCATACTCCGGCTTGGCAAAGATGGGCTCGATACGATTGGCTTGCGAACCAACGCTATCAACAAGGCAGACGTTCCTTTCGCTGATCTTCGCCTCTACCGTGACTTTCTTGGACCCATCTTTATCAACCTCGACGATAGTCGTTGTTGTCTCCGGCGGCGGGTCAATATTGTACCCGCCCGGAAACACCTTCTTGTCCTCAGCAGCGGCAAAGGTTGCGGGAAAGATTACCCCGTCCGCGCCTTCGACGGGCACGAGCGGCTCACGGATGACGATCGCGGCAGTGAAGTCGCTCGTTAGCCAATTGTCGTACTTGTTCAGGTCACTCATTACGTTCTCCTTGGAATGGAATAGCAGGCAAGAAATTTTTGAGGTATTTGGTTCGATAGAGCAATTTGAACTCCTGCAACAATTCATCGCCAATGTCTATCGCGCCGCATGCGACTGCCGACGCGACGGATGGCGACAATGGACAGCGCCAGGCAGCGTACACGAAGCGGTTTTCTCGCGGAATCTCGCGCGGACGGAATCGTTGAAGCCCGATGAAGCAGAGGAACTCAAGGGCAGGTTTGCAAGTGCCTTCAATACGCGTCGCTTCACTGCCCGCAAGTGGATCAAAGCTGAAGCCAATGTCGAGCGCTGAGCCTTGCCCGCCAAGATCGGAATCGAAGTTGAACGGCAGACCGATGCCGCGTGCGTTACTCCACAGCGATGAATCGGATTCGCTTATCGTACCAGCCATTCCGCGATGCATGGCTCTGGCAATATCCAACACGGACTGCTGCCCCGCCCATGTCTTGAATCGGGATCCGCCAGCAAACTCGTCGCAAAACCAGTCGATGAGAAACGAGACGGTGCCAGTGAGTATGATCGGCAATTCACGACGGAGCGATTCAAGCAACTTCTTTTCGTTTTCCAGACCAAGCACCGCTTCACGCTGTTTTTTCTTCATTGCCGATAATTCTTCGAGCCGCGCGTTTTGCACCGGTGTCATCGTGTTGACTACGGTGGATTCCGTGAGCGCTTTTAGCAGCGTGGATAGCGAACATTCCTGAGGGCCTGAGATCAGAAAGTGGTCGTCATTAAACCACCCCTCCGCCCCCCGCCACAGCCGATCCGCCAACTCCAACAACCCGCAGCAGGCGAAGAACTGGCCGGGGTTGGTCAGGTCGACGGGGACCCTAATGTTGGGTTCCTTGTTGCTCATTTTGCGCCTCCCTCTTCGGCCTTCGCGCTGGCGGCCCAGTCGGCGGTACGGACAAGGGATTCGAAGTAGGCTAGGCCCCACCGGCCATACTTTCGCTGGAGGCGGGCGAAGCGTCTTAGGACTTCGAGTGGCTGTTGACTTGCTGATTCTCCGCAGTGATTGTCGTCGAGACATTCATCCGGTGTGAAATGCGGCCGCGCCCGACCGTGGTGCGCGGAAATCAGGTGCAGAACCAGCTCGCGTGAATCGTCTGAGAGAGCTTTGAATGCCGGAAGGGTTTGGATGTCCAGCATCGATCCGAATTCGTGCCGGTATGTTGAGCGTTCAATCCTTCCGCGTCGCTTGCCTGACTTAGCCCACGCCTTGGTCTGGGGATAGCCGGTATTGCCGATGCCACGCTGCCATCGCTCGCGTTCCTTGCCCAGATCGTGAAACTCCGCCGCGAGGATGACGGCTTTGCGTAATTCTGGGTCGAGAGAAAGTCCCAACACGAACTGTGTTGCCTCTTTTTTTGCGTCGCTTAGGTGTGGGACCAGTTCGTAGTGGGGCTTTCTACTTCGGGCATCGGTGTCGGCTGCCAAGATGCGGACGAACCAATGCCACATCCTGATCGGCTCGCTCTCTTCATCGTCAGTATCTGTCAATACGATCTGGGAGACGAGCTTCATCTTGGTGGGCGGATCAACTTCGTCTTCTGGCATCTTCCATTGACGTTCCCGCATTGGGCCCTTGTCGTCAGACCACTGATCAGAAACGTCATCATCGATAGCGGCAGGTGGCTCACCTTGTTTGGGTGACGGCGGAAAATCACCATCGAGCATGCCTTGCTTGGTCAGTCCGCCGATGTCATGCGGAAGCAAGATAGTTTTGCTTCGGAGTCGCGATTCGGCCTGTTTGTTCTCCCAATTCGTGAGTTCTGCTATATGAGGCAGAACTTCGACCTCGCCCTGCTCATCTACAATCCACGCGGGCCGTTTCGGATGTCGCGCGGCCAGCTTGACGAACTCCTTCCATACCACATGTGCGACGCCGAGGCGCGACGCCACATGGAAGGCTTGGATCTATTGGGAAATGCCGGCCAGCGGGTCACCGGCTCGTAAATGCCCCGCAATAACTTGATTGGAGGACGTTCGGGCCGCCGAGAGATACGGCACCAATCCGCTCGATTGACCCAGTCATTGACTCAGTCGACTGGGTCAATCAAAAGCGTCAACGCAACTAGCTGAAAAATCAGTACTTGCGATGACGGTGAGAAAGAAAGCGGAGGGCATGGGACTCGAACCCACAACCGGTTTCCCGGCACCACATTTCCAGTGTGGCCGCTAGCCATTCGCTTACCCTCCGAATGGAAGACTTAAGTCCTTATCTTAACACCATTTGGGCCGATGTCTACCGCAAGCCTCCCTACCGCTGTTTGCCGCAACGACACTTGGATTAACGCCTATTTGCAGTCCTGTGCGATTGAGGGACCGGCTCGATTCGCACGACCATCACCAACGCAATCCGTGAACACGAACGGCACTGCTCGCACGGGGCTTTGCGGCAGCCACACTAGGCATCGAAAAATCCCAACCGCAGCAGCCACCTAGCGCTCAACAACACAAGCGTACGCGCACCGACAAAGAAGAGGATAAGAAGTTAAGTGAGTGGTGTGTGAGTGTCCGGGAATTCAACTCCTGTGGAGCCGTAGGAGGTTAACCGCGTGTGCCTCAAACGCCTGTGACACACCTTTACGCGTCATTCCCGCGCAGGCTTGCCTTCACGCAGGCGGGGGCGGGAATTGACGACAGCGCGTAGCGTGCCATCTCGAATTCCCGGACACCCTCAAAGCAAATCCGAGCAACCGGCAGCCATCCACGCGCTTAGCAGTCCACGTCACGCTCCTCCAAGCCAGCGGGATCGATCTCCGCACATGCGCTGCGCATGCACATTAAAATTCCCTCCCAGGACAAAAAGCATGCAGACACTTCGACGCCCACCAACACACGATGCAGAACTTTTGCAAACAGCGAAAGCTCCCTTAAAACAGCCGCAACCCCCACAATGACGGTTATTCACCCCAAGTTACTTTGCGAAAAAACGAGAAAAAACTGCGCACAATTTCATTTGCGTGGCTGACTACGCGGGTTATTCTGAAGATTAGGGCCATTTCGGTTGGAGCTCCCGCCGTAGCGGCTTATCCAGACAAATCCTGCATCGAGGGTGGAGAATCTAATGAAACGTTGTACATGTTTGGTGGCGGGCTTACTGTGTTTGGCCCTGGCACCGGCCGCGGCGCTAGCGCAAAGCACCTTATATTGGGACGTCAATGGCTCGGCAGACGGGGGAAAGGATGAAGGCGGCTTCGGCGACGGTACTTGGAGTGGGACGGATGTCAACTGGAACACCGACCCCACGGGCGGTGCCGCTGGTACCCTTTCTGCCTGGACCAACGCTCTAGATCATGCGGTTTTTTCAGCCGGCAGCAACGTGGTCGGCGATCCTGTTGTAGATGTCGATCTTACGGTTGCAGGCACTCAGAGTGCGGCCTCGGTACTGTTTGAAGAAGGGTACGTTAAGGTTCTCAGCGGTGTAATTGATACACCGCAAGTTACAATCAACACCGGTGCGAAACTGGGCGTTACCACAGTAACCAACATCAGCGCTGCAGCCGGTAAAATCACGCTGGCCGGTGGTACTTATGAAATGAATAACTTCGGCCATGCGGGGAGTTTTATTTTCGCCGCGAAAGCCCTGGAAATTAACGGTAGCGGCACCATCCATTACGACGACACCGTTGCCCGAACCCCCACCGACTGCCAATGCACGATCTATACTCCTGGCGTCGGCAACGGGATCCTCGGTGTTGGTGGCACGCCGACAGCCGGTGCCGGCACGCTGATTAAGACCGGTGCCGGCGAAGTCCGCGTCCAAGGCGCGCAACTTGCCAATTTCTCGTTTGAAAAGCTCGTGATCCAGGAAGGTCTGTATCGAGTTGGCAGTTCCGGCACGGCAGTCCCTGAGTGGGAACGAGGCTTTGGCGCGACGCCACCATCGTTATTGACTGACGCGATTACACTTGACGGTGGAGAAATCGGTTCGAGTGTCGCTCTGACTTTAAGCGCAAACCGCGGTGTCACCGTCACACCAAATGGTGGTACGTTCCAAAATGGCGGTGCCGGGGTGGTAAACTTCCAAGGCCCGCTGACTGGTTCGGGGACCATCACTGTGACTGGCACCCTACTCTCTCCCACCAGCCTAAATCATGGCGTCAGCACAGGTGGCACCACGCTGAGTAACGCCAGCAATGTGAGCACATTCAATGGGAACGTTGTGATTAGTAGCAGCACGCTCACACTCACCACGTCGCTGACAACCCCTAACTTTAGCGGCGGTGTTACGGTCACACCTCCGACCGGTAGTGCGGTACCAGGAGATGTAACTACTATCGGCACGGTCAGCATTGCTGCCGCCCAAACATTTACGGCCGGCTCAGATAATAACAGCACCAGCTACGCTGGGCGCGTGATTGGTGCCGGAACGTTCCGCAAAGTTGGCAGTGGCACGCTGACGCTGGACTCTAGCCAAACCGTACATGCGGAGGGCTCCACCGTCACCAACTACACCGGCGAGTGGTCGAACACCGGCGGCGTCATCATCGACGGTGGCACCATTCGGTTTGGTACTTCCCTCGCCGGCTTCGGCACGTTGACTCCAGTGACGGTGAACAACGGTGCCACGTTGGATATGAACAATATCAACGACACGTTCGGCGGCTTGGTAAGCGACGCCGGAAATACCACCGGCCAGGTTCTTCAAGGCAGTGGTAACTTGACGCTGGCCGCCGCAACCGGCACGCGTACGTTTGCAGGCACCATTACAGGTAGCGGCAACTTCAATAAGGGACGAGCCCTGCCCGGCGGTGCTGCTGACGTGGCCACGCAAATCCTCACCGGCAACAATTCGCTCGGCCCGGTGAACGTCAACGCTGGTTCACTAATCTTCAACGGAACCAACACGACCGGTGCCGTGACCGTCAACGGCGGTACTCTCGGTGGCACCGGTAGTGTCAGCGGCGCGGCAACTGTCAATTCCGACGCCCATGTCGCCCCAGGAAGTAGCGGTATCGGAACCTTGACCCTGAATGGTGGTCTCACGCTGAATGCGGGGTCCATTTTGGACTTCGAACTGGGTGCTCCCGGCACGAGCGACTTGCTCAACGTGACTCTGAGTAACGGCCTCAACATCGCCGGTGCCACCACGGTTAACCTCAGCAATGCAGGTGGATTGGCAGTCGGCAACTACACTCTAATCGACTATGCCGGTTCGCTTGGCGGTAACTTCGCCAACTTGGCTCTAGGCACCACTCCATCTGGGTTTAGCTACGCTCTGAATAACACCGGAAGCGTCATCACGTTGTCAGTCACCGGCGCTTCAGCACCCGATGGCGACTACAATAACAACGGCGTGGTAGATGCGGCAGATTATGTTTTATGGCGTAAAAACCCCTCCGCTTTCGGTGGCGATCCCGCTGGCTTCAACACCTGGAAGACCACCTTCGGCCAAGCCTCCCCAGGTGCCGGCAGTGGTGGGGCGGTGCCAGAACCAGCCTCCTTCGCCATCATCATGCTCGGCCTCACTGCCTTCGCCGGCTTCCGCCGATCACGATAACCCCTGCAGCTAACTGTTAAAACCTTTCACCCCGGGATCATCTTCATGATGGTCCCGGGGTTTTTCATTGGTGCCCCAGCCGCTCGCGACTTAGCCCCCCTCTCGTTGCGCGAATGCGTGAAACCCCTGCGCGTCATTTTCGTTGCTTCTCATACCTGGAAGTGGATAGAATAGTAAAAGCTGCTATTCCATCTGCGCAAGCACGGCTTTTCTCATTGCGCCCGGCATTCTATAGCAACAAGAGGTGTGAAGATGAATCCAAGCTCGATGCGAGCAAACCACCAAAATTCGACCCACTCGAAACTTTCCCGAAGTGGTCCAGCATTTTTGGGCTTTACCCTGGTGGAGTTGTTGGTCGTTATCGCGATCATCGGCATCCTCGTAGCTTTGTTGTTACCCGCGATTCAGGCAGCGCGCGAAGCGGCGCGGCGCGCACAATGCACAAGCAACATCCATAATGCCGCATTGGCCGTCTTGAACTACGAATCGAGCAGGAGGATTCTTCCCGAGGGAATGACATTCGCTGACGCAAACGAGGATGGAGTTTCGGATACGGGCGGAACGATCCAGACGCTCGATCGATATGGACCGAATTGGATCATCAAGGTTCTTCCATACATGGAAGAAGAGGTTTTGTTCAATGCCTTCGACTTTAGTGTCGGTGTCAACCAACCTGGTGCCGGGAATCGCAATGTCGAGGCGCGAGGAACGGTGATCCCTGCGTTGCTGTGCCCCAGCGATTCTTACAACCAAGTGAAATATCAAGGCCGCACGGGGTCCCCGCACGGGGCGCCAAACGGCAATTGGGCGCGTTCGAATTACGCGGCGAATGCAGGCCGGTCGTTCCTTGTTAAAGGTGTTGCTTCCACACCGACAGCGCAACTTTTTGGTCGCAGAAGTGAAGGCTGGAGCGGAAAGGACGCTGGCTGCTTTCGAGGAGTCATGGGACCAAACGTGGCGGTTAAGTTAAGTCAGATTATCGACGGTACCAGCAAGACGATGATGCTCGGTGAGATCCGCGCGGGTCTCACCGAGCAGGACGCTCGCGGCGTATGGGCGCTGGGGCATGCTGGCGCAAGCCTGCTTGCCATGCATGGCTCGGGCGGCGACGCCAACGGGCCTAATTTCTGCACGGCCAGCTCGGACGATGTCTATGCCGATCTCGTCGCCTCTACGGGAGGCGGCCTGACGTGCAACAATGCCGGTGCCCATCCTGTCGCGCACATCGAATGCATGAGCGTTAACGGCGGAACTGCATTCATGCAGGCAACGTCTCGAAGCAAGCACCCCGGCGGCGTCCACATCGCCATGGTGGACGGCAGTGTACAATTTATTTCAGAAGACGTGGAAACGAGCGGCTGTTATGGCGAATGCTGCACCGTTTGGGACCAAATGCTCCTCAGCGCCGATGGTGAACGCGGCGGCCCTTGGAACGGCGTAGTTGCCGGTGGATCTCGAGGCGGGCCTGCTGGGTGTCCTAAACAATAGCGATTGTGAAGTAATGGCAGAACTTGAATTACAAAAGCGGTCCAGAATCAAGGATTGGCCGCGCGCCGCATTATTAGTCGTGCTGGCTTCGGCAACCCTATGTGCGATAGCGGGCTGCAATCACGGACCGCCGATGTCTCAAGTCAAAGGCAGCGTGTTTTACAAAGACGGCTCGGTGCCTCAAGGCGCGATAGCCCTCGTACGATTCCAGCCATCCCAGGACAGCACGGCCCAAGTGCGCAAGGGCGCTACCGGCACTATCAACGCGGACGGCACGTTTGAGATGTTTACTCGTAAACAGGGTGATGGCGTACATCACGGCGAATATGTGGTAACGTTCCTTGTACAAAAAAGCCTATCGGATCAGAAATCACTGGTTCATGAAAAATACTCCATGCCGCACACAACGCCAATCAAGGTCTTGGTGGACGGCAACATCCGCGACCTAAAATTTGAGGTTGAGCCATCGCCGGGAACCTGAATGTCAACGGCAACATACGATCTCCTCTCCGCCGACTGAAAAGGCAGGCAGTTCATGAAACGAACAAAATCAACCAATCGAAGCCAACATCGCATGCACGTACAAGCTGGTTTTACGCTTGTCGAGCTGTTGGTAGTAATTGCCATCATCGGCATTCTCGTCGCACTCTTGCTGCCTGCTATTCAAGCTGCTCGCGAGGCCGCACGACGCTCTCAGTGCCAGAACAATCTTAAGAACATCGGCTTGGCATGTTTGAATTACGAGTCGTCGAAGAAAGAATTGCCCCCCGGCTCGACGATAGCCAAGGGAGCACAACAAAGTGGTTTAGCGTGGACAGTCCTGATACTGCCCTACATAGAAGAAAGTACGGTCAGTGAAGATGCTATTGCCCGATTTAAGGCAAGTGGCGACGCATATGGAGCGGGCATGGACGTTCTCAACTCGCTCCTGCTGCCAATGTATTTATGCCCCAGCGATCCTGAGCTACGCAATCAGCTCGAAAAATTTGGAAACCAAAATCGCAAGGGCATGAGCTATTCCGGTGTCGCAGGCTCGTATTATGCACGCGAAGGAAGGTGTCCTTCAGTAAAAACTCCAGGCCAATATTGTGTAAGCGCTAGCGCCGGAGGACTATTCGGTCCTAATAATTACGATGGATTACTAATCCAGGGATGGCCTGTGAAGCTTAAGCAAGCCACGGATGGCCTAAGTAAAACATTGATGGTAGGCGAACGATACTATCAAATCCGTGCGTGGATGATCGGTGCCTACTGGGTAGCACCAACCGACCCGCCTTCAGGCGGATCGCGAGGAGATAGTGCACCGCCGTCTGGCCCACAGCCGTCAACTGCATTTTTTGCCAGCAAGAATATCACGGATCGTTGGCCCGTTAATCACGATCCCATGGTAAATGCCTATATGGATCATCAGAATGACATGGGCGATAGGCCAACCATCGGCCCAAGCAACCCTAAGCAGATATCCGTTAACGATCTACCCTTCGGCAGCATGCATCGAGGCGGTGCCAACTTTGTCATGGGCGATGGCGGCGTCAGATTCTTGCCGGACGATCTCGATACCAGAATATGGCTAGCCATGGCGTCGCGCAATGGCGATGAAGCCGTCGGCGACTCGTATTGACCAGATGGAAGTGGAGGCCGCAGAGTGATCATCCCCACAGAAGATCCACGAAGAGGCTTCTTGTGTTTCCTTATGTCTTTTCGAGGCCTGCCCAATTCTGGTTCGATCGTCGCGTGCCTTATCCTCTTAAGCAGCGCACTTGGTTGTGGCTCGTCAGATGGTACGGTCCCCGTCCAAGGACGCGTCATCTATCGCGAACAGGCGCTGGCGAATGGCTCGGTGACATTTTTTCCCGTAACCGGCCGGCCCGTCAATGTTCCCCTTTCGGCTGAGGGGACCTACACCGCGAACCTTGCCCCGGGCGAATACACGGTCACCGTCAACTACACCGAGCCCCTGCCACCCGGTTACAAAGAAGGGGCCCCCCTCCCAAAGCCAAAAATCACGCTGCCTCCCGAGTACAACACTCGGGCAAAGAGCAAGCTCGCCGCCCAAGTGGCAGACGACCACTCCGAGCCCATCAACTTCGACCTGCAATAGGCCATTCAAATCTCGAAGGCATTGAGAGCAATTTTCAAGCTTGCATGCCGAAAACACCTCGTCGGGTAGCTGGGGCAACGCCCCAGGAGTTGAAAAAACCAATCGTAGCGCGTGTGCTTCCGCACCCACGAATTGTGGCTGCCAACCCATTTAGCCGCCGGTCTATGACCGGCGGGGAGCCTGGCGCTCTACCCACCAAGAATGCATCGTGGTGAATTGAACGCAATGCAAAACCCACATACTTCGTGGTTCAAAAACTCTGCTTCTCTACTCCTTGCTCCACGCTCCCTGCTTCATCCTCCGTGCCCCGTGGTTAAATTCTCCCAATGGCCGAAAACAACCACTTGAAAACGGCCACCGAATGTGTATATTAGTACACATACGAAATGGCCACCCGAGCTTGCTGCCGCCCGAATACCCCTCCGCCGCTTGCGGCTTAGCGCCCCCAATACGTAACCCCGATTCCACCCCAATGCCCCCTAACCTCTGTCGTCTCACCGCTCACCTCTGGCAAAGCACCCCAATTTCCCTGCGAAATAACGAGAATAAACTGCGCAGATTATCGTTGCATTAACGGTTCCACTGGTTATTCTCAAGGATAGGACTATGCCCTCGGGGGGCTTGGCTCCACACTTCGATTGACGAACACTGTAACCCTTTTTGGTTGGGAGAATTTGCTAATGAAAAGCCTCACATTACTAACCGCGGCGTTCCTCGCCGCCCTCTGCGGCCTACCCGCCGCAAACGCCGCCTTTATTGTTGAACCGCACGCAAACGGTAAAGCCTACGCCAACTTTTCCAGCCCAGATGGGGCACCAAATGTCTCGGCAGTTGGTACTGCGGCTGGCCTTAGTGGCGTACAAAGCGCTCTTGGTACCACAGCTGCGGGGTTTTCCCCAGCTAATATTAACGGTTGGACTTTCTCGTACACGCCCGGAGTGGATGCGGATAATACCGTATATACCGCAGGGCAAGCACTTGGTGACAGACGAATCGATCCTCCAGGCAATCCAAGTGGCGTAACTGTTCAACCTCAAACCGCTACTGGCTTAGTGGGTGGAGTGTCAGGTATTTATAATGTGTATATCACTTGGCCAGGCTCCGCAAACGTCAATGTTGCAGGCTCAACAATTACGGTTACCAGCGATGACGCGCCAATTGTTCTCAACCCGGTCGATGTGAACGGTAATGCTGGTGGTCCCAATCCTTTCACCCCTTCAGGCCAAGGTGGTACGAATAGATGGTTACTGATTGGAACGGTTGATCTAACACAAGGCAATACTTACACAGTAAACATGAAAGCCAATAGCGCGTCTTTTACTTCTCAGCGCGCTTCGGGGGTGATGTGGGAATTGTTGAGTCCCGCCGTCATACCCGAACCTGCAACCCTACTCATGTTAGGTCTCGGCATGATTGGTACTCTAGCGATTCGTCGCCGCAGCTAGTCCCTTAAATCATCCTGTTTATGCCGCGTCAGGCCCATCCTGGCGCGGCTTTTTCATTTTTAGACTAACTTCAATTGCTCGACGGACCGAACTAAACCCACGACCCGGCTTTAATTTTTGTCCTCCCCCCAAGTTTCCTTGACTTTAGAAACAGCACCTCACTAGATTGAGCAGCATCACTTCAAACCTTCGAGGCTGCTAATGACCCATCAAAATAGCTCGAAACGCGTACTCGCTCGGCACGATCACATCAGATTCCGCAACATCTCATTGAGGCTCACTGTCGCCCTTGGGTTGGCAATCGTGCTTAGTTCCGGGTTTCTAACTTCAAACAGCGCGACCGCGGCGGTCATCGTCAACGACGACTTCGAGTACGCAAGCCAAGCTGCTTTCGAAGCCATTTGGGATCCCATCGGCTCGTCAGCCCCTGTGAGTGGGCAACTCTCTAATGAGCAATTCGTTAGCGCAAACCAATCCGTCAAGGTTCCAGGGACAACCTCTAACAACCAGTCACGCAATGCACTAATCCTAACCTCTCCCACTCCCGCGATCGGCATCGGCGATAAGTTGGTTTGGAGTTTTGATTTCTGGGATGACAACCCTACCGGCGAACCTCAACGCAATTACGCTCATTTGCAATTAGGCGCAAATCCTGGTCTTGCTCCAGTCGGCCAGACACTTTCCATGGGCCTCAGCAACAACCAGGGGGCCAGTAATAGCGGGGGCCAATATTATATGGCCCGCATCCTCGGGTATGCCCACCCGATAGTGGACGCACAAGGAGGACCAAGTGAACACTCAAGCGGTACGGGATCGGGTGCTTTCTTCAAGCTAAATGATTTCGGCGTTGGCAATCGTTCCACCACAGCCGGATGGCGAAACCTGAAAGTTGAAATCTCGACCACCGGCACGAACACCATTTTCGATTACTACGTGAATGGGATGCTTGCCGAACGTGAAATTGCTATTGCTAACGGCCCACAACAATACGACCGTATCTTGTTGGGCTCGGGTCTCGGCAATGAAAACACCCCGGCTTACTTCGATAACATGCGTCTGGAATTCATCCCGGCGATCCCCGAGCCAGCGTCGATCGCCCTACTTGGCCTAGGACTCGCCGCTACATGGCTCCATCGCCGACGACTCCTTTAGGAACTCGAACCAAACCGGCGGGGACTGTCCGCAATTTCGCGGAGTCTTCGGAGCAAAATGGGACTGTCTCCCTCTCTCAGACGGTTTGGTTCGAGTTCCTTAGAGATATTTGAGGCCGTCCGCTTTGAGCCCCCCAAAAAAACTTCTAGGAAATCGCAATAATTTTATTGACTGTGTCATTAGCCTCTAACTAGAGTGGCCTGCGTAGCTTTTTCGTTTCCATCTAGGGAGGCCGCTAATGAATTTCCAATCGAACTCGAAGTTAACCTCAATCCGTGTAGCGCGCTGTTTGATGCTTGCCGGCAGGCTGGTTTCCAAGCTACATCTCTGCCCGCTGGTGGCGGTGATAGGTTGGAGCCTGCTCACTGCAACTTCAGCCAATGCCGCGATCATCATCGAAAGTCGGCCTGGCGGCTTGAACTATGCAATGTATTCGGAAACCCCCAGTACTACCGATGTCCATTGGGCCGACAACTCAAACAAAAGCACGGCACCTGGCTTAACGCCCAATATTGGCTCACGAAGTGTCAGCACCTTTCTTGAGGGGGTCGGTGAACAGCACGCGATTTTCGCGCCCAATCTCCCAGACACCGGCCTGTATGAAGTCTTCGTAACCTGGGGACCGATTAGCAGCCGTCGTAATCCGATTCTCTACGAAGTCACGCACGCCGGCGGGGTCACCCAAATCGATATCGACCAATCGGCAGACCCCAACGAATGGGTCTCGTTAGGGACATTCGTATTCACAAGTGGCGTCGGCGGCATGGTCGATATGAGCAACCTGCACGTTAATACTTTCGGCAATATGCTGGCCGACGCCGTTAAATGGGAGCTCCTCGAAGTCATCAATGTTCCAGAACCAGCTTCGCTTCCACTGCTGAGCACTCTGCTTGCATTATGCAGCCGCAGGCGCTTCTCACGCCGATAACCCGACGACGCGTCAAACGCGGAACGATCGATTTCCATAGCCGCTTCGAACTTCTGCTCGAAGCGGCTATTTTTGTGGGGCTATCGCCGACGCCACGGTATCGAACTTGCCGCCCAAGCCACGAGAACCAGAAGCAAATTAGAGGGCTCAGGAACCGCTCCACCAGCCCCTGCCGTTGGGACACCCATCTTCCTCCAGAGCACGAAATCGGCCGCATCGACCACCCCGTCGCCATTGCCGTCCGCACCGGCACCAGGAGCGACCGATTGGCCGAACGCGTTTCGCCAGATGTCGTAATCCGCGGCTTCAACGACACCGTTACGGTCGTAATCGCCCGGAATATAGGCGGCCAGCATTCCATTCGGATTGTGAGAAACCGTATCCAAATAAATCTTAGCGTCGCCCGCGCCTTTGAACCAAATCGAGTCGATCGTCACGACTGCATTGTCGATTTGCCCGTTGGCCCCCCCCGCGAATGCAATCCATTCATTGGCGTCCGCCAGGTTCCATTGGTAGAGGTGCCACTCGTTGTCGGCAATAACCTCCAACTCGGTTCCCCATTCCAAAGCCGTATTGTCTTGCGGATCATCAATGCCAATCCAGGCCGTGACGCCCGGATCAGCCGTCTTGAGCCAGAAACCAACGTAGCCGGTGGCCTGTAGCGGCACATTGCCATCCGGGTGGGCGATCGCACCGATCCCGGAATTATGGCGAAGCTGCCAATTCGCAGAACCATCGGATACAAGATTCAACTCTTGCGAGGCAATGCCAAACCCTTGATGCTCGGTTTCGACGCGGTCGATGGTGGTGGCATTCGATAGCCCAAACGTCTGGGAAACGGGAGAGAAGTTATAGTTTCGATTGAAATGACCTTCGTCGATTTCGAAGTCATCAAGCACATTGCCGAGCCCCGGCGGAGGTGGAGGCGGAGGAGTCGAAGTGACGTGGAGAAAACCGATGCCGGAAAGCAGCGAGCTTGTGAACTGGGCACCCGAGCCTTCCGCTCCCCAAATACCTTCCGGCTGTGGCAAGCCGTTGAGGACCAAGCCACGCACGATATCGTTTCCGGCAAAACCGAGATGCAGCACCGAGCCTCCATGAACATACACATCGGCCGAATCCGCGAGGAACGGGTTCCCGATATTAAGCTGGCCTGCTTGTACCACGGTGTCGCCCAAATAAGAATTACTGCCCGTCAAAGCCAGCGTGCCGAAGCCGGTTTTCGTCAGACCGCCATTAGTAATTGGCACCTGGATGGCCATGTCGATGGCAGACGCCCCGTTGGATACGCTGAAGATGCGAGGCTCGCCCCCTAAATCCAGAAAGCCGCTGGCACCGGCTCCGGCACCGTTGGCAATCGTTGCCGTGCCGTTTTCATACGGGTTGAAGTTCACATGCCCTGTCATCGTGATTGCCGCAGGCGTGGAAGCGTGCGGCATGAGGTCGATTTGGTTGAATGTCAGCGTGCCGCCACCTAGTGTGAACGCATTGCCCGCATCGACCTGCAAGCGATAGACGCTCATGCTAGCCGTCCCGCTCATGGAAACTGGCGCGGAGAATTGGGCTGAAATTGCAGTCGAGGACGGATCCCGAAGAGGATCATTCGCGGCGTACTTGGGGTTATCGTAATTGATCGTCAGCGTGCCGCCCGTGATGTTCAGTGCTTCGCGAACATACAGTTTCCGAATGTTGTGCGTGCCAGACGATAACGTAATCGTCGGGTTTGCCGCGCCGCGATCCAGGATCACGGTGTCGTTCTGGCCCGAAGTAACGCCCGACCCCGCCGCCCCCGGCAGGCGTGGAGTCGGCAGTGTTTGCGTACCGATCGGTGCCACCTGGCCGGGACCGGTTACTGGTGCCACTGGCGTCTGGCCACTATTCCACTTCGTCAGTTCACTCCAATCGCCACTGGAATCGCTCACCCACAACGCAGGCACCAGGTGGTCTTTCAGAAACTCGGTGCCGCCGTTGGCCACATCGAAATCGAGATTGCTTCCACCGTTGTTAAAGCTCTGCAAACGGCCCGTGCTGGCATACTGCCAAAAATCCCAGGGATGGGCGGGGTTTGGCGGGTCGTCCCACGGACCATAAACGCTGGTCGTGTAGTCTCCCGGATTTGCAGTCTGCACGGGAATGGAGTCAGGATTAGCTTGGTTTGGCCAACGGGCAATCCACAACGTTGGGTATGCAGCAACCAGAGTAGTTTCCGTTGCGGTGTTCGCTTCGTTCTGAATGTCGCTCGCGTAATTGCCACCGATGTAAACGCCGGGACGGATGCCATAAACCTCGTAAATACGGTTCGAGAAGTCGATCGCAAACTCGGCTAGCTCCTGCCCCGTGCGTTGGCTGATACCAGCTTCCAAATCGAAGATCGGCACCAAATAGCCGGGACGCATCCAGGCACCTGCCATCTGCATAAAGTGGTCGGCTTCATCAATACCCGTGTTGCGAATCCCATTGGAATTCAATGTCGATTCGATAATGTCCATCCGGCCGAAGTGATACGACCCGGCAAAGATGCCGGCGGCCGTCGCGCGGTTGATGTTCTGCACGAAATAGGGATCATCGTACCGCTGCGACAGCGTGTTGAGCCCATTGTTGTTGTTGGCATCGCTCTGGTTGTAGTAACCGGTCGTGCCACCTCGGCTTGCACGTAGAAAAACGAACTGGCGGTTCTCGACGTTGCGGATGTTGTTCCACGTGGTTTGCGAGATGTTTCCCTGCCAAGCCGAGATGTCGATCCCCAACGCACGAGGCTGCTGAGCATTAAGTTTCCCCACGAATGGCTGCCAAGAAAGCATGAGACCAAGCACGGCCAACAACTGCGCCCCAACGATCAATTTCCGGCCTGACGAATTCATCCGCGGTTTCTCCAATGTTCCCCAACCAGTTATGCCCTAAAGCTAGAGTAAGCATCCACGACAAAAGCGCCAATTCAACGACCGCCACTCGATAGGAAACTAGAGGAAGTTTTGCCACCAACTTAGAACAGGCCAGCATTTAGCTGCGCGAATGCGCGAGCATGGTGCGCGATCCTAGCCAATCACTCGAAAATGTCTGAAAAAAACACGCTCCATCCCACCGCCCACCTGGCGTGATTTGCTTGCCCAAATAGGGCGTGCGGAACATAATCAAATTACGGGACAGGGTTGCGATGAGAGAGGCTACTTCAATCGCATGCCGCGGGCGACTCTTAACCGGCAGTGCCACACATCTGCTCTCCCCAGGGTCGCCTAACATCCCCCCCTTCAACCGCGCGTGCCGTCTACGATTAGATTGAAGTAACAGAGGAGAGAAGAGTGAGTTCGTTTTCCGCGCACAAGATTACCATCGTCGCAGTCATCATGGCGTGCATCGCGGCAGCCTGGACAAGCGCCGCCGCTCCCGCATTAGCCCAAAGAGCACTCGGCACAGACGTCTCGTACTGGCAAGGCGAGATCACGCAAACTGCTTGGAACTACGCTTATAACAACGGCAACCGGGTGTACGCATTCGTTCGTTCTACGCGGGGCGGTACCACAGGGCTGAGTCAAACCTCTGGGACTCCTTCTCCACATTCAAGTCAGGAAACTCTCTCTCGCCGCTACGACGATTCGCGGTTCATTCAGAACATGGTCCGAGCGACCAACGCTGGGTTGATGACCGCCCCTTATCATTTTGCACGCCCGGATATCCTCACGAATACCGGTGCCGATGAAGCTGACCACTTCATGCAGATGGCTGGCATTTACATGCGCCCCGGCTATATGCTGCCCATGTACGACCTCGAAGCGGGACAAAGCGAGCGCACCGGCCAGCAGTTAGCACAATTCTCGCTCGATTTTTCCAACCGTATCTACGAGGTCATGCAAATCCGCCCGTCGATTTATGCAAACGGAAATTACATGAACTACCTCTCGAATGCAAATGCTGCAACCCGGAATGCACTCGCTCAACCGTCTTCGAATGGGCCAAGCATGGTGTCGCCCGCCTTCCCGGTCCTCTTCGCAGCTCGATACCCGGCTGGTACCGGCAACCCCTACACCGGAGACATCCAAAACCAAAACCCTAAAGATGCTGGCGGCACGCTCAGTTGGTTCTTCGGCCCTTTCGATGACTACGGCAACAGCCAGCCTTGGCACTTCTGGCAATACAGCAGCGGCGAAGCAATCTTCGGCCCGCACGGCGATCTCACCGTCGACGGCGATATTTCCCAAGGCGACATCGAGTTTGTGCGTGACACGCTCGTACCCGCTGTTTGGTGGAATGACTCGAGCGGCGATTGGAGCTCGCTGGCCAACTGGAACAGTGGCCAATCGGTAGTTGCGCCCGTCCCCGGCCCAGGACAAGCAACGCCTTTTGCCAGTGGCCCTCTTCCTGTTCCCCGCCTTCCCGGTGCTGCCGGAACAGGCCCCACCTCCGGCCAGTACGATACGGTGATTCTTGAGCGTCCCAATGCAAATATCACCGTCACTATTTCGACTGGCACCCACAACATTCGCAAAATGTACATGCGCGAGGCGCTAGAGATCACTGGCGGTTCGCTTACGATCAACTACAACCCCAACTACAACAACGATTTTGATAACAACCCGAACACCAATTTCCCGAACGCATTGCGATCCGGCCCGATCTCAGCACAGTTCTCTGGCCCTGTCACACTCAGCGGCGGCAGCTTGACGGTCCACACGGTGCAAGTCGATGCTCAGAGAGTATTTACTCTCGCCGGTGGCACGCTTACGTTTGATAAAATCAATCTCATCTCGAATGCCGCGACCAAGGTTGCCGTCACGGGCGATGTAATCATCAACCCCCTGAATAACGCCACGGCCACAATCACGCGATCTGCTGCTTCTGGCACGCTCGACCTCATGGGCGGCAATCGAACGTTCACGGTCGGAAACGGTTCCGCGGATGTCGATTTCTCTGTGGCCGTGCCGATTGCCAACGGCGGCTTCACGAAAGCTGGCCTCGGTATCATGCGACTCGATGCGGCCAATACGTTCACTGGTCCGGTCACGGTTAACGGCGGAACGCTTCGCTATGGTCATTCTTCGGGCTTGAACGATGCCACACTGGTTACGATCAATGCCGGAGCCCAACTCGACATGAACGGCATCAGCGATACGATCGCCGGTTTAGCCGGCACATCCGGCGGCATCCTGCAACGAGGAACTGCAAATCTGACGTTAGGTGGCACCGCTGGCAACACTACTTTTGCAGGCCTCATCACTGGTTCGGGAGCGCTAATTAAAAATGGCTCCGCCACGCAAACGCTTTCCGGAAACAATACGCTCGGCAATGTCACCGTGAACGCCGGTGGGCTTATGCTGAACGGTGTGAACACGACAAGCCTGGTAACCGTAAACGGCGGCGCGCTCGGCGGTTCCGGATCCGTTTCTGGCAACGTTACTTTGAACAATGGTTCAACGCTAACGCCCGGAAACGGCGTGGGCCTGTTCACTGTCGGCTCTCTTAACGTAAACGCCGGTTCGCAACTCCAGTTCGATGTAAGCACCAGCTTCAACCAAGACCTGCTGCTAGTCTTAAACCAACTTCAATTGAACGCCGGTTCTGTGAGCATCCTCGATTCGACCGGCGAACTATCGCCCGGCGTCTATCCGCTCATCGCCTATGGCAGCTTGGTTGGCGACGTTGCGAACCTGGGCACACCCGTCGGTCCTGCGGGCTTCGAATACCAGTTGCTCGATTCCGGGACCGTCATCAGCCTGGCCGTGCTCCCCATCGGTGTCCCAGGAGATTTCAATAACGATGGCACGGTTGACAGTGCCGATTACGTGATTTGGAAAAAGTACAACGGCACCGAACAAGAACTACCGAATAGCGGTAGCCTAAGCGGCACGGTTGGAGATGGTCATTACAACCTATGGCGCGAAAACTTCGGGCGAGTAGCTGAATCTGGCGGCGGCTCCAGTGGAAACGGAAACGTCCCCGAACCAACAAGTGCCCTCCTAGCCGCAGCCGCCATCTTGTTTGGGCTAACCCTCCGACGCCGAATAATTCGCTAGCCGTTGCAATACTCTAGCTGGCGGCACCCGTATGCGCAATAACGTGAGCAAGTTGCGCACTGCCCCCTGAAAAGCGCCTCGAAACTCAGTTATCCTAGAGGTCTTCAGCCCTCGGCACTCTGCCACGGGCGGCGCTCTGAGAACTGCGTTTCAAGAGGTACATCGTGAATCGAGCCAAATTCGTCGGAATCGTTCTCTTAGCCGCCTTAACAGGCCTTGTTAGCTTCACGGTACAAGCGGCCGAAGCGCCGCCCGAAGTACCCCGCGAATTTCGCGGCGTGTGGATCGCCACGGTCTCGAACATCGACTGGCCCTCGCGCCCAGGTCTGCCTGCCGACAAACAGAAAGCCGAGCTGGTGGCGATGCTCGACAAAGCGGTCGAGCTCAACCTCAACGCGATCATCTTCCAAATCCGCCCCGCGGCCGATGCTCTCTACCCCTCGAAGCTCGAGCCGTGGTCCCCTTACCTTTCCGGCACCATGGGCAAACCGCCGGAGCCGTTTTACGATCCGCTCGAATTCGCCATCACCGAGGCCCATCGCCGTGGTTTGCAGTTGCACGTGTGGTTCAACCCGTACCGCGTACGCATGGCCGGCGCTCGCGAACAAGCATCGCCCGATCATTCGAGCAACACACGGAAAGATATCGTCCGCCAATACGGCGATTACCTGTGGTTCGACCCGGGCGAACCCGAGGCGGTCAAGCACTTCATCAACGTGCTCACCGATGTCGTGAAGCGTTACGATATAGACGGCGTCCACATCGACGACTATTTCTATCCGTATCAAATCGTCAAGGACGGCAAAACGGTTCCGTTCCCCGATGATGAAAGCTATGCCCGCGCCACGAAGCGTGGCAAGAAAATCGAACGCGACGACTGGCGGCGGCAAAACGTGAATCAGCTCGTCGAGCAAATGTACGAAGCTGTAAAACGTGAGAAGTCTTGGGTGCAAGTCGGCATTAGCCCCTTCGGAATTTGGCGTCCGGGCCACCCCCCCGGCATCACCGGCCTCGATCAATACAGCACGCTCTATGCTGATGCACGCCTCTGGTTCCAGGAAGGCTGGCTCGACTACATGACCCCGCAGCTTTACTGGCAAGTCGATAGCAAAGGCCAAAGCTATCCCAAGCTGCTCGCCTGGTGGACAGAGCAAAACGCCAAGAATCGCCACCTGTGGCCGGGTAACTTCACGTCGAAAGTTCGCCGCTCGGCCAACACCCCCGAATCGAACTCCGCCTGGTCGGCCGAGGAAGTCATCCGGCAAATCGAAGCTACCCGCGCCCAGCCGGGCGCAACCGGCAACATCCATTTCAGCATGAAAGCACTGATGGGCAACTACGACGGCCTGGCCGACAAACTCAAAGCAGGTGTTTACGCCGAACCGGCCCTCGTGCCCGATTCTCCCTGGCTAAGCCGCGAAACGCCCACCAAGCCGAAGATCAACGTCGAAGGCCGCGGCAACTCGGTGGCGATCGATCTCGACGCCAGCGGCAAGCCGCCTTGGCAGTGGCTCATCCGCGTGCAGACTAACGATGGCTGGAAGAACCTCATCGTTCCCGGCTCTGAAGTCCACCAAGCCGTAACGCTCGACGACGGTAAACAAATCAAATCCGTAACCGTCGCCGGCGTATCGCGACTCGGCCGCGTCGGCCGCCCTGTGAAAACAACCATCAAGAACGCAAACTAACTATGGCCGTTGGTGCAGACTCTGCCGAAACACAGGTTGCCACTGGGCGTAGCCCTTGGTGGTGGGTGCCCAGTTTGTACTTTGCCCAAGGCGTGCCGTATGTCGTGGTGATGACCGTCGCCGTCATCATGTTCAAACGGCTTGGTGTCGGCAACGCCGAAATCGCGCTCTACACAAGCTGGCTCTACCTGCCTTACGCGATCAAGCCACTCTGGAGCCCGCTCGTGCAACGCATCGGCACTCGCCGCGGCTGGGTCGTGGTGATGCAGATTTTCATCGCGGCCGGCTTGGCGTGTGCCGCCTTCTCCATTCCCCTCGATAGTTTTCTACGCTGGAGTCTCGTGGCGCTGGCAGGCGTGGCAATTTGTTCCGCCACACATGACATCGCGGCCGACGGCTTCTACCTGCTTTCGCTTACGAGCCATCAACAGGCTTGGTTCGTGGGCATTCGCAGCACTGCATACCGCGCCGCCATGATCTTCGGTCAAGGCCTGCTGGTCATGTTGGCCGGTTTGCTTGAATCGTCCACCGGTCTGCCTGTCGTACAAATTGATGCGCGTGCTGTTGATCGCGAACCCACAGCAATCGCGTTTGCGCCCGAATCGCTGATTCAATCTAAAGCAGGCGACACGCAACAAATCATCATCGGCGATGTTAGCGACCTCAGCTTTCGCGGCAGGCCGGTTGCTGACACTAAAACCGCTATCGATAGCGTACGCCAATGGAACGTGGACCACGGATTTTACAAAGCGCCAGAGAAAGCCGCCGTGTCCACCACAACGCCAGACAAACCGCCCGGTTGGCGTGTTGTTCTGGAAGATTTCCTACGCCGAAACTTTGGCCCCACGCAGCGAGCAACAGAAACCACAAACGACCGCGCGGGCGATGTCCTTATCGTTCCCATGCGGCTCACGAAAGAAGTTCCGCAAGGCGAACAACAGGTCGTGCAGTTTGGTCGCGCTAGCGGCGATGCCAGCTTCCAAGTTGCCGAAGGCGAGCGGTTCGTCGTGAACCATGAAAATTGGTCGCAACCGTTTTTCGCTGTCGTCCAGGTCGATTCGAAGCTCGATCGCCCCTCTCAAGCCACGTTCGACGTGCGCGCCGGAAATTTGAAACTGGCGTGGTCCATAACTTTTTTCTTCGTAGCTGCGTCGTTTGTCGCGTTTGCCATTTATCATTACTTCGCCATGCCGCGGCCCGCAGCCGATATCTCCATTTCCGCTGATGCCGCGAATGAAGGTGTCGTCGGCTTCCTCGTGCCGTTCGTCGATTTCTTTCGCAAGCCGCGGATTCTGGCCATACTCGCGTTCCTACTGCTCTATCGCTTCCCCGAAGCGCAGCTCGTAAAGCTCGCCACGCCGTTTTTGCTAGACACGCGCGAAGCGGGTGGCCTCGGCCTCACCACCGGCGAAGTCGGTTTCGTCTACGGCACGATCGGCGTCATTATGCTCACGCTCGGCGGCATCATTGGCGGCTTCGTCGCGGCTCGCGACGGCCTCCGATTCTGGCTCTGGCCCATGGCACTCGCCATCCATCTGCCGAACTTGGCGTTTCTCTTCCTCGCCTACGCACAACCAGAAAACCTCGCCGTCATTACCGCGGCCGTGGGCGTTGAGCAATTCGGCTACGGCTTTGGCTTCACGGCCTATCTGCTCTATTGCGTGTACGTGGCGCGCGGAGAACACGAAACAGTTCACTACGCACTATGCACCGGCCTCATGGCGCTCGGCATGATGATCCCCGGCATGTGGAGCGGCTGGCTCGAAGAGCTCATCGGCTATCAACACTTTTTTGTTTGGATTATGTTGGCCATGATCCCCAGCCTGCTCGCAGTCATCTTCATTCAAGTTGACCCGCAGTTCGGAAAAAAATCGGCCCACGAAGCCGCAGAATGACATGACTTCAACTACCGCAAATATCTCTGCACTGCCGAACGCCGCCGAGTTGAATCTGCGCGAAAAACTCGGGCAGCTCATCTTCGTTCGCATCGGTTCCAACCTCCCGCCCGTTCGACGCGTGGAAGAAGATGTCGATCGCATGGCGGAACTGCTGGAAGAGTGCCCCATCGGCGGCCTGCTGCTGTTCAACGGCGGGCCCGATACCCGAGCTTCGCTCGATCGCCTGCAAAAACTCTCGAAGATTCCGCTCCTCGTTGGTTCCGACATCGAGCGCGGCACCGGCCAGCAGGTACAGGGTTTCACGCTCTTCCCTCATGCGATGGCCTTCGACCGTCTCGGCAACAACGGCCCCGCCATGGTTGCTCAATATGCCCAAGCGCTCGCACAAGAAGCACGCGAGGCCGGCATTCACATCACGTTCGCCCCGGTCACCGACGTCAACACGAACCCGAAAAACCCCATCATCGCCACGCGTGCCTATAGCGAAAAGCCCCAGCGCGCGGCCGAACTCGCGCGGGCCTATATCGAAGCCGCTGAAGCGGCCGGCCTGATGACCACCGCCAAGCACTTCCCCGGCCACGGCGATACGCATCAAGATTCCCACGACTCGCTTCCGAAAGTGATGCGCTCGCGCGAGCAGCTAGCCACCTGCGAACTTGTGCCCTTTCAAGCGGCGATCGATGCCGGCTGCTCGCTCATCATGACGGCCCACGTGGCGTTCCCCAACATCGACCCCACGAACGCACCTGCCACGTTATCGAGCGTGCTCCTGCAAGATGTGCTGCGTGGCGAAATGGGCTTCGAAGGTGCCGTGTGCTCCGACAGCCTTCTCATGGCCGGCGTGCGCGATCGCTTTGCGAATGAAGAAGAAATGGCTCTCGCCACACTCCTCGCGGGTGTCGATGTGCTGCTCGACTTGCGTGAACCGTCGCGAGTGCTCGATTACCTGTGCGACTCCGTTACGGAGGGCAAGCTGCCGCAAAGTCGAGTCGAGGAAGCCTTCCGCCGCGTTTGGACTCTCAAGCAACGAGCGTTCGAACGTACCGAGCAGTCTTCATCGTCGGAACACCAGGTCGAAAACATCCCCGCGCTTGCCACAAAAATCGCGACCGACGCGATCGAAGTCACCGCAACAGGCGATAAGTTCAGTGCCCCGTTCGATCGCGATAAACCCGTGGTCGCGATTCTGCTCAAGCCGTTCGAAACCGCGATCGATCCGCCCGAGCAACCTTTAGCGGCCGCGCTCAGGGAAACCTTTGCACGCGCGACCTACATTCAAATCGGTCCGAATGCCGACGCGCAGGCGTACACCAGCGCGCTGCAAGCCGCCAAAGACGCTCCCCAACTGCTCCTGGCGATGATCGTTCGCCCGGCCGCCTGGCATGCCTTCGGCTTGCGGCCCGAGCAAGCCGATTTTTCCCATCAAGTAATCGCCACGCGGCCCGACGCCATCTTGGCCTCGCTCGGCGTGCCTTACGCCCTGCAAGATTTTCCCGACGCCGCCGTCCGTATTTGCACCTACAGCGATGTCCCCGTCTCGCAACAAGCGCTCGCCCAATTCCTAACAAAATAGCCAACTCGCTCCGCGAGATGAAACCTTCCGCCCAATCATAACTCACAACCCAGCCCCCCCGCTAACCGCACTCAGTTGATAGCGTAGCGACCGTGCGGTTAAAATAACCCGACTCGATTGGATCTCTGACTAACCATAAGGCGAATTAGAAAGCCCCCTACTTACATGGCCGACCGACGTATCGTGATTTTGACCGATGGCCGCACTAATCCGGTCAGCGCTAAAACTGCCGCGTGTGTAATTCGCTATAAGCCCGAAGAAGTAGTTGCCCTGCTCGATACTACCCTGCCAGGCAAAACCGCGCAAGAAATGCTCGGCATCGGCGGCAACATCCCGATCGTCGATAAACTGGCCGACGCCCCGGCAGCCAACACGCTGCTCATCGGCATCGCCCCTTCCGGCGGTAAACTGCCCGCCCATTGGCGAGCCATTCTGCTCGAAGCGATCGACCGCCGCATGAACCTCGTTTCCGGCCTGCACGACTTCCTCGCCAACGATCCGGAAATCTCCGCGGCCGCCGCTAAGAAGGGCGTGCAAATTCACGACGTCCGCCGCAACAACGAACGCGACGTCTCGAACCGACAAAACCTTCGCGAAGATTGCTTGCGAATCCACACCGTCGGCCAAGACTGCTCCGTCGGCAAAATGCTCACCTCGGTCGAAATCGCGATTGCTCTCAAAAAGCGCGGCCACGACGCCAAGTTCGTCGCCACGGGCCAAACCGGCATCATGGTCGAAGGCGATGGCTGCCCGATCGACACGGTCGTTTCCGATTTCGTCAACGGTGCCGCCGAAAAGCTGGTCCTCGCCAACCAACATCACGATATCCTGGTCGTCGAAGGGCAAGGCTCGCTTACTCATCCGCGTTATTCGGCAGTCACGCTCGGTCTATTGCACGGCTGCGTTCCGCACGGCCTCATTCTGGTTTACGAGGCAGGCCGCAAGAACGTATTGGGCATGGATTACATCCCGCTGCAACCTCTCGAGAAGGTCGCGGAGATCAACGAAATGATGGCGCGCCTCAACGTGCCCAATTGCCGGATCATCGGCATCGCCATGAACAGCCGGCTGCTGAGCCCCGAAGAAGCCGAAGCCGAACGCGAACGAGTTCGTAAGCAATTCGGCGTGCCTGTATGCGACGTTATCCGCCACGGACCAGACGACATGGTCGACGCCATCCTTGCGTTCCAAAAAGAGTTGTTTCCACATCTCGCGGCAAAAGCCAGCTAATTCGTCTTTTTAACTTCCCGCAACCAACGGGTTCGGAGTCAACTTCCCCACAGGCGCATTGAAAACAACACCGTGCAACTCACTTACCAAAAATTCGAACTCCCCCTAAAGCACGTCTTCACCATTTCACGCGGGTCGGTGTCGGTGCAAGAAACACTCGTCGTTCAACTATCGGCCCACGGCCAGCATGGTTACGGCGAATCAACGACCAACAACTTTTACGGTGCTACGATCCCCAACATGACTTCGGCGATCGAAAGCGTTCGCCCCATCATCGAAGGTGCGTTCCCCGACGACCCGCTGAAGCTTATTGCCAACATTGCCGATAAACTCCCGAACGAAAAATACGCGAAATTCGCGCTCAACGCGCTCGACGGTGCCATTCACGATCTCTGGGGCAAACTGCAAGGTGCCCCCGTGTATCGCCTGTGGGGACTCACGACCGACCGCATCCCGATGTCCGACTACACGCTCGGCATCGATACGCCCGAGAAAATGGTCGCCAAGCTCAACGAAATGCCGGGTTGGCCCGTCTATAAAATCAAGCTCGGCACACCAGACGACCTCGGCATCATCCGCGAACTACGCAAACATACCGATGCGCTGTTTCGCGTCGATGCTAATTGTGGGTGGACGGCCGAACAAACAATCGAATACGCACCGATCCTCAAGGATATGAACGTCGAGTTCATCGAACAGCCCCTCCCGCCGGAAGACGAAGAGGGTGCTCGCAAAGCCTACGAGGGTTCCGTGCTCCCGCTCATTGCCGATGAAAACTGCGTGTTCGAGGAAGACGTCGACCGCTGCGCCGGCAAGTTCCACGGCATCAACATCAAACTCGTCAAGTGCGGCGGTCTGACCACGGCCAGACGCATGGTCACACGCGCCCGAGAACTCGGATTGCAGGTCATGGCCGGTTGCATGACCGAATCCACCGTCGGCATCTCGGCGCTCGCGCAACTCCTGCCGCTCTTAGATTATGTAGACATGGACGGCGCGGTCCTGTTGGCGAAAGACATCGCCACCGGTGTCCGCTTGGAGCGCGGCCAGTGCATCTATCCGCCGCGCAATGGAACAGGCGTTGAACTGATCGATGGTCCGTTGAAGTAGTAGAACGAGCGCTTCGCGCCCGTTCGATCCCATTCCCAACTCACGCTCGCTCATACAACCATGCTGAAACACCTCCGCCCGAACGTCCGCGTCGCGGCCGCCGTATCCTGCGCGCTCGCTTTACTCATCGCCACCGTCTCAATCGCTAAAGATAAAGACGCGCCCGCCAAACGCGCCATGGGCGATGTTCTACTCCCGCTCATCAAAGCCCACCAGGGCGACGTGGCCATCTTCATCAAAGACCTCAAAACGGGCGAAACCTTCGAGTACGACGCCGATACCCCCATGCCCACGGCAAGCCTCATCAAGTTCCCCGTCATGGTCGCCGCGTACGATGCCGTGGAAAATGGCAAGCTCAACCTCGACGACATGCTCGAGCTCAAAGCCGAGGATAAAGTCCCCGGCTCCGGCATCCTCACCAACCACTTCTCGCCGGGCGCGAAAATTTCGCTCCGCGATGCCATCCACCTCATGATCGTGTATTCCGACAACACGGCCACCAACATGGTGCTCGATAAGCTCGGCATTCCGCCAACACGCGAGCTTATGGCCAAACTTGGCTACCCCGAAACCCAGGTCCACTCCAAAACCTTCCGCCGCGACACTTCGATCGACCTTGAACGCAGCAAGAAGTACGGCCTGGGCAGCACCACCGCTCGCGAAATGGCCGGCCTTGCCGAACAGGTCTACAACGGAAAAGTCGTCAGCAAAGACGCCTCCAAAAAAATGATGGCGCACCTCTTTGCCTGTGCCGACAAATCGAACGTCCCGCGCGACCTGCCACGCGATGCCAAAGTCGCCCACAAAACCGGTGCCATCGAAGTCGTCCGCACCGATGGCGGCATTATCGAAACACCGCACGGCCCCATCGCTTACTGCATCCTCACGAACAACAACAAAGACCAGCGCTGGACCAACGACAACGAAGGCGATGTGCTCTGTGCCCACATCGGACTTGCCACTTACAAATACTTCAACTCCAAAAACGATGCCTCGGTCGCTCCCGTAGCACGCACTTTGGAAATGGGGGCCAACGGCGAGCTCGTCGTCGCGTTGCAGCGCACACTGAATGCTCGCCTGAAAGGCGCTTCGATCGGCACCGACGGCGACTTCGGCCCCGAAACCGAAGGCGCGGTTAAAAAGTTCCAAGCTCAGGCCGGTCTCAAAGAAACCGGCGTCGTCGATGCGGCCACCTGGAAAGCGCTCGGCCCGCTTGTCATGGAAGAGCAGCCCGCCCCCGAGCCGGCCGTCATCAATGCCGAATCTCAAAAGAAGGCACCCCCCGATTCGCTCGATGGCCCCCCGTTCGTCACCGCCAAAGGTTGGGCCATCATCGACGGCAAAACCGGCAGGTTCCTCGCCGGCGACAATGAAAACGGCCCGCGCGAACCGGCCAGTACCACCAAAATCATGACGGCCTACCTCGTCTGTGAACTCGCCGAGAAGGATCCCAGCGTCCTCAATGAAATCGTCACCTTCTCCGAACGCGCCGATAAAACGCCCGGTTCCACCTCCGAAGTAAAGGCCGGCGAAAAACTGCCCGTCCGCGAACTTCTCTACGGCCTCATGCTTCCCTCGGGCAACGATGCGTCCGTCGCCATCGGCGAACATTTCGGCGACCGATTGGCCGACAAAAAGAAAAATCCCCAAGACCAGGCTAAAGGTTACGATGGCTTCATCGAAGCCATGAATCGCAAAGCGAAACAGCTTGGCATGAAGAATACCCGTTACAAAAACACCGATGGCCTGCCCAATAAAGAACACGTCACCACCGCGCGCGATCTTGCACGCCTCGCCTACGAGGCCTTCAAATTGCCGCTGTTCCGCAAAGTCGTCGCCACGCCTCAGCATGGCTACACTGTCGATTCGGTCTCCGGATACAAACGAAACATCGTTTGGCGGAACACCAATCAACTGCTAAAAACCAAAGGCTACGACGGCATCAAAACCGGCACCACCAACGCCGCCGGCTGCTGCCTTGTTTCCACGGCCGAGCGCAATGGCAAACGCCTCATCATCGTGGTGCTCGGTTCCACTTCGAGCGATTCTCGCTACAGCGACTCGCGCAACCTCTATCGCTGGGCCTGGCGGGACCTGGTGAAACTTGGCAACCACGACTAATCGCTCCCCAACGAAAGGCCCAGCCATGTTTGCTCACCTAAAACCACTCGCCACCGCCATGCTACTCGCGCTCGCATGTAACTTTGCATCCGCCGATGAACCCAAGAAGCCCGTAAGCCGCGAGCCCATCGTCCTCACCGATGCCGCTCGCGAACTGCACCGCAAGTCGCTTCTCATCGACGGCCACAACGACATGCCCTGGGAAATCCGCAAACAGAGCAATTCCAACTTCGATAAGCTCGACATTTCCCAAAAACAGCCCACGCTGCAAACCGATATCCCCAAGCTCCGCGAGGGCGGCGTCGGCGCACAGTTCTGGTCCGTGTGGGTTCCCGTCGAAGCCGGTTACCGTGGCGAAGCGCTCTCCACCACGCTCGAGCAAATCGACCTCGTCAAGCGAATGGTCGCCCGCTACCCCGAAACGTTCGAACTCGCTTACACGGCAGACGACATCGAACGAATCCACAGCGAAGGAAAAATCGCCAGCCTCATTGGCATCGAAGGCGGCCACTGCATCGAGGAATCCCTCGTGGTGCTCCAAAAGCTCTACGACCTCGGTGCCCGCTACATGACACTCACCCACACCGACTCGCTCAATTGGGCCGACTCGGGCACCGACAAGGAAAAAGCCCACGGCCTCACGCCGTTTGGCAAAGATGTCGTCCGCAAAATGAACGAAATCGGCATGCTCGTCGATCTCTCGCACGTCTCCGCCAAAACCATGCACGACGCGCTCGATGTCGCCACCGCCCCCGTCATCTTCTCCCATTCCTCTGCCGTGGGCGTCGCCGATCATCCCCGCAACGTGCCAGATGATGTGCTCAAACGCATCCAAGAAAAAGACGGCGTCGTCATGGTCAACTTCTTCTCCGGCTACATCGTCCCCGATGCGGTACGCACCGTGGCCGAGGGCATGGACCTCGAACGAAAACTTCTCCAGGTCGATAAGCTGAGCGACCAGGAAGTCGCCCGCGAAATGCGCCGCTGGAAGGCCAAAAACCCTTACCCTCGTGGCACCATCCACGACCTGCTCGACCACATCGACCACATCGCCAAAGTCGCCGGCGTCGAGCACGTCGGCATCGGCTCCGACTACGACGGCGTCTCCGTCCTGCCAACCCAACTTGAAGACGCCAGCACCTACCCCTACATCACGCAAGGTCTCCTCGATCGCGGTTATTCCGAGTCCGAAATCCAAGCCATCCTTGGCGGCAACCTGTTGCGTGTGTTCCAAAAAGCAGAAGCAGTCGCCGCCCAAACGCCTAAAAAACCTACGCCCTAGCCGGAGTAGCCACGTGCTCGAACGCGCAGAATACGATCGATTCCGAGTCGCACCAACCGACCCGTCCACGGTCCGTTGCAGCGATGTCGAAACCACGCTCAAAAAGTTGGCCGATTCCTCGAGCGGCCAACTAAAAATCGAACGCTTTTCAGAATCGCTCGAAAAACGCCCCATCTATTTGGCAACGCTCGGCACCGGCCCCAAGCGCGTCTTCCTCTGGTCGCAAATGCACGGCGATGAGCCCACGCACACCTCCGTGCTGCTCGACCTCATGAGTTACCTGCTGCAAACGCCAGCCGAGCCGCTGGCCGAGGAGATCCTCTCGAACTGCACGCTGCTCATGATCCCCATGCTCAACCCCGACGGTGCCGAGCGCTACCAGCGCTTCAACGCCCAGGGCATCGATATCAACCGCGACTGGCGACGCCTCGCCACGCCCGAAGGCCGCACGCTGCTTCGCGCCGCTAAAACACTCAAGCCGCAGTTCGGCTTCAATCTGCACAACCAAAACGCCCGCACCACGGTCGGCCGCCCTCCCCTGCCCGCCGCCGTTTCGGTGCTCGCCCCCGCGCCAGATGCCTCGCGCAAAGTACCGCCCTCCATGCAAGCCGCCAAACAAATGTGTACCGTCTTCGTCGAGGCCGTGCGGCCGCACGCCAAAGGCATGATCTCCCGTTACGACGACTCGCACGAACCACGCGCCTTCGGCGATGGCATCCAATCGCTCGGCATCTCCACCATGCTTGTCGAAGCGGGCGGTTGGCCCGAGGCCGACGTCGAGCCCATGACCCGGCTCCACTTTCACGGCCTGCTCAACACGCTCCACGCCATCGCCACCGATCGCCACCTCACGGCCGACGCTAAAGTTTACGAAGACCTGCCCGAGTCGAGCTCCCGTCGCCTCAACGATTGCTACATCACCAAGGCCCAAGTGTACGATGCAAAAATCGGCGAACCGTTCACCGCCGATCTGCTCATCAACCAAACCCACTCATCGCGTCTCTGGGTCACCAATCATCGCGACGGCAAAATCATCGACTTCGGCGACGTGCCCCCTGCCCCCGCCGCCGTCACCATCAATGCCGACAATTCCCTCCTGCTTCCCGGCCAGTTCACGCTCGTCGCCGATTGGAAACCCGGCACCCAGCTCAGCGAACAACAAATCAATAATCTCCTCGCCCACGGCACCACCACGGTCATCGGCTTGGTAAACCTTGCTGATCAGGCCGCCATCGAGGCCATGACCAAGCCGCTCTCGCTACCCTTCAATTGGGCCTATGTGGGCGATGCCGACCACATGGACGATCTCAACGGCACCGAGCTCCTCGAACGCATCGCGCTCGCCGCCACCCATGGCATACTGGCCGTCGTTTCCGTCGGCACCGACGAAACCCTGTGGCGATACGTCACCAACTTCAACCTGTCGCTTCTCAAACCCAACCCACTCGCCGCCAGCCCAGCCACCACGTTCGAGGCGGCCGCCCGCCAAAGCTGGGCCACCGCCAACGCGCTCAAGCTCGGCGCTCTACGTGGCCACATCAATCGCGACTGCATCGCCGACCTGGCCTTCGTCACCGCGCCCAACCCGGCCGATGTTGCCGCCCCACTCGATTGGTCCAAGCTCAACCGCGTCATGGTCGCCGGCGAAACGGTTTGGGAACACGGCAAACGCACCGGCCCACCTTGCGGTATCCAACTCCGCCGCGCCTAACCTTCTTCTCGATCCACCAAGGCAAGCCCCATGCTCAATAAAATCTGGTTCTGCCTGCTGTGCATCGGCATCGTTTACGGCTTCGCCAAAGCATCGTACCAAACCGCAACCGGCCAATTGCCTCCGGCTCCTGCCGCGGAAGCTTCAGACGCCGCTCCCGCGGAAACAGCACAAGATCAATCCGCTTACACCATCATGGGCCGCAGCCTGACCGATGCTTCGCTCAATGCGGCAGAATCAGCGGTCAAAATTTGCATCACTCTCATCGGCATCATGGCGCTCTGGCTCGGCCTCATGAACATCGCCAAAGATGCCGGCCTCATCGATGCCTTTGCCCGTCTCCTGAACCCGCTCATGCGATGGTTATTCCCAGGCATCCCCGATGGCCACCCGGCTCAAGGTGCCATCCTCATGAATCTCTCGGCCAACATGATCGGCCTCGACAACGCGGCCACGCCCATGGGCCTCAAAGCCATGACCGAGCTGCAAACCCTCAACCCCGTCAAAGACACCGCCACCAACAGCATGGCCATGTTCCTGGCCATCAACAACAGCAGCGTCACGATCATTCCCATCGCCGTCATCGGCTACCGAGCGGCCGAGGGCAGCCTCAATCCTACCGAGCCGCTGGCCGGCACGATCATCGCCACCACCATCAGCACCGTGGCAGCCGTCCTCATCACCAAATGGCTCGCACACCGGCCTGGCTACTACGTCCCACCCGAGCGCGTGCCTCAATCGAGCGATGAAACGCTCTCCGAAAACGAAGGAGAGTCGCTTGCCTGAAATACGCCCCATCCTCGATTTCATCAGCAGTTGGGCCATTCCCGCGCTCATGCTGCTCATCATCGTTTGGGGGGCCGTCAAACGCGTCCCTCTCTACGAATCCTTTGTCACCGGTGCCAAGGAAGGATTCAACATCGCGATCATGATCATTCCCTACCTGGTCGCCATGCTGTTCGTCGTCAAAGTGTTCATGGCAAGCGGCATCTTCGACGACATCAAATACGGGTTCGTACTTGCCATGCAATCTGTTGGCCTCGGTAGTTATGCCGAAACATTCGACCTATTACCGCTTGCACTCACCAAGCCCCTAACCGGCGGCGGTGCGAGAGCCGTCATGGTCGATATGTTCCAACAGCACGGCCCCGACAGCTTCCTCGGAATGACCGCCTCGATCATGATGGGCAGCACCGAAACCACCTTCTACGTCCTCACCGTCTACTACGGCTCGATCCAAGTCAAGAAAATCCGCCATACGCTTGCCGCCTGCTTACTGACCGATGTCATTGCCGTCGTCACCGCAATCATTCTCGGCTATGTGCTATTCGGCAACCGCTAACGAACGAACACTCGCACTAAAAACATCGATTTCCACTCGTGCAATTGACGAAACCCAAAGCACTCCGTCCCGGCGATACCATCGGCGTTGTCGTCCCCGCTAGCCCGATCGACCCCGAACGCATCGAACGGGCATTTGGCCGCGTCCGCGATCTCGGCTACCAACTGAAAACCTACGGCGACATCTACCGCCGCACCGGCTACCTCGCCGGAGATGATGACACCCGCGCCGCCGAACTCATGGCCGCCTTCGCCGACCCGCAAACCTCGGCCGTCTGGTGCGCTCGCGGCGGCTACGGCGTCACGCGGCTCCTCAACCGAATCGACTTCGACACGATCCGCCACAACCCAAAAACCTTCGTCGGCTTCAGCGACATCACCCTCCTACACGTCGCTATCCAACAGCGGGCCCAGCTAATCACCTTCCACGGCCCCAACCTGCAAGACGGCTTCGGCAAACCCGAACCCATGCCCTCCGCCACCGCCACCACCCTCTGGCAAATGGTCAGCGCATCCCCGTCGATCCCCACCGACTCGCTCTCCCAGCCGCTTGCCGGCTTAGCTCAGAACTCCCCCATCCCCTACGACTTCACCAACATCCACCCCCTCGACCTCCGCACCATCACCCCCGGCATCGCCCGCGGCCCACTCACCGGCGGAAACCTGGCCGTGTTCAACAGCCTCCTCGGTACGCCCTTCGAGCCCGACACCACGGGCCACATCCTCTTCCTCGAAGATGTCAGCGAACGTGCCTATCGCATCGACCGTTATCTCTCGCAACTCACGCTTGCCGGCAAACTGCAATCCGCCGCCGGCATACTCCTCGGCACGTTCTCCTACGACGACGATGAACCAGCCGACACTCAGGAAGCCGTCAACGAAGTGCTAAACCACTACTGCCGACCCCTCGGCATCCCCGTCCTCGCCGGCTTCCCCGCCGGCCATGCCCAATACAACCTCGCACTCCCCATGGGTGCCGAAATAGAAATAGACGCCACCCATCACCAAGTCCAAATCTGCCAACCACCTGCCGTAACTTCCGCCCCCCAGCCCCCAGCCCCTAGCCCCTAGCCCCCATGGATTCCCTTCATACCTTCATCGAGAAAGCCGCCAACCAGTTCTCGATCCCCCTGGTGATCGTCCTGCTGGTCACCAGCGTTTACTTCACGATCCGGCTTCGCTTCATTCAAATCTTTCGCTTCCGCGACGCCATTCGCGAAACGATCGCCAGCCAGCAGTCGGGCGCGAACGGCCCCCTCTCGCCGCTCCAAGCATTTCTCACATCACTCGCCGCCACCATCGGTGTCGGCAACATCGCCGGCGTTGCCACGGCCATCGTCCAAGGTGGCCCAGGTGCCATGTTTTGGATCTGGTGCTATGGCTTTCTCGCCATGCCCACCAAGTTTGCCGAAGCATCGCTCGGCATGCACTTTCGCGTCGCCAAAGGCGATGTCGTCCTCGCCGGCCCCATGTACTACTTGCGCGATGGCCTGCGTTCCCCCTCGCTCGCTTGGATCTACGCACTACTTGCCGGCATGTCGGTCCTCTTCACCACGCCGTTCACCCAACCAAACTCCGTCGCCGATGCAGTCGGCAGCCAACTTGCTGAACAAGATATTTCTCTCGGCACATCGCAAATCGGCCCGTTCACCGTCAATCTCGATCATCTCACGATCGGCCTCGTGCTCGGCGTCCTCACTTGGCTCGTCACCATTCGAGGTGTGAAAGCACTGGGTCGCGCCGCCGAAAAACTGGCTCCGCTCAAAGTCGGCCTCTATCTCCTCGGCGGCCTCATCGTGTTCGTCACGCACATTGGTAACTTGCCCGAGGTATTCCGACTCATCTTCACCGAAGCCTTTTCGCTTCGCGCCGCCACGGGCGGAACCTTTGGCTACGCCATCATCGTCGCCATGCGCTACGGCGTAGCCCGCGGTGTATATGCCAACGAAGCAGGCTACGGCACCGCCGCCGTCGCCTACGGCACGGCCAAAAGCCAGCATCCCGAACAACAAGGCCTCGCCGCCATGACCGAGGTGTTCATCATCTCGTTCATCACCTCCACGATCAGCGGCCTCTCCATCCTGCTCACCGGCGTCTGGAACTCCGGACCCACCGGCTCTGCCGTCGTCGCCCGCGCCTTCAACCAGCCCATGCCCGGCATCGGCGGATGGATGGTCGCCGTCTCCATGTTCCTGTTCGGCTACACCGTGCTCATCGGCTGGGGATACTACGGCGAACAATTCTTCGAATACATCTTCGGCCCCCGCTCCGTCGTGCCATACCGCTGGATCTACATCCTGCTCATCCCCTTCGGCGCTCTCTTCAAAGTCGACCTCGTTTGGAATTGGGGCGACATCGTCAACGGCCTCCAAGTCTTCCCCAACATCATCGGCCTCTTCGCCCTCAGCGGCCTCGCCGCCATGTACGCCAAACGCAAATCGCCAACCGAGCTAGAATCCATATGAGCCAGGGCGTCCCCACCCCCGTGTACCAAGACAACCCCTTAGCGGCGGCGGCAACGCCGTCCAACCAGCGAACGGCATAATAACAGAACGGTAAACCTAAAAACGCTCTACTATTGAGCCTTGAAGGGTGAACCACGAGGCACCAAGACACAAAGAAGAATTACTGATTTAGGATTCAGGATGATGGATGCGGGGGACAGGGACAAGGCATTCAGTAGGATACCCCTACCCCCCTGCATCCACTATCCCGCATCCTATCAAATCCTTCTCCCTACTCCTTGCTCCACGCTCCCTGCTTCCTCCTCCGTGCCCCGTGGTGAAACCAAAGTGGCCGAAAATTGATACTATACATTCGATCACAATTCCATTACACTACGGGTCACAAATTTAACCCGTATCTTCAGCCCGATTCCCACATCGCCGGCCCCATTTCCCCATGCGCCAATCCCGCTCTCACCCCCTCGGCACCCCTCGAGCAGAGGCCTCAAATAACTTGTCCCCTTCCCCCTCTCAATCCTCAAGCCTCGCCCTCCCTGCGCGAAAGCGATACAACCCAATACCCCCTAGAGGCGCAAAACCCCAGTGGATAATTTAGAGCATCTACGAACCATCCCCGGCGAATTCGCGGCAGGCTGCGTCGCGGCCCAGGCGGCTGCGGACCGCTTCGATACCCTCGAAGCCGCAGCTCTCCGCGCAACGTCCACCCAAGCAGTTTTTCGGTTTACTGACTATCGGAGACCTTCCATGCCCCGCCTTTCCCGCTCGCTCACACTATTGCTATTACTCACGCTTACCACCCTCTCCAACGCCGCCGAAGAAGCCAAATCCATCTTCAACGGCAAGGACCTCACCGGCTGGGAAGGTAACCCCGAAATTTGGAGCGTTGAAGACGGTGCCATCGTCGGCCGCACCGTCGCCGACAAACCGATCGAAAACAACACCTTCCTCGTGTGGAAAGACGGCAAGCCCGATAACTTCCGTCTCACCTTCGAATACAAAATCGAAGGCGGCAACAGCGGCGTGCAATATCGCAGCAAAGTGGTCGATCCCGAAAAATTCATCGTCGCCGGTTACCAGGCCGACATCGACTCCACGCCCACTTACTCCGGCATTAACTACGACGAACGAGGCCGCGGCATTCTCGCCAAACGTGGCGAACGCGCCCGCATCAATCGCGAAGGCAAATCCGAAATCGTCATCTTCGGCGATGCCGAGAAACTGCAGAAAAACATCAAAGCCAACGATTGGAACCAATACACGATCGAAGCCGTCGGCCCGCGTCTGCGACACACGATCAACGGCAAACTCATGAGCGTCGTTCGAGACCACGATGCTAAACAGGCCGAGAAAGAAGGCGTGCTCGCCTTCCAGGTTCATACAGGCCCGCCGATGGTCGTCCGCTTCCGCAATATCAAGCTCGAAAAAGTCGACCCCAAGGAAATGGCCTCGCAAAAGAAAAAGGCCAACGAGAAAGCCAAAGCAAAGGCGGAAACCAAAGCGGAAGAAAAATCCGAATGACGATGCACACTCATATTCTTGTTGACTCCGCCCAGGCGATCGTTGCCGATGGTGCCGTGTTCCAAGGCAATATGGGCAACGATTCGCCTCCGTGGCAAGCAAAGCTCCGCGTTTACCGCGGCGGCCGCTCCGAAGGCGTCGGGGTCGTCGAAATCGATAACGGTGCCATGACCATCGACGTGCTGCCCACGCGCGGCATGGGAATCTGGCGTGTCCGCCGTGGCGACCAAACCTTGGGCTGGCAAGCGCCCGCGCGCAATCCGGTCCACCCGGCATTCGTTCCTCTCACAGAGCCTTCCGGCCTCGGGTGGCTCGACGGTTTCAACGAACTCCTGTGCCGCTGCGGACTCGAAAGCAACGGAGCGCCCGTCCATAACGAAGATTGCCAGCTCGTTTATCCGCTCCACGGTCGCATCGCCAACTCGCCGGCCCACCGTGTGGAACTCGAAGTCGACGACGAAAAGAGTACCATCACCCTTCGCGGCATCGTCGATGAGGCCAGAATCTTCTTCCAAAGCCTTCGGCTTACCTCCACGCTCACCACCTCGATCGGCTCGAACCACTTCACGTGGACCGATGAAGTCGAAAACATCGGCGGGCGCGATGCTTCCATGCAGATGCTCTACCACTTCAACGTCGGCCTGCCACTGCTGCGTGCCGGTGCTCGCGTCGCAGCGCCGATCGCGGCCGTAGCCCCCAAAACCGATGTGGCGGCCAGCGCCGGCATCGACACCTGGAACATCATCCCACCACCACGGGCCGATTCGTCGGAGCAGGTCTACGTTGCCGATCTTGCCGCCGATACCAGCGGCGACACGCGAGTGCTGCTCAACGACCTCGCCAACGGACAGGCTGTCAGCCTCAGTTGGAACAAGGCCTCGCTGCCCTGCTTTACGCTGTGGCGAAATACGCTGCCAGAAGTAGACGGCTACGTCGTAGGCCTCGAACCGGCAACCAACTACCCCAACCCGCGCCCGTTCGAAAAACAGCACGGCCGCGTCGTTGAACTGAAGCCCGGCCAAAAATGGAAAACCTCGGTCACCGCCACGTGGCACGCCGAGCCTTCATCCATCACCGCCGAACAAGAAGCGATCCGCACCATCCAGAATCGCACAGAACCACAAGTTTTCGCGCAACCCCGACCAGAATGGTCGGCGTAATCAAATACGACTTGGCTGCCAGCCACCCAAGCAAATAACCCAAGGAGGACTATTGCTGCACATTCACCCACTGGCCGCTCTTCGCGCTAGCCAGCACGGCATCGCACACCTTTTGCGTTTCCAACGCTTCGCGAAACGTCGGCGACGTCGGCTTGTTCTCGGCCACGTTTGCTAAGAAGTCGGCCACCTGATGTACGAATGTGTGTTCGTAACCAATTTGCAAACCGGGCACCCACCAACGGCTCATGTACGGCATGTCGCCGTCCGTCACGTGTACGCTTCGCCAACCACGCACGAGCGAATCATCCGCATGATCGAAGTAGCTCAATCGATGCAAATCGTGCAAGTCCCACGCAATCGAAGCATCCGCGCCGTTGATTTCCAGCGTGTACAGCGCCTTGTGCCCACGGGCGTAGCGGGTCGACTCGAAGATCGCCATCGAACCGTTCTCGAAATGACACAAAAACGCACACGCATCGTCGATTTCGACCGGCTCGACCTTGCCAGATTCCTGGTGCTTCCGCTCCTTCACAAACGTCTCGGTCATCGCCGTCACGTTTTTGATCGGCCCGTTGAGCCACAATGCGGTGTCGATGCAATGTGCCAGCAAGTCGCCCGTCACGCCGCTTCCAGCCACCTTTGCATCGATGCGCCACAAACCCGCCCCGCCTTGAGGCAAGTCTTCCGAAATGGTCCAGTCCTGCAAAAAATTAGATCTGTAGTGGTAGATACGCCCCAAGCGCCCCTCGTCCACAAGCTGCTTGGCCAACGTCACGGCCGGCACACGGCGGTAGTTGTACCAAACCGTGTTCGGAACGCCGGCTTTCTCGACGGCTTCCACCATCTCCAACCCTTCGGCCGTGTTCATGGCCAGCGGCTTTTCGCACAAGACCATCTTGCCCGCCTCGGCCGCCGCGATGGCAATGTCGTGATGCAAATTGTTCGGCGTGCAAATGTCGATCGCGTCGATGTCTTTTCGCTCGATCAGCTTTCGCCAATCGGTTTCTACCGACTGATAGCCCCACACATCGGCAAACCTCTGAGCCTTTTCCGCATCGCGAGCCGCCACGGCTTGCAGCACCGGTTTGTACTTCAGGTCAAAAAAATTGTTCACTCGATTGTAAGCATTCGAGTGCGCGCGACCCATGAAGCCGTAACCGACCATGCCAATACGAAGCGGAGTTGCCATTGAATACCTTTTGTTCAAATAGATTTAGATTGCCAACCATGAACGTGCTGCGGCTTATGCCCAACCGTGCGCATCGCGAACGGCGATCATGGTGGCCAGAATATCGTTCCACGTTTGCGGCTTCATCAGAGTTTCGTTCGGAAACATGCAGCCGTCCCAGCAAATGTGTTCGAACCGCTTGGCTGGCTTGTCGTTCTCGCGCAACCAGTAACCGGCATATTTCACCACGTCCAACTTGCCATCCGGCGCGTTCGGCAAACAGTGCCGCCCCGTTTTATCGTGCGACCCGGAGCCGAATACTTCGCCATTGTTTTGAGCCACATGGAAGTCGATCGTCCACGGGCGCAACATGTCGGTCAGCCGTTTGTAAGCCGCGCCAAACGCCTCGGCATCTTCCCAGCGAAAGTCGGCGCTCACGAGTCGATCATCAGGAGCGTTGTGACCCAGCATGAACAGCAACGTGTGGGCCATGTCGGCTTGGAAACCGAGCGTTTTGGGGCGGTTCACCGTTTCCAGGAGTTCCACCATCCGCTGGGCACTGTGCATGCCGCCCCAGCAGATTTCACCTTCCGCGGCCAAACGCTCGCCGTATTCGTCGGCCACGTCGCACGCGCGGCGGAATGTGTCGGCAATTCGTTGCGTGTTCTTTCGAGGCTCGGCCGACCAGTCCGTTGGCGAGCAGGCCGAGTCGATGCGAACAACACCATACGGCCGAATGCCCAACTGCTTCAATGCGCGGGCAATGTGGCATCCCTTCCGCACCTGGGTTACAAACTGCTCGCGGGCCGATTCATCGCCCATCGCCGAACCGCCGCCGGTTGGCGGCCAAACGGGCGCGACCACCGAGCCAACGACCAACCCGCGCGATCGAACCTTTTCCGCAAGTTCTTCGAGTTGCTGGTCAGTCGAATCGATGCTCACATGCGGATCGAACAGAAACAGATCCACGCCGTCGAACTTCTGGCCGTTCACTTCCGCCGCGGCGGTCAGATCGAGCATCGTATCCAAACCGATCGGTGGTTCACTTCCCTCGCCTTTGCCAACCACGCCGGGCCAGGCTGCGTTATGCAACTTCGGAGCACTATGCGACATGAATACCCTTCCAATTTGTTAATCACATCCACCGCAAGTAACCGCCCGACCTTACTTGTTGGCATCGCCGATCTTCGGTAAGTTGCCATGCACATCGGGGCCAAAATACCGCAAGCCTACGAGCGGTTCGCTGCCCGTGTTTTCGATTTTCACGCCGGCGCGGGCCGCCTCGTGGCTAATGAACACTTCGTCCTCGGTTCGTGCCCCGAAACGAATCATGACGGGCGTTTGAATGTTGAGCGAGCCCATGCGGCCACGGCCTTGCACCGTAATCCAGCCGCTCGCGCCCGGGTCTTTCAGTGTGCAGCTTGCGCCCGGCTCGATCGTCAGTTCCTTGGAGCTAAAGAGCTGTTCGCCATCGACCGTGCCGTACACGATCCAGCGATCGGTGTAGCCATCACCGCTACGTTCCTTGTCGATGATTGGCTCAAGGTAGTTGTGCTCCTTGAAATGCGTATCGACGTTCTTTTCCCAATCGAGTTGGCCGACGATGAAATCGAGGTCGCGGTGCTTATCCTGCGGCATGTCCTTCACAAGCAACGACCAAGGCACTTCGCGTCCCTCGACGAGCGACTGATACATACCGAATACGTCGGAACCCCATTGGGGCTCGTACGTGCAGAGCGAGCCCGGCGCGTGCAACACGCCGGGAGGAATCAACCAGCCGGTGCCCCGCTTCAACCGGTAAGCCCGCGACAAGTCGAGAATGCCGTTGTCGCCCTTGCTCCAATCTTCGAGACACTTGCGAACCTGTTCTTTGGTCGTGCCCGGCTCCAAACCCATGAACGTGTAGGCGAAATTATTGTCCACGTTGTTGAGTTGCGGCGGGAAGTAGTAGCTCTCGGGCTTTCCTTCTTGACCGACGAGCTTGGCATCTTCAAAGCGCTGGTGCATATGATGCGGAATCGGGCCCATGTTGTCGAAGAACTTCGAGTACACGGGCCAGCGATCGTATTTCTTGAACATCGATTCGCCGATGAGCTTCGTACCGGCTTCGGCAACCGCGTCTTTGAGCAGGAACTCTTCGTCCTCGAACTCACAGAAGCTGAGCCCTTCGTGCCACACGCGGCCTTCGTTCGCCGCTTCGGTGGTGCTGGCAAACCAGCGTTCATCGATACCACCACGATGCGCGCCGTAGGCATAGTAATCGCTCGGATGGAGCTTGATGCGTTTGCCTGGGTGCAGAAACGAACGCGGCACCCAGGTTGGAGTCAGCCGCAACAAACCGCCGTTCGCATCGAGTGCTCGATCGAGCACCGCGGCCACGTTATCGCGTTTCGACACTTTTTCGGTCTTCTTTTCCACCGTTGCCATGAAACTTACCTTCGCTTGAAATCTGATCTGCTAACGCGAAAACCATTAAAAACGGGGACGCCGCCGACTTGTTCTACCGTAAAGCTAGGGCGACGTCAGCGCCTTGGCCCGGTCGGCCAGTTCCTGCGGCGGCGAGGCTTTCAGAGCCTTTTCGGCGGCTGCTTTTGCAGCGGCCGGTTCCTTGTCTTTGATCTTTTCGCCGATAAAAATGGCTGCCTGCACAGCTCGAGGCCGCAACTGCTCGTCGTCGACCAGCGACGTGGCCAACTCGATCGATTCTGCCGAGGGGCAGCGCTCGAGCACGTCGATTGCAAGCTCACGTTCCTCCTGCCGCTGAGCAACTTTCAACGCCTCTCGCGCCATGGCGATTCGTTCCGAATCGGGCAGTTGCTTCAACTGTCGAGCAATACGAAGGTAACCACGCAGAGCGCGAACTTGGTACTTCTTGCTGTTCGGGTCTTGAGAAATTTCGAGGAGCACCGGCCCCGCATCGGCCGTCATCCATTCGCCCAGCACGCGCGTGCCGACGTCTTTGAGATTATCGTCGCCGTTCTTGACGGCTTCGGAAATCGTTTCGAGCGCGGTCGGTCCGCCCATGGCACCGAGTGTTGCAAGCAGGCTTGCTTTGGCTTCGGGCGAGGCGTTCGATATTGCCTCGGCGAGCTTGGCGGCGGTTGCTTCGCGATTGGGCATGCGAATGGCCGCTTCGTGCAACGCATGCGCGGGTTCCAACGTTTCACCGCTGTTGGCTTCGACGAGCGATTCAATCAACACGTTCAAATCCTCCGGCCCCACCGTGGCACCAAGCGCTGCATACGCGGCCTTGCGAATCGAGGCATCGGAGTTGCCCAGTGCTTTGACCAATTCGGGCGTTGCTTCGATGCGTCGTTGGCCGACCAGTTCAATAAGCGTGGCCAACGATTTGCCTTTCGCATGGGACAACCGCGTAGCCAACTCGCGATCGACTTCCTTGCCGGCAAGACCAGCCAACGATTTTTTGGCAGTTTCGGAAAGTTCCGCATCCGACTCGCCAGCAATTTCGAGCAGCGCCGGTACGACCGACGCGTTCCCCAATCGGCCAACCAGTCTGATCGCGGCCAACCGCACTGCTTTATCACCGGTGCTTGCTGCTTTAATGATCGACGGTGTGAGAGCCACATCCGGCCGGTCGCCGATGGCATACACGATCAGCGACGCTCGCTCGGGCTCGGCGCTGGCAAGTTGCTCAGACAATGCACCCACGACGCCTTTGCCCGCCAACTCGCGGGCCGTGCTCAGGCCCATTCGGAACAAAGCCTCATCGTTGGAATTCAACAATTCGACGAGCAGCGGGGTGCCCTGTTCTCCGCGGGCAATGATCGCTCCGCGCGTGGCATCGAGCTTTCGCTGCTTGGGCACATTTGCCTCGCGAACGATTTCGTAAAGTTTGGCCGCCTCGCCGTTGTTGCCATCCGCAAGCAGTTTCTCGGCACACAGCACGCATCCTTCGGCCACCGCCGATCGTACTTTCGCATCGCTTGTGGCAATCGCATCGCGAAGTACCTTGGTGGCTTGCTCGCCGCCAATTTTTCCCAGGGCAACGGCTGCCGACGCGGCGACCTCCAGGTCTTTATCGCCGAGGCGCTGCACGAGTGGCTCGACGCCCTCGGCCGATTGCCTGGCACCGATCGAATTAATCACGCCCACGAGCAACTTGCCTTGCAGATTCTTCGAAGCATCGACAAGCGCCTTATCGGCAACGGGGTCTGGAATCGCTTCGAGAGCAATGCGTGCCCAGCTTGCTAATTTTTCGTCGCTCAGCAGCTTCGCCAATTCGGGCACCGCCGCCGCGGAGCCGTAAATCGACAGTTGTTTGCAAGCCATCGCTTTACCTTGTGGCGGCGCTGAGCGCAGTTGCTCGATGAGTTCGGTTTCGGTTTGCGCCGCCGGAAAGGGCGATGCCAATTCCGACGCCTGCCAATCCATTTTTTGTGCGAAAGACGCGTTGAAAAAAGCAAGCAATGCGACTATTGCCAAAGTTGATACGCCGCGAAACGACAGGCTAAATTTAGTCATGATATGTATATCCAACCGAGAGAGAACTTATTCGCAAGAGTTAAGAGAGGTATCCTGGAAGCCGGGGGCACTAGATACGCCACGGTTCGCGTAACGCTTCTGACCGCAGGCGGTTGGCCTGGGCGTCGTTCACGAACTCGTGCTTCTTCAGGTCGTAAGTGACCTTGCGATTGAGGGCGAGCGCGATATTGGCCGAGTGGCAGGCGATATGCGCGAAGCATGCTGCGTCGGCGTTGCCCTTGGGCTGGCTGCGTGTTTTCACGCAATCGAGGAAGTCGCGTACGTGGAATGTGGCCGGGTATCCGCCAATTTCCGCCACTTCGCGACCGGCGATAAGCTCTGGCGAGCTGAGCACGAGCTTACCGCTGTCGCCCGCTTCGACCCAACCGGTTTCGCCTTCGAACCGCACGGGGCAGGAGCCCAGCGGAATCCACCCCGTTTCGCGGAGGATGAGCTTCACGCCGTTTTCGTAGCGGGCGACCATTTCGCCGTTTTCTGGCGGGTTGTATTCCACCGGCGCGGTGCCATCGGCATCCGCGGCCCACTGACACAGATCGACACAGTGGGAACCCCATTCGAGCACGCCACCGCCGACGAGGCCGCCGCCTTTTTCGAAGTTGAAGCCATCGAGGAGTTTGCCGTTGAACGGCCGCCAGGCGGCGGGGCCGAGGTACATATTCCAATCAACGACTTCTTTATTAGGCTCTGGTTCGGCAGGAAGCCAACCGCTCATCAGCGCCTGCATACCGGCCGGATGGGCGTACACGGTGTGTAACTTTCCGAGTTTGCCCGTGCGAGCCAGTTCACATGCGAAAGCGAAGTGCGGCAGATTGCGGCGTTGCGTACCCGCCTGGAAAATGCGGCCCGTGCGACGCATCGTGTTCGCCAGTTCGAGGCTTTGGGCGATGTTCTTGGTACACGGCTTTTCGCAGTACATATCTTTGCCGGCGCGGGCCGCGTACATGGCGGCCGTTGCGTGCCAGTTCGGACCGGTGGCAATGAGCACGGCGTCGATGTCATCGCGATCGAGCAGGTCGCGGAAGTCGCGATAGGTGGCGCAATCCTGGTTTCCTTGTTTGTCGTCGGCTATTTTTTTGACCGCGTCGCGACGATTGGCTTTGATGTCGCACACGGCAAGGAATTGCACGTCGTCTTGTTCGAGAAAGCAGCTTAGGTCGTAGGTGCCCCGGCTACCGATGCCGATGCCGCCGAGCGTGATTCGTTCGCTGGGCGCGACGTGGCCATCGCGGCCTAACGCGGAACTTGGAATGGGCATGGCTCCGAAAGCCGTTGCGGCCAATCCCGCGCCGACAGAGCTCCGCAAAAAACCACGACGCGACAATGGACCCAACCGTCTGCTGCTCATACCAACTATCTCCGCGGTTAGAAGGAATGCAGGTTTCCGCCCTACCTGCTTTGACGCCAGCCACAAAGTGCGGCTAGGATTCACCACCTGACTCACTGATTCATGTATGCCGGCCTCGGCGAGACCCTCGAAGGGGAGAGTGCGCTGCGCAAAAGCGGGAGCACAACCCTAAAGCCCTTATATCTTAGGGGTTTAGCCACCGCAAGTATCTGGCAGGGAGTGCGACCAGCAGCACTGATGTGCGTGGGGTTATTGAGATTATGAGGAACCCGCTCGCAAAGTGCTGTGACCGCGGATTTTTTGAGGGTGACTGCGTGGTTGAAGTGTCTCGCGAACCGGGCGGTTCTCCGTTCCGACGGGGCCGAGGACGCCCCGGCTCGCTGAAAAATAAATAGTAGAATATAACCACAGGGACACGGAGGGCACGGAGAAGACCCTAGAAGAGTTTTTTGAACCACCAAGACTCAAAAGACACGAAGGTTTATGAACGAACCTCTACGGCATGGAATGATATTTCTTTCTAAGGAACTCTAACAAAACCGTCTGAGAGAGGGAGACAGTCCCATTTTGCTGCGAAGACTCCGCAAAATCGGGACAGTCCCCGCCGGTTTTGTTCGAGTTCCTAAATAACCAATCCCCCACGACCTAAAAATCATTGCGCCAGCAAAAGCCCTTCGAGTTTTCGTGGTTCAATTAAACTCCGCCTTCTCTGCTCCGTGCTCCCTGCTTCATCCTCCGTGTCCTCTGTGCCTCCGTGGTAAACCCCATCTGCCGAAGTTATTTCGAGGGGGTTTCCAGCTTTTTTCGTAACCAGCCCGGCCGATTGGTGGTGATCGCCCAGGCTCCTAAGTCGCGGTAGTACTTTGCCACTTTCGGGTCGTCGACCGTCCACACGCTGAACTCGTCGATACCGAGTTCGCGCAGCCGGTTGATAAAATCCTCGTCGAAGTGTTTTCTATTAGCTTCGCAGTTGAAGCCATCGGCCTTGATGCGTTTAAGAGTTTCGGCGACTTCCTCGACACCGGGCGTGAATTTTCCGTCTTCGCCTTTCTTGTAGCCGCTCAGCCATAAGGCTTTGATGTGCGGCAGTTGGCGTTTGCTTTCGGCAATTGCGTCGGCGTGAAAGCTGATGACCACGATTTGTTCCGGGTCGAGTCCAGAACTTTCGATCTCGCGCTTCATGGGGCCAACAACTTCGGTGCTCGACTTGAGCTCGATGAAGATTTTCTTGTCTTTGGGAACTGCCGCGAGAACTTCCTTCATCGTCGGCATGCGCTCGCCGGTGAACTTTTTATCTTTCCACTTGCCGACGTCGAGCGTTTTCAACTGCGACCAAGGCGTTTTTACGATATCGAGCTTTTTGCCGGCGATTCGCTTCGTGTCTTTATCGTGAAAGCAGGCGATTTCGCCATCGGTCGTCAGATAGAAATCGCCTTCAAAACCGTCGGCTCCTTGTTCGATGGCCAGCTTGAAAGCCGATATCGAGTTTTCCGGCGCGTCGTGCGATGCGCCGCGATGACCGATAATTAACTGGCCAACAGCCGCGGCTTGGAATGCGTTCATAGCGCAGAGAACTAGTGCGAGCCGCACGGGCGTGTAGCGTGTGCCGTGTCGTGTTTTCCAGTTTAAAGCGACGAAAAACACGCTACAGCTACGTGAAACGCGCTCTAGTATTAAACGAAAGCAAGACATAACAAAGGTTCACCTTAAGAAATCGTGATCGAGCGAGGCCCAGCCTGCAAGTGAATCAGAGTGGCCTGCGATGAAGTAGACCGGCAATCCCCAAGCTTAGCAACAGCATAACGACGGCAGTTGGTTCAGGCACGCTCGAAGATCCGACTCCTCCGCTGGTGTTGCCGAATCGCTGCCGCCAGAAGTCGTAGTCGCCTCCATTGACTACGCCATCGCCATTGCCATCGGCGGCCAAATTGGCAGTGCCAACCGTTTTTCGCCACAACACGTAGTCGGCCGAATCAACAACTCCGTCTAAGTTGTAGTCGCCTGCCAGGTTTTCCGGAGGCGGCAGTTGAGAAATCTGGAACGTGAAGGAGTGTTGCGCATGGGGGCGGTGCATATCCCACAGGGGCGAATACGTTCGCACCCGCACCGTAGTGCCGTCTTCGAGAAATTCAACGACGCGTATCCAGCCGTCGCCGCCGTGTGTTTCGAACTGGGTGTTGAAGAACATTTGATGCACGGTGTTGCCTTCGTTACCGGTACTAGCAAGGTAACCCGCGCCATCGCCGCCGAAATGGCCATTGAAGGTCATCTCGAAAATTTCATGTTCTCTAACGAGACCATTCCATAGCTCAGCGCCATTGTAGTCCGCCGCCACATTTCCGCCCGTATAACGCGTATTGTTCCCTAGTAAATAGGCGTGAGTCATGAATACGGCCGTGTGATCTTGGTATTCGGGCAAAGCGGCGATTTGATTAGCCCACGCGACCGTGGCTGGTTGCGGCTCCCATTCGAGTACTAGCACCAGCATTTTTCGACCATCGGGGGCCGTGAAGGCGTAGTGAGCGTTCTGAATTTGCCCTGGGTCTTTCGTGCCTTTGAGAATGCCGCCCTGTGCGGGGTCGGTCAGCGGATTATCGCTTGCTTTGAAGTAATCGTTGATGAACGTCTGCCGATTTTGCGCGTTGGTGGTTCCGTAGTCGTGGTTGCCGGCTGCCATGATGTAGGGCACATGACCGTTCAATACCGAAAACGACTGACGTGCGTTCTGCCATTGCTGGGTGCTTGTTTGGTCGCCGCTCGTGGGGTTGTTCGTGTTGTTGTTATTGACGATATCGCCTTCTTGCAGCACGACCTGAATGTTGAAGGCTTCTTTGTTATCGCGGATCCACTCCATCATTTGAGTAAGATTCGCTCTATCGGCGGAGGACTTCACGTAGTTCTGCGTATCGGGAACGATCACCATCGACCAGGCGGCATCGAGCGACGGTGCGAACGCGGTTTGCGTTGCCGTCACTACGACTCCCGGCGAGCCGTGGTTTTCACCATCGCCGGTGGTGAACCTGGCCCCATAAGCGCCCCACATCGAAGGCCGCCAGTTGGCACCGATATTATTGCCCGTCGATGACAGCCCCGATGGCAAAACAAAGATACTTTGTCCGTCGGACCCAGTGGTTTTTGGCCAACCGTTGGCATCGTCGAAGTTGACCAGATCGCGGATTACCCCGCTGGCGTCTCTAATGGCCGCGGTTTCGTTTGTCGGCGACGGATCATTGGCAAGCGTAGGGAAGCTATTGACCTGAATTCGATTGATTCCCGTCCCCCACTGCAAATCGAACGAAGCACTGCTGCCCGTTACGACCAACGCGGTAAAGGGGGCAAGCGTCGTACCGGCGGGAAATGGACTGGCCCACTGATTGTCTTGCGAATCGCCAAATTGCCAGCCGCTAAGGTCCACCGTGGTAGGCCCGGTGTTAAACAGCTCGACCCATTCGCGATAGATAGGGGGCGCGAGGTCGGTGCCCTGCGGGTTGTACATGATCTCGGTGATGATGATCTCGGCGCGCGCTGCAGGCGCGAAACAAGCACTCATCATCACGAGAACCAGCAACCCATCGACAATCCCGTGGTGCAAGCCTTTCCTCATTGTGTCCTCATCTTTAGCATGACTTCTCAAAAACCAAGCCGCGCATGTTCCGTTTTCTAGAATATCCAACCATTCTACCCAGCGTGTTCGGCTTATGCCCTTCTCTAGCATTCGCCCCATTTCATGGAGCGCCTTGGCTTCCGCCGAGGGTTAACATACTTAGGAACTCTAACAAAACCGGCGGGGACTGTCCCGATTTTGCGGAGTCTTCGCAGCAAAATGGGACTGTCTCCCTCTCTCAGACGGTTTTGTTAGAGTTCCTAAGCAGTTTTGCGCATCCACTTACTTCAAGTCGAATGGCGGAATCTCTCCGCCGCCGTTTGGTACAGTTGCGGTAAGGCCCGATTTGGTAGGAGTGGCGAAACGATTTTTCAAGCGATCTTTCTGGTCATACACGCCGAGTGCTTCGGCATTTGGCGGCGGTGGCTCTGGCCAAACGACTGTCACCGAGTATTCTCCCACTGGGGCACCGTCTTGAGGTTCGTACGATTCGAGATGGTACACACCGCTGGCGTCGGTGTTGGCTGAGGGTGTTGGCATCGGCAGACCGTCGACTTCCGTTACCTTCGGATAGAAAACGATGCGAGCACCGTCCGCCGGTTGCCCATTCACCAACACCTTGCCTTGAACGCGAACAACGTCCACCCGGTCGGACTTTTTACCGCAACCAAGGGTCGCCAAGCACACGCCTATTACGAAAGCGGTCGCCGTCGTGTCGCGATACCAATAACAGCCCTTCATCAACAACCTAACCTCGAAAATTAGAACTGGTTATCTCGAATGATGTCGTTGCCGTCGCGCGTGAACAGCGAAACGAATACATCCGGATTGATCGACTCGCTGATGAAGTGGACTGAGCCATCGCCGAAACCAAAGTAAGCGCCGCCCGAATGGAAGCTATAGATTTCTTCGTTGTTATTGCAGTTAAAGAAACTATCTCCGCAGCGATTATGCACGACATACCAGTTGGAAAAATCGGCCCAGGTAGTGCCGCCCTGGGTTTCGCCAGCGTCCTGAGCCGCCAAATCGATCTGGCCATTCTTATACTTTACTGGAGCGGCACCTGTTTCAAACCACATCATGCTATGCGACAAGCCGTCTGTGGTGTTTTTCAAGCGCGCATATTGTGATCTCATAGTTGTTGTATTTGCTTCATTAAACAGAATACTATGATATCCGTTCTTTGAATTCGGCCGGGCTACTACCTTGCCAGCGGCAATTTGTTCAGGAAGAGCATTGCCACCTCCTGTTGCCATTGCATCGCAAACCCGATAGTCAATCGCCGCTGCGTTTGCTGAGGTTACGCCCTTCGAGTCGTTGGTCGCTCGATCTTGTGGGGCGGTCGGGCACCTGAATGCCGCTACGGGAGTTTGCATGAGAGTGGCGTTATCATAAGGTGCTTTGGTAGCGTCAGGCTTGCTCCAGGTTTGTTTCCAATCCCATCTATCCGCAAGCGATTGTTCCTCCACATAGGGCAACAGGTAGGTAAGAGTCGAATGCGCTACGTTCGTTGGTGATGAGGTCGCTATGTATTCGATCCACTTGGAAGGCGGCAACTTCTTGGTGTTGTTCTCGTAATTGAGCGTCGCCAGACCAATCTGCTTCATGTGGTTTTGGCACTGTGCCCGTCGGGCCGCTTCGCGTGCGGCCTGAATTGCCGGCAACAATAGGGCCACCAAAATGCCGATGATCGCAATAACGACGAGCAGCTCGACTAGCGTAAAACCAGCCGAGCTGCTCACTGCCCCGGTCGTCCATTTCCGTTTAACGTTCATTGAAGACTCCAAACCGATAAGGTTGTACGGGCTGAGCCTAGAGTAACGGTTTGCAACCGGCATCCCATGCCTCGGCTTGCCTTGAACGTGAACTTGCCCGGCAGGCCCCTGACCACGCCAGGGGACACTACCGAACACGATTTTTCAAACTTTCATTGAATCGTCGAAGCGGGGCTCTGATAAATCTCTAGGCTCTCGACGATGCGTTTCTATCTCTTGCGTACTGCACCGAAGGCCAATGCAACCACCAATCCCATGAACCAAGTGGCTGGTTCCGGCACGGCGCCTCCTCCGGCGCCCGCCGCAGTCGAGCCGAAGCGTTGACGCCATGCGGTGTAGTCGGTGGCATCGACGATTCCCGGAGTGACTACTTCATTGGCTAAAGGTGCGCCCTTACGCCATAAAACATAGTCGGCGGCATCGACCGTACCGTTGTTGTTATAGTCGCCCGGCACGCCAGCCGGTGCAGAGCTCAGGTCGGAATAGACTACTAATCTTGGGCGTGTTGAGGGATCGGTCGCTCCGTTAAGCAACGTGGCCCAACCATCGTTTGTGTTCGCAATGAACGCCAAACCGTAATCGTCCGCTCCGTTACGAACCCCTTCGAGGTAGCTGGTAACATCGAACCACGATTGCGATCCGTTAATCATGCCGTAATTCGCATCCAAGACGGGACCGATATCGCCATCGGCCTCGGTGATACCTGGTGTGGGACCAATGTTCGAGTACAGGGTGTTAACATCCCAATCGCGCAGCATGGGGTGAACGCTCACAGGGCCGGGAACACGATGGTTGTGGCCTGTGCCCGTGGTAAGAACGACCCACGCTTTGAGTACCGATTTATCAGCGGGTGCTTGCCCTTCTCCACTGCCGAACACGTTGTTGAACTTAACGAGCGTTCGCAAACGTGCGTCGGTACCAGCGTCACTACCATCGATGTACAGAGCACTAGCGGTGGTTGTACCATCGGTTGTAACATCGTCGCCCGAGCCTATTAGGTCGGTCCCGCTGTTAAGACGCGCCGCGACATCTCCCGTGTAACCGTTTACATCGCGTTGAAAGCTTGTGATGCCGACCGGATTCGTGGTATAGGTTACCTCTAATTTAGGACGGTCGAAAACGCTTCCGGGGCCAGACGCCGCCCCAGCACCATTTGTAAAAAATCCCCAGCCATTGGCCTGCCCACTGGCCCACCCCGCTTGAACTACGAACCCGTGATTCGTGCTCGGGTCGTTAGCCCAGCCCTGAACGAGTGGGAATACGTCTGCCCTGCTAATACCGCCAAAGACGTTCGTTCCTTGGCCAGGATCGCCAGGAAATTGCGGCTGGATGTGCGGTCCGGCAAAACCGCCTGTCGACCTTGTTGCGTAGCCATCTTGAAACCACGCGCCACGCGAGAAGGAGGGAGGCGGGCCGCTTGCGGAGGAAAAATCTGCGTAACGGGTATCTGTCGTAAATGGTTGGAGAAGTGCGGCCACACCGAACGGCCCAGGCGAGTTTGCCGTCGAACCGCCCGAATAAGTTCGATAAATCAATTGGGCATCGAGGATGGTGGCTCCCTGAGGAACGGCTCCTGCCCCAATTATATTTGGAAAGTGGATCAATTCCTGTTCGTCGGGTGAATCGCCCTCGATTTCGGGCGTTTCGGGATCATCTGTTTGATACCCATCAATTAAGTACTGGTTTACGTTGTATCCGTTCGTACCATCGCGGTTAGTTGTATAGCTGATTCGAATTTCGTTGCCGCCTACATAACCGCCCACACCGTGCTGAAAAGAAATTGTTGTTTGGGCGAAAGAATCGCCGGCTAGTAAAACAAGTGTTGAGCCAACAAAGCTGTACAGACCAGCAGAGAATCGATTCATTCGTCTCATAGTGCTACTCCCGAGTGATATTCAGACAAAGTCTTCAAACGTGCTGAAGGTTTTAACGCATCTCGATGAAGAAAATGTGTAGACCGTAGGTCGCATTTTCTGCATGCGAGCCAACAACCAGCAACCGACAAGAACCGCTGTAATGAAAAGTTAAAAAAAACCAACCGCTACTCAAGCACAGAATCCAACAGCACCAAATAATAAAGGCCCCACGGCGAAGCCGCAGAGCCTTTCTCTTATTCTCTTGGCTCGAGCAATGCTTTTCGACTAGAATCGAATTAGTGCAAGTGAATTAATACCTCTCATCACTTACAACGCATAGTCTACCCAAGTCTTACAACCCTTGTCAATAAAAATCTGCTCTATCTTCTCTTATAAGCCCCCTGACTTCTTGTCAGGCCTTCCATGGCCGCGTCGATGAGACTTAAATCCATAGACCCTTGCTTCCGAAACAAAGTGATTCCGGTCACTTGGAGCCCCGGCAATCGTGTCGCGGATATAGCTCGCGCAGCCACGGTTTTTTTGCAAGGCGGCACGCTTCAAAACCTCAAGCTCACGCTCGATCAGTTCTCTTGCCCGCAACTTGAACATCTATCGCTGTTCGTCCATATCGATCTCTTAGCAGGGCTCGAAAACAACGAAGCGGGGCTCGAATACCTTGCCAGCTTCAAGCGAATCACGGGCATTGTCACCGTACACCACCATCTCGCGCCACCCGCGAGAAAACTCGGCCTTCTCTCGGTCGTTCGGCTTTTTTTATCGGATAGCCGGGCCATGGACCGCGGCCTGGCAGTAGCCAATAAAAGCCAGCCGGATGCTATTGAAATCCTCCCCGCGGCAGCGGCCTCCAAAGTGGCGGCCGACTTCAAAAACTGCCGCATTCCGCGTATTGCCGGCGGACTTTGCCGCACCGAGCAGGATGTGGCCGAAGCCCTCGCTAGCGGCTGCCGGGCGGTCACCAGCACCTCACTCCAACTTTGGCATCTCAACGACCCATGACGAATAAGCCCGTGGGGAGCCCCAAAAAACTTTTCGTTGAGAATTCTCCAAAAAAGATTGACGGCAGTGAAACTTTGTAATTAGAATCACCCCTAGCAGTACTAAAATCCGCATGAGGTTGCATGCGTTCCAAATACTGCCAGGCGAGCCAAGAGAATAAAGAGAAAGGCTCCGCGGCTGGTCCGCGGAGCTTTTTTTATTTCGCGGCAACTCCTCCTGTCGAAAATCATCGAATTTTCAGTGTGGCTTCGCCACAAATTAACACTTCTTCGGAATGCTATTAAAAAACCTAAGGGGTTGGTGGACGAGTAACACTGCCTCCCCTGCATCCCCGCTTAACAAGGCGGAGAAACGAGAGCCTGATGCTAAAGAATTTAAAGCGGGCAATCGCAGCCATCGGTGTCTGCGTTGCGCTCGCGGGTACATCCCCTGCATCCACGGTTGCCATTACGGAATTTATTGTCAATCCTCCAGGCAACGATGAACGGTCCCCCGAGTGGATCGAGTTCTTCAACTATGGAAGCGCCCCCGTCAATGTCGGCGGCTGGACTCTAAGAGACAATACGAATAACTTCTACGCTTTTCCCGCTGGCTTCACGATTGCGTCCGGCGATTACGCAGTTGTGCTTGGGGGAGGGCAGAGTCCGGCTGATCCAGTACCAGAGGTGAGACGCGAAAACTTTCTCAACACTTGGCTTAGCGGAGTCGACGATCCACGGATTGCACCGGGCTTCGCCGCTTTTGCACTCAACAACAGCAACACTGAAAGGCTTTCCCTTCGCAATGCCGACGGTGACGTGATCTGGAACGTGGGCTGGACAGTCGACGCCGAGCTCGGTAACCCCACCAATCCCAATCCCGGTACGGATACGACGCCCATCAGCGCGAACCGAGCAACTTTTCTTGCGATCGATGATTTTTCGGTGAATGACTACGGTGAGCATATCGCGGCAAATCCGCCCAAGGTTAACCGCAACGGCATGGATCTAACGGGCACGCTCGGCTACGAAGACAACAATCGTACGACCGACCCCCATGCCTACGCGGTTACCTCCATCATCAACGGCGTCGCCGGCGCCACCGTATACGGCAGCCCATTACGCGGCCATTACACCGCAGTACCCGAACCAGCTTCCCTGAGTCTCTTGCTCGGTTTTGCCGTCGGCATTTTTGCCATGCGGCGTGGGCGATAAAACGCACGGACTGCCAATCACAAAAAAGGCGAGGCTTAACAGCCTCGCCTTTTTTAATCGCTCCATTCATGCCATGATGGGGAACTCGCGAGTGGCAGCGACTTTCGGCCGACTGTACTTTTATTTCGTGGCGAACTTCCACGGCCGAATGTCGGTGCGGCGTAGCCGTAGGAGGTTAACCGCGTGTGCCTCCAGCGCCTGCGGCACACCAACAATCGGCCACTTGATGCTTACACGCTCCCAATGCACAACCGGTCGACAGTCGGTGCTACCCCACTCCCTGTTGATTGAAATGAAGGTTAACGGCGTAGGGTGCCACTGGCTCCGCCAGTGCTTCCTCATGCCGCCAGCTTGCAGTCGAAACTCTAGTTGGCTTTTTAGGAACTCGAACAAAACCGGCGGGGACTGTCCCGATTTTGCGGAGTCTTCGC
>CAZTWS010000004.1:0-106592 GCA_964618225.1 uncultured Planctomycetaceae bacterium
CCCCAATCCCCGACTCCCCCTTGAACAATCCCCAGACACCCTCAAATATTTCGTTTGGGCCGTGGGACGCGACCTTTCCAAGCGGCTGGGTCGCCGGGCTTTTTCTTTCCCCCGCCGCGCCGTTTCTTGCCGCCTTCCGTGTCGCGTTCGCGCACAGCGGCGAGTGGCTTGCCGATTTCATCGTGAAGTTGGGTAATGCGGTCGCGAATCGTGGCCGCTCGTTCAAATTCCATGGCCTCGGCAGCGGTCATCATTTCGGCCTCGAGTTCGGCAATGTATTCCTCGGTAATATAGACCGTTTCGTCGGTGCGACCGACTTTGGCGTTGGCCTCGGCATGTGCCGCGGCTTCGGCCTCGATGCCGGCATGGATTGCCTTCTTCACCGTTTCAGGCGTAATGCCGTGCTCGCGGTTGTACTCTTCCTGCAACTGACGACGGCGGCCCGTTTCGTCCATGGTGCGCTGCATCGAATCCGTAACCCGATCGGCGTAAAGAATGACCTTGGAATTGACGTTACGGGCCGCGCGGCCGATGGTTTGCATCAACGAGGTTTCGCTGCGGAGAAAGCCCTCCTTATCGGCGTCGAGGATGGCGACGAGCGATACTTCGGGCAAGTCGAGACCTTCGCGCAACAGATTTACGCCCACGAGTGCATCGAACTTGCCTTGGCGTAAGTCACGCAGCAACTCGACCCGTTCGAAGGCGTCTAGCTCGCTGTGGAGCCATTTGCAGCGAACCCCTTCGTCTGTGAAATAGGTGGCCAGATCTTCGGCAAGGCGTTTTGTGAGTGTCGTAACCAGAACACGTTCGCCAACTGCAGCGCGTTCGCGAATTTGTTGCAGCAGATGAGGTACTTGGCCGCGGGCGGATACGACTTCGATCACCGGGTCGAGAAGCCCCGTGGGGCGAACGACCTGCTCGACCACTTCGCCACCTGTTTGTTCGAGTTCGTAAGGACCAGGGGTCGCCGAAACGTAAATCGCTTGGGCGATGCGTTGTTTCCATTCGTCGAACTTGAGAGGGCGGTTGTCGAGGGCGCTGGGCAGCCGGAAACCATGCTCAACAAGGGTTGCTTTGCGGCTGCGATCGCCGTTGTACATGGCCCCGATTTGCGGCACGGTGGCATGGGACTCATCGATGAAGAGTAGGTAATCCTTCGGAAAAAAGTCGAACAGTGTGTAAGGTGGCTCGCCCGGCTTGCGGCCGCTTAATGGGCGGCTGTAGTTTTCGATGCCGGGGCAGTAACCCATTTCCATCATCATTTCGACATCGTAGCGGGTGCGGGCGCTGATGCGTTGGGCTTCAAGCAGCTTGCCTTGAGATTTGAACAACTCCAGCCGTTCGCGAAGTTCCTTGCGGATGTCGTCAACGGCGTGATGGATGCGTTCCTCGGGCAGTACGAAGTGTTTGGCTGGGTAAATGTAAATGGCGTCCAGCTTATCCACGATTTCGCCAGAAACGGGGTTGATGATCGAGAGTTGTTCGACTTCATCGCCCCAGAATTCGATGCGGTAGGAGAATTCTTCGTAGGAGGGCCAGATTTCGACCGAGTCGCCACGGACACGGAATTTGCCACGGGAAGGATCGGTATCGTTCCGCTCATATTGAATGTTGACGAGTTTTTCGAGCACGGTATCACGGTCGATGATATCACCCACGGTCAGGCCGACCATCATGGCTTTGTAATCGGCCGGTGAGCCTAAGCCGTAAATGCAAGAGACGCTGGCCACGACGATCACATCGCGACGGCTAACCAGGGCACTCGTCGTGGCGAGGCGGAGGCGATCGATCTCTTCGTTGATCGAAGCATCCTTCTCGATGTAGATATCGCGCTGCGGAATGTAGGCTTCTGGTTGGTAATAATCGTAATAGCTAATGAAGTAGCTGACAGCGTTCTGGGGAAAAAACTCCTTGAACTCGCTGTAAAGTTGAGCGGCAAGCGTTTTATTGTGTGAAAGCACGAGGGCAGGGCGCTGCAATTGCTGGATGACGTTCGCCATGGTGAACGTTTTTCCGGAACCGGTGACGCCCATGAGAACCTGCTCTTTGCGGCCAGAGCGAAGGCCATCGACCAATTCGCGGATCGCCTGCGGTTGATCGCCGGAAGGTTCGAACGGTGCTTGTAAACGAAATTCCAAAGGATGCCTTTCAACAGTTATTGCTCAAACCACTCGATACGATCGTCGGCACAGGACACGTGCGGTGTAATTTCTCGTCATGTTCCCGGTAATCCGGGGTCGGTTTCAACTGCCACGTCGTCTTGGTCGGGCATGGGCAGCAGGTAGGGTTTCATTTTTTCGAGGGTGCGTGGGCCGATGCCGTTTATGCGTAGCAAGTCGTCGTGGTCGGCAAAACGGCCGGCGGTAGCGCGCGATTCGGTGATTCGCCGGGCCAGGGTTTCGCCCAACTCGGGCAGGGCGGCCAGCTCAGGCCAATCAGCGCTGTTGATATCGACTTGAAAGCGGGCAGTGAGTGGGGTTGCTCGATCGATTTCGATCAACTGGCCACGATGACCGCCTTGGATAAACCAGTACGCCAGCAGGCCGCCAGCGGCCAGAGCAATGAACGTGGCCACGGTGGCTTGATCGGCGCGCCGAAGCAGCAAGCTCTTGTCGTTACTTTTTGGATTTTGTTTACCGGGGTCCATGCAGCACTCGAAGTTGGCTGGCGGCCAACCCGTAATTATTGCGTGTTGCCGGGTTGAGTTCTAGGTGAGGAAACTGCGAGTAGTGGGTTGGTTTGTACAGGGATGGGTGGGGCAGAGGCTTTGGGCTGTCCGGCTTTGCCTAAAAATACCCGCTAAGCCGCAAGCGGCTGCGATTGCATGGTCGTGGGCGTTGCTGATTTAGCAGATTGACTTCAATTTTTGGGCAAGGCTATGGTCCAATAGTGTTTCGCGGGGGTAGCCTAGCGGGTAAATGCTTGTTGTGTACTGGTCGTGGCAGTTGATTTTAGGTTGGTAGAGCAGTCATGGTTTTTTTGCGCTCGCTGGGGAATACGGGAATCGAGTTGCCGCCGATCGTGTTTCGCGCGAGTGTACTGGCAAACCCTGTTGAGTTGCCGGACCAAACCAAGCGGATTATCTGTGCTGAATGGATCAGCCAAGCTGGAGCGCCTCTTGCTATCTCGATTCGTGAAAGCGAGGCAAAGCAGGGCGCACTGCGATTCTTGCTTGAAACATTGCGTCGCCATGAAGTGCGACCGGCTGACGTGATTTTGAATTTGGAAATGCGATGGCTGGCTGACACGAAGAATATGTCTATCAGCCGCCGTGTCTTACACCAGTTCGCAGACCAACGAGAAGAAACTTCGGAGCACTATGCTGCATCGCTGATTACAGTGCAGGGCGATCCGTCGGGCATTGTGGAGCTGTCCTCCCAACTCTTCCAACATGCAAACGGGGATAACTTCGAATTGTTAAATCCCTTGAATGAAACGTTGGGAGTTCGGCTGTCGAAAAACACGTGCGTCGGCTTGGCAGTGGATGACGTTCGCGAAGCTGCGAAACTAACCGCGGCAAATGCCGTGCAATACCTGGCTGTGCGACGCGGCCTTTCGATACTCGATTTCGTCGCTGATGCTGAATTCAAGCAGAAGCTCACCGCGGTGCAACGGCCAATGATTGCTGGTGGTGTTTTGGCCGGTGGATTTCTTGTCGGCGATGCAAAAATTCATGGACGTGTGGTCGATCCTATCCGCGAAGAGGATCAACGGTTGTTGACATGGCGAAAGGCGTTTACGTCGTTATGCCATGGACATGGCGTGCGGCCAGTGCAGGCTTGCGTGCAGTTCGCACTGTCGTTGCCGGGGGTGGTGGCTGTGTCGTTAGACACCAGCCGCCCGGAACGCGTGGCGGAGAATGTGTTTGCAGCGACGACGCGCGTGCCGGCGGCGCTGTGGGAATCGATGCAAGAGGAAGGCTTGATTGGTGAGTTGCCGTGGTGAGTGGCTTAGCGCGGATTTTCGCCGACGACGTTCACCATTCGAAAGCGAAATCGGCGTCGGAGGCATCTCCCACATCTGGATTTGCCGGACCCTTTTTGAGGCCAGCTCTATCCACCTAGTGTTCTGTCCATGGTCATTTGATGGGTGGCATGCTTACCCGCTACCGCGTGAAAGCATGCCACCCATCAATTCAAGATTGACAGAACACTAGTGCTTTTTAAGCTTACCGTTTTGCGATGCCGTTAGCTGGTTGGACGGCGTGGCCGCCGCCGCTAAAGATTTTGTTTGCCATCGATCATCAGCGGAACGCAAATTCTAAAAATGCACTAGGCTAGCCGATGGTGGTGGGGTGAATAGCGCGGAGGGTGGCTGCCGCCTTGCGTTTTCGATTGAGGCGCGAGTTCAGGCGACGCCGCGTCCACCATTTGATGCCAGTGCCTTCGATGCGGACCGTATGCAATTCCGGCAACCAATCGACGATGTGAAGCGCCTGCCAAGTGATCGGCGTGCGGTTGAGATTCAGTTCGGACAGGCGACGGAACACGCTGAGTTGTCGCACCATCTCGTCGGAGACTACCGAACCTTCGAGATCGAGCTTCCGCAATTCGAGAAGCTTTTCGCGATGGCTGATGATGTAATCGAGAACCTCGTCGCCGTTAGCGGCTCCGTTTAGTCGGATACCGGTTACCGAGGAGCTTAATTCGGCAAAGTCTCCAAACGACTTCTGAAGCCAGTCGACTGACTCGTTTTCGACCTGAGCGCCAAATCGTTTCAGTTGCCCGACGACTTCCTGCACGGCCAGGTATTCGTCCATGCGTTTGGCGATCCAGCCACGACGATCGCCACGAAACTCGACATATTTCTTAGCTTCCGCATAAGCGCTTTGAACTGCGTAGAACGCTTCGCGATCGCCGCCCAGGTCGGGGCGAATTTCTTTTATGCGTGCCAGGTAGGCTTTTTCAACATCCTCGGCCGTGTAAGGAGGCAAGAGACCTAAAGTGGCCATACACGCGGGGCGTTCGAATTCGGTAGCCGGTTTGGAGGCGTCAGCCATACTACGTGCCAATCGTGAAGTTTTTTTGCGAGAGAACCAACGCCATTCTAGCATGGGTAATTTTTTGAGCTACCGTGTGAAGCAACCCCCACATGGCTAGTCGGCACAGCACCAGGATTTCGCTTTTAACCCGAGCGAAAATTGGTTTCGACTGGAAACCTGAGTTTGCCCGATTCAAATTGCCAAGAAGCCAACCTCGACGAAACTCGCTCAAGCAGATGCTATTTTCGCATGGTTCAATCGAGGGTTTCGTCATCGTGGTAATCGCGGAACGATGACCAATCGATTTTGAGCTTGCGCATACGAGCGCGAAGTGTATGAGGGTTAATTCCGAGGAGCTTGGCCGTGCCACGAGGGCCTTCGACGCGTCCATGCGTGGCTTGTAATGCAGCCTCGATGTGGGCGCGCATGGCATCGTTGAGGGGCACAACCTTGGGTGGAGTGTGTATGTTTTGAGAGTTTACTTGCCGTGATGCGGCAAGGGGGCCGAGCGATGCCCTGGGCGTTGCGATACCCAATGCCGCGGCAAGTTCGAGTGAGGCACCGTTACCGAGGATGGCGGCACGGTCGATCACGGCTCCCAGTTCGCGGATATTGCCGGGCCAGTTGTAGTCTCTCAGCAATTCAAAATCGGCCTCGGTTGGTTCGACCGGCGCGAGACTAAAGCGAGTTGCGGCGCGCAGCGCAAAATGCGTTGCAAGAGCGGGGATATCTTCGGTGCGATCGCGTAGCGGTGGCAACAGAATGGGAAACACGGCGATGCGATACCAGAGATCCTCGCGGAATCCACCTTGCTGCACCATGCCGGCTAAATCGCGATGCGTTGCCGCGACGACGCGCACGTCGACACGAATCGATTTGGAACCGCCCACACGTTCGACAAAGCCATCTTGCAACACTCGTAAAAAGCGCACTTGAGCATCGAGCGGCAACTCTCCGATTTCATCAAGAAATAATGTGCCTTGATCGGCGCGCTCGAACCAACCTTGCCGCGATTCGTTGGCACCGGTAAACGAACCTTTTTCGTGCCCAAATAGTTGCGAGTCGATCAACTCGCGTGGTATTGCACCACAATTGACTCGAAGAAACGGGCCCGCATGACGCTCGCTACGATTGTGGATCGCGCGTGCAACCAGCTCTTTACCGGTACCTGTTTCACCGAGAATCAAAACGGGCACTTCTGATTTGCTAACGAGATCCACGCGTTGCATGACCTGGGCGAGGCCCGACTCTTCGCCCACGATCTTGTCGCCTGCATCGCTTCTTCCTAATCGACGAAGCAAAGTTTGCTTTTCAGCCTCTGCCGCATCGCGCAATGTTGCCAGCTCGGCAAGGCGCGCATCATTGTCGAGCGCAACACTCATGGGCTCTTGCATGATGCCTAACAATTTTGCGTGCTGCTGAGTAAACCGCTCGCCGCTGCTTGCTACGGTAAACAGCAGACCAAGCGCTCCATGCTCGCCTGCAAGCGGAGCGAGCATCCAGTCTTGATCATCTGGGAGAAGGCCAAGTGCTTCCAGCAATCCACGGAACTGATTTGCTTCGCCGTGTGCGGTTGAGACGGCATCTACTTGCATCCATCGTTGAAGCCGACGCCATTCGGTGCGTGATAGAGTAGCTTCGAGCTGCGGCATCTCGCTGTGGGTCGAACCAGAAGCGGCAACCGCGCGCACCGTTAAATGCTGAGCATCGCAACGGCACACGGCTAGCATATGGAGGGGCAGATGGTCGAGCAATAAATCAGCAAGCGTAGCGGTAGACTCGCCAATTTCGAGGTGTCGAGAGACATCCTGCCAAACGGCCAGCATGAGAGCATCAGTATTATTCACGGGGACTACTCCGTCTTATTCAAAGGCAGTCCGTTTTATTTAACGGACGCAGCTAGTATATACCAGAGGGTTTTCCCGTGAAATATCGCTATCGGGTGGAATCATGCTTTTTTTCGCACTTTTTCTTGGCCGCCGCGTCGGTGCAATCGTTTGGCATTTGAATTGCTTAACGGTGGCAATCGTCGCGATGACAGCATGAGTCGCGACGAATATGACGGCCTCGCCGAGGTCGCTAACCTCGGACGCCGCGATGAACCATTACGCTCACGCATTGATTGCGGACATCACACACAGAAGGGATGCTGTCGTGCATACTGGCCTCCACACCGTGAAGGGACTTCTCTTAGCGGTAATACTTCTTACCTATGCCGGCTGCCATTCATCGACCGGCCAAGCGACTGACGCCAGTGCATCAAACAATGGTCAGAAGTCTGTCGTGTTGCTGAACGTGTCCTACGACCCCACACGCGAGTTGTATACGGAGTTCAACAAAGAATTTGCCAAGCATTGGCAAGAATCGCACAACCAACGGGTGACGGTAGAGCAGTCGCACGGAGCCGGAGGCGCACAAGCTCGAGCAGTGATCGATGGTCTGAAAGCCGATGTGGTAACGCTGGCGCTCTCGTACGACATCGATCAAATTGGCGAGCTATCTGGTTTGATTGCTTCCGATTGGCAATCGCGACTGCCGAACGATAGCTGCCCTTACCATTCGACAATCGTATTTCTTGTGCGTAAGGGAAACCCCAAGGGCATTCACGACTGGAATGACCTTGTTGAAGAGGGCATTGAGGTCATTACTCCGAATCCAAAAACCTCTGGCGGTGCCCGGTACAACTATCTAGCAGCCTGGGGTTATGCACTGGATCACAACGATAATGACGAGGCCAAAGCTCAAGAGTTTGTTACGGCGTTATTCAAAAACGTTCCCGTGCTAGATTCAGGAGCTCGCGGTTCAACAACGACGTTTGTTCAACGAAAAATTGGCGATGTCTTGGTGACTTGGGAGAATGAAGCGTTGCTCGCTATTAAAGAATTGGGGCCGGACCAGGTTGAGATTGTCGTGCCCTCGGTGAGCGTATTGGCGGAACCGCCGGTAACGGTTGTCGACAAGAACGCTGAATCGAATGGCACCAAAGAATTAGCGACGGCGTATCTTGAGTATTTGTATTCACCCGCTGGTCAAAAGATTGCGGCCAAGCACTATTACCGTCCTAGCAAACCGGAGGACGTGGAGGCGGCGGTGCTGGAGCAGTTCCCCGAGGTTAAGCTATTCACGGTGAAGGATAAGTTCGGCGGATGGGAAAAGGCCCAGGCAAAACACTTCGCGGAAGATGGAATTTTTGACCAAATCTATACCGCGAAGTAATCTCCAAAGTTTCTGGCCAGAACACATCTTCTATATCCTCGAACCATGTTCAATCCTTTTGCAAAACGCAACGCGTTGCCGGGCTTCAACCTGACGATGGGCCTCACGGTGCTCTACCTAAGCCTTGTCGTGCTGATTCCGCTGTCCGCGTTAGTGATCAAGAGCGCCAGCCTCGGTTGGAGCGGTTTTTGGGCAAGTGCCTGGACTCCTCGAATCGTTGCCTCCTACAAGCTCACGATCTTTACCGCATTTGCCGCGGCGGTAGCGAACGCTTTCTTCGGGTTGCTTGTAGCTTGGACACTCGTTCGGTATGAGATTCCGTTCAAAAAAGTGATCGATGCCATGATCGATCTGCCGTTCGCATTGCCTACGGCCGTTTCAGGCATCGCACTGACTGCCGTGTATGCAGAAACCGGTTGGATCGGGCAGTACCTTGCCCCCCTGGGAATCAGAGTCGCATTCACGCCGCTCGGAATCATCGTGGCAATGGTATTTATAGGAATTCCATTTGTCGTGCGGACCGTGCAGCCGGCTATCGAGGAAATTGATCGCGAACAGGAAGAGGCATCCGCCAGCCTGGGTGCGTCGCGTTTGCAGACGTTTTACAAAGTCATCTTACCGTCGATTCTCCCCGCGCTGCTGACAGGGTTCGCTTTATCGTTTGCTCGCGCTCTTGGTGAATATGGCTCGGTGGTTTTCATCTCGGGCAACATGCCTATGAAGACGGAAATCGCCTCGCTGTTGATCGTGACCAAGTTGGAACAGTTCGACACGGCCGGGGCGACCGCGATCGCCACGATGATGCTGGTCGCTTCATTCGTCATGCTACTTGCGATTAACGTGCTGCAGTGGTGGAGCGCTCGTAACTATCGAGGTGCCGTATGACGACACTTGCTGCTCCAACACTCGGCGGCGACATGCCGAAGACATCGCTCGTGGAACAGGATTTGGCAGGTCGATTGAGACTGGCCACCGACGAACCACGGTATATCAAAGCCTTGTTAATTGCTACTTCGTTTACGTTCCTGGCATTGGTCTTGTTTGTGCCTTTGATAGCCATCTTTGCCGAGGCGTTGCGTAAAGGCGTGGGTGTGTATGTCGCAAGCCTTACGGATCCCAATGCCGTGTCGGCAATCAAGATGACTTTGTTCGTGACGGCCATTTGCGTTCCGCTAAACCTGGTATTTGGGTTGGCAGCAGCATGGGCTATCTCGAAGTTTCAATTCCCTGGCAAAAGCTTGTTGATCACTCTGATTGATTTGCCGTTCGCCGTTTCACCGGTGATTGCGGGCCTGATATTCGTTCTCCTCTTTGGCATGCGGGGCTGGTTTGGCCCTTGGCTCAGCGAGCATAACATTCAAATTATCTTCGCGACGCCCGGCGTGGTGCTCGCGACTTTGTTTGTGACCTTTCCCTTCGTCGCGCGCGAACTTATTCCTCTGATGCAAGAGCAGGGGAGCGATGAGGAACTGGCTGCCGTTTCGTTAGGTGCCACGGGCTGGCAAACCTTCTGGCGAGTGACGCTGCCGAACGTGAAATGGGCGCTGCTTTACGGTGTGATTTTGTGCAACGCTCGTGCGATGGGCGAGTTCGGCGCGGTGAATGTGGTTTCCGGAAAGATTCGCGGCAAGACAAGTACTTTGCCGCTCCATGTAGAAATTCTTTACAACGAGTACCAGTTTGCGGCTGCGTTTGCAGTAGCCTCGTTGTTGGCATTGTTAGCAATTGCCACCATAGTGGCCAAATCGGCAGTTGAGTGGCGTGTGCGGCGCGAGTACGAGCAAGCCCTTGAGCCCTCGCGGGCAGAGGTTTAATTCGATGAGCATTGAACTTTCCCACATCAGTAAGTCGTTCGGCAGCTATCAAGCACTGCGCGACGTGAGCCTCTCGATTCAAGATGGCGAGCTTGTTGCCCTCTTGGGGCCAAGCGGCTCGGGCAAGACAACTTTGCTACGAATTATTGCGGGGCTCGATACACCAGAACGCGATACGAGATCGCGAATCAAGTTCCACGCAGAGGACGTGGCCCATCGTCCGGCCGCTCAACGCCGGGTGGGGTTCGTCTTCCAACATTACGCCCTGTTTCGGCACATGACGGTGTTCGACAACGTGGCATTCGGGCTTCGAGTCCGGCCACGAACGTTGCGACCTAAGAAGGTAGAGATTGAGCGCCGCGTGAACGAGCTATTGTCGCTCGTACAACTCGAAGGATTAGGCCGACGATTTCCGTCGCAGCTTTCGGGCGGGCAGCGGCAGCGAGCGGCCTTGGCAAGGGCTTTGGCAGTGGAGCCGAAAGTGCTCTTGCTCGATGAACCGTTTGGCGCTCTCGATGCAAAAGTCCGCACAGGACTTCGCGCCTGGCTTCGCCGTTTACACGACGAAATCCACGTGACAAGCATTCTTGTCACGCACGACCAGGAGGAGGCATTGGAAGTTGCCGATCGCATCGTCGTTATGAATAAGGGGCGTATCGAACAAATCGGCACGCCGGAAGAAGTGTTCCATCGCCCGGCAACCCAGTTCGTGATGGAATTCCTTGGCCAAGTGAACGTGTTTCATGGCCGAGTTCGCGCCGGCAAAGCCATGCTTGGTGAAGTAGCGATCGACGGCCATTATTTTCCTGATAAAAACGAAAGTGCCGCGATGGTTTACATGCGGCCCCATGAGCTCGATATCAAGCTTTACAAAAATGGCGCGCCGAGCTTTCCTGCTCGTGTTACCCGAATCAACCCGGCCGGTTCAATCGCCAAAGTAACGACCCGAACCCTGGAAGGACAGGAAATACTAGTGGATCTCAGTCTGGAGGATTACCAACGGCTGAGCATTTCGGAGGGGAGCGACATTTTTATTTACCCCAAGAAAACACGTATATTTTTCCCCGAATATGAAATCTAGTAACTTGGCCGATGCACCCCCGCTGGCCGCACATTTACGTGCGGCAGCACTCAAGAGAGGAAGAAGCGAGATGATCGCTAGAGGAGCTACCGTGGCGGAACCCTACCAACGACAAGCAAACGATACACGACATGAACGTGACAATGCGGCTGATGAAGCGCTGGATCAGATCCGCGAAGCGTTACGCGGATTACGATTCGGTTCCGTGAACATCATCGTGCAAGATGGTGTCGTTATTCAGATCGATCGCACCGAGAAACGGCGGTTGCGGACGAATAGCCGCAATCATCCCCCATCGTCTGCGTGAGCGACTGCAACTTTTTATTTTACTTAGGGCCGAGAACAAGATAAGGCAATTAGTTTACGTGCGGATTTTTAAGTCCGCACCCTTGTATCAGGTAGTGCCAACTGGAGCAACCAGAGGCGCAAGTCCTAATTCGGATTTCGCGATTATGGTTGACTCATTCTTTTTACGACCGAATTTTCTGATCGGGCCATGGACGCGGATCTTCGCACTGGCCGTGCTGCTTGGGCTTTGGATTACGGCGGTGGTCGCTGGATGTTGTTGCGTGGTTAACGCTTAACACCAATCAACCGTTCTACCAAAGCATCTCATTAACCAAGCAAGTAATTTCACAGGAGTTTTCATGGTTCGCCTTCTTACTATTCAACCTTTGGCCGATGCTGACCTGCGCAAGCGAATTGCGATTGCATTTGCCACACGTCCGCGTATCGCCTGGCATTCGATCGATGCCTCGGTCGAGAATGGTTTTGTCACATTGCGTGGCAATGTGCCCTCGGTTTACGACCGACAACTAATTGTCGCTGTCACCCGCCATGTAGCGGGCGTGCGAGGCATCGATGATCAGCTTGTGCTCGTGGAAGCTAAAACCGAGTCGCCTCAAACCACGCATTCGATCGCGACACCGCCTGTTACTACAGAGCACACCCTCCCAAAGAAACGTCTTTTTAGGCACTTTCTTTGGCACGGGGCAGCTACGCTAACACTGGCGACGTTCGTTTTCGTGGGTGCCACGGGCTGCGGCTCGGGAGACGGTGACCGGATAGCCGTCTATCCCGCGACCGGAGCAATCAAGTTTCGAGGCCAGCCAGTTCCTGGCGCTTTTGTCTCATTGCATCGTAAAGATGGAGCCGACATCGACGTGCCTCACCCGACGGCAACTGTCGGCGCGGACGGCACGTTTTCGCTCTCCACGTACGCCGGGCAGGACGGCGCACCGGAGGGCGATTACGTGCTAACCGTGCAGTGGTACAAACCAATTCGACGAGAAGGGGAAATCGTTGGCGGCCCGAACGCGCTGCCTCCTAAATACGCTTCAGCGAATACGTCCGACATCGTCGTAAAAATCGCGGCGGAGCCAAATAACTTGGCTCCCATCCAGATTCGTTAAAGAGGCTGGTTCCGAGTTGGGCGGAGGGAGTCGCCCAACCGATTTAAATTCGTCCAAAGTTCAGTTCAATTCAATTTTGTGAGGGAGTCATTCAATGGGTCATAAACAGAGAGGTTTCACATTAGTGGAACTGTTGGTCGTCATCGCGATCATTGGGATTTTAGTGGCGTTACTGCTACCTGCAATTCAGGCTGCACGTGCCGCGGCGTGGCGTTCTTCGTGCCAGAACAATATTCGGCAACTAGGCTTGGCAGTACACAACTATACCGACACGAAGAAAACCTTGCCCTCGAGTATTCGTCCCGCGGGCCTTACTCCGCTGCCCCGTATTGCTGGCTTTACCTTGATGCTGCCGTTTTTCGAAGAAAATACAAAATATGACCTTTACGATCAGAAACTTAACTGGTTCGACACCACGGTAAACAGCAAGAAAGGCGTGAATAGGGATATTGTGAATACACGCATTTCGATCCTTCAATGCCCCTCGGTTCCTAACGCTGAACGTCTCGACGGCGTGCCCGAAGTTTCACCATGGGACCCGGTGGTCGGTGCGCCGACAGATTACTCGCCTACGATTTATGTTGACCAACGATTAAAGACCGAAGGACTGGTAGACGAAGCGGCTATTGGAGTGCCCCCCACGTCAAAAACCTCTCCCGGCCTTGGGCTGCTTGCCTACAACATCCTGACCAAGCTGTCCGATGCGACCGACGGACTCTCCAAAACGATCATGTATGCCGAATCCGGCGGCAGGCCGACTCAATATCGCCGGGGTGTAGCTGTTGAGCCGTTTCCGACCGTTCGCGTAAACGGCGGCGGATGGTGCCGGCCTGCCAGCGATATGAGCATCGAGGGCACAAGAGCGGATGGTGTGACCGATGTGGGGCCTTGCGCGATCAATTGCGTCAACGGTCACGACATGGGCTCTACGTTCCCGCATCCGTACTACAACACGATCGGCACCAGCGAGCCTTATTCATTCCACCCAGGCGGGGCAAATTTCTGCATGGGTGATGGTTCGGTAAAGTGGCTCAACGATTCGATCGACATTCGTGAATTCGCTCGACTCGTTACGCGCAGCGGACACGAATTGGTGAGCGAGCAATAACCACGAACAGACTACTTTAAGAACGGTTCAAAATCTTAGGTCGTAGGCTCGAGCGCGTTGCGGCGTTTGGTAGGTCTCAAGATGCCTATCCCGCCGCATCGCGCGTTTTTCTGCGCGCCCTCTCTGACGATAATCGCAACTCCGATTTTCACCTTCCGGCATACTAATTGCTTGACGCACGGTTAGTTTATGTTTTGATGGAAGTAGCGGATAAAACAGGCCGGAGTTCAAAATCATGCAATCTGCAACCGTGAACGAAATCGAGTACCTCAATTCGCGTACAAAACAGGCGGTGGATGACGGTTTGGTCACCGAATCGATCCGCCATTTGGAAGCTTTGCGACGTTACGACCAATTCTGTTGTGCCGACGATTGGCGTCCTCAACGCGGCGATGCCGTGACGCGTAGGAGAGCGAAATAACCCGCTCGGCAGCCTTTACGCTTAATCGCAAGCTTTATAGCTCGGTGCGTGAACACAGGCACTTTGTCTGTTCACTCTATTAGACTAGTGTCTCACTAGCGGCGGCATTTTTGTTGAGCCGCCTCCAAGTTTGAGGCACTCGCGCTACTCGGGATTTACTTCCTGCTCTGCTTCTTTGAGCAGTTCGGATCCCTTATTCATGATTTCGCCCGTGTCTCGGCGAATTTCATCCGTCTCCAGGTTGATGCTCGATCGACCATCTTCTTTGCTGAATGAAACCCAGCCGATTAATGCCGCCAAAATTACAAGGGCTAAGACAATAATCAATACTCGCATCTTTAACCTCAGCTCAATTTATTGATTCATCTGTTCCACTTTTGGGGAATCCGTTCTAGTCAAAAGACCCGACGAAGCAGAAGCCTCGTCGGGTCTTTTGCAATGATCACTCAGATCGTTTGCCACCGCTATGCAGCGGGTGGGCGAACTCGCGGAACGATAAGGCTAATGATGAACAACACCAAGAACACGAAAAACAACACCTGTGCGATGTAGCTTGCCGTACCGGCGATGCCACCAAAACCAAGTACCGCGGCGATCAAAGCGATCACCAAGAATGTTAGTGCCCAACTCAACATGATGCACCTTTCCCTTTCCAAAAAGTGGTCGATTAAAAGTGATCCGTGCTTTTACGTTGGTTGAACGTCAGAAGCAGGTTCAACATCATTGATGGGGCTAAATGCAATCGGTGTGCCATCATTGGCAATATGTCACGTCGCTTCAGAACCTCATAAATTTGCGGCCCTTTTCGACGCAACCTGTACAATCACATACACCCCAGTAACGTTGCATGCTTGTTTGCCGACCACTTTGGATTAAGAGACGCCGAGGCGTTTTTCATCATGAATTTTGGTGAATGACCGCGAGATGCGACTAGAGAGTTAAACTTCGTACAGAAAACAGAAAATAGATAGAGCCCGGCAAAAACCAAGCTCTATCGGCGTGCTTCCAATTGCAAGTCAACCGGCCATGTTATGTAGCGTGCGCACTATACGACGGTGGAGAAGCCGGTTGGTTACTGTAAAAAAAACCGCCATTCGACTGCTGTGGCGGTGATTGCAAAGCTCCTAGCACAGGCAGCCCCCAGGCTTTTAGTTTCCGCTGCAGTGTGCGGACGGAGATGCCGAGTGTTTTAGCGGCATGCGTGCGATTACCTTGATGTTCGGCCAGCGCTTGCTCTACCGCCAGCCGCTCAAGCTGCTCGAGCGAGGTGCCGGGCGGTATTTCGAACTTGCGGCCTGGATCACCTTTATCATCCGCGTCCGGCTTTTGACTCAGCGCATTCGACACGGCCGCCCTAAGATGTGCGGCATTCACTGGTTTAACGAGGCAATCGACCGCGCCCAACTTCATGGCATCCACCACCGAAGTAACATCCGTCCCTTCCGTGATGAAAATAAACGGTATGCGTTTGCCTCGCGAGTTCCATGTCTTGAGGAATTGGAGCCCGCTGAAATCAGGAGAATCGAGTTGGCTGATGACTAAATTCACGCCGTCACCAGCGTAGCTCAGAGCATCATCGGGCGTTTCCGCGCCAATCACGCGGTAACCACCTGCGAGCATTTGGGCTACCGATTCGGATTCATCGGATTCACTTCCTACGACGAGTATGACATTTTCTGGAAACATGATTTATCTTCCCGTTCGCTTGCGTTTTCCCCCCACAACCTCGAACGCGACGTTCTGTCAGCATGTAACGCAAACGCCATACCTCTCTGAAAACAGCTTGAAACTCGCTGAAGTCCTTATAAATCCACCACTTAGGAGACACCAACTGGCTGATTAGTGACCACCTTGCTCGACAGCGTGACGGTGTTGTGGTCAAGCAGCCTCTCACTGCGTAAGCCACGCCAGTAATGCTTAGTGGCAGAAATGCGGCCGGACATTTAAAAAGCTGGTTTGGCAGCAACCAAGTTGTGGCTAGCAGACGATCGAAAAAAATCTTGGTTCGGGTCGTAATGCATACCCTCAACGCTCGCCCTAAAAATGCTGAAACGCCTTTTCAAAGCCACATTCAAGGCAACTTTGAGGTTATTCCTACACTAAAATGCGAGCCAACCCGCTTTGCAAGACCAGCAATTTATCAACCCTCACAGCCATCGGCACGATCCTTGCAGAGGTGCAGAGGTATTAATGTGCTCGCATCGAGCACTCTGAATCCCCCTAGAAGGCCCATACACGGGGCGGTGTTCCCGCCAAGAACAGCATTCGAGCCACGAGAATTTTCGGCAGCTGCCGTCGCTCTCATGCCGATGCCACCGCCCCGTGTATCTCTTTTTGCCGCTGTCTGTTTTCTCTTAACAAGTTGAGCCCTCCTAGAGATCGCCCTCGCGACTACGAGTTAGTCGAGGCTGTGCGGAAACTCGGGGAGGCAAGTCCCGAGGCTTGGCAAAGAACGTGGAGGTTTATTGAACTTCGCCACGCCCATTAAACACTTTGGACGTGCGGCCCTCGGGCCTCAATAAGATACGGAAACCTACTCGCAAAAAAAATCGCTGGCCAAGCGGTGGGGGGATTCGCCCGGCCAGCGACTCATACGGCGTGAATATCTCCATCATCACGCCCCGGTTCCTACAAAGCGATCATTAATTTTCTGAATCGGAAGAGGCCGGTTTGACCTCGCCCGCATTCTCGGCGGGAGATTCGCTTGACTCCCCGGCCTCGCCACCTGCTTTCGATTCTTGGCCCTCGGCCTTCTGGGCTTGGTTGGCCGGGGCAGCAGGCTGCTCACTCGTGGGCTGTTCTTGAGTCGCTTGCGGCTCAGTAGCATTCTGATTTTGCTCAGCCGGTGCGGCGTTCTGATTTTCAGGAGCGGGCATTGGCTGATTATCCGCGTTCTGCTCAGCTTCGCGAGCTTGCTCGCTATTCGACCCAGCCACCTCAGGTTCTACGGCTTCATTTTCAGGATCGGCCGGAGCTTCGTCGCGGCTCGGTGCGTCTTTTACTTCTTGATCTTCGTGATAGTTAGCCTTGTACTGGACGCCCTCACTTTCGTAACGATCGTCCTGTTTATCGCCATAGTACACGTCGGGGCCATGATAACCGCCATGCGAGCCACAGCCATTGTGATGCTTGTGTTTATGACGGCCTCCGTGTGACCCGCAGCCGTCGTTCGCTGCATGATAACCGCCGTGTGAACCACCACTTTCTCGCGAGCGTCGGAAGAATCCTCCGAAGCTTCCCCCGCGGCTGCCGTGCCCGCTATCAGAATGGTAGCCACCATGCGACCCATTACTTCCGTGACGTCGGCCAAATGCCTGGGCGTCGTCGGCAACTGCAAAGGTTAGTAATGAAGTCGCCGCTATTACCAACACGAATCCAAATTTGCGCGACATAGAAAACTCCTCCTAATACGAGATACGAGAACAGTAAAGAAACACCATCCTTGAACTACTCATGCGTTGACTAGAACTACTCATGCGTTGACTACTTCGCCGCCGTTAGGGTGCAACATTTGGCCAGTCATGTACGAAGAATCCGAGGATGCCAAAAACACAAAACAAGGTGCGACTTCGTCTGGCTGACCAGCGCGTCGCATGGGTGCGTCCGCCCCAAAAGTTTCCACTTCCTCCGCTTCGAAGGTTGCAGGAATGAGCGGCGTCCATATGGGCCCAGGTGCCACGCCGTTTACCCGAATATCTTTCTCAGCAAGAGCAAGTGCCAACGACCGTGTAAAACCAACGATAGCGGCCTTCGTCGAAGCGTAATCAACCAGGTGGGAACTTCCGCGATAGGCCGTTACCGAGCTGGTGTTGATGATCACGCCCCCAGGCTGCAAGTATTTCAATGCTTCACGAGCCATGTAGAAATATGCAAAGATGTTTGTTCGGAATGTTCGCTCGAGCTGTTCAGGCGTGATATCAAGCAGTGACTCCTGCGGATGCTGCTCGGCAGCGTTATTCACAAGTATGTCGAGCCGCCCGAATTCTTCGATCGTTAGAGATACAGCATCTTCACAAAAACCTGGAAACCCCACGTCGCCTGAAAGCAAAATGCATCGTTGGCCATGGTGCTCGATGATACGCTTGGTTTCTCTTGCGTCTTCGTGTTCATCCAGATAAACGATCGCCACATTAGCACCTTCCTTTGCGTAGGCAATCGCTACGGCTCGTCCGATCCCACTGTCGCCGCCCGTGATCAGCGCCACCAAGCCTCGCAGCTTGCCCGCCGCCTGATAGTTCGACGCCGTCGACTTGGGCCGCGGGTGCATTTGCGATTCGAGACCTGGCTGGCGAGTTTGTTTTTGAGGGGGTCGTTGCGACTTTTCAGGAAGTGCTTTACTCATGATTACAAACGTCTAAAACGTCTAAGTGGACGGCGAATATTATCGATAAAAAACAGGAAGCCCTTCTAAGATCAGAAAAGTGATTCGCTCACTAATTAGGATCCGCGGGCGGATTATCACGATCGACACTTACATTCACGCCCTTGCCTCCGCCGATATCGACTTGCACATCAGTACCTCGATTCTCGGCCGGTGGAGTGTTAGCGGCAGGCGGTGGAAGCGCTGGGTCGGTTGTCTCCACTTCGATTCCACGTTCTTCGATTTCAAGGCCGTCGCTAGTAGCGGGAGGAGTGGCTGCTTCCGGCGCGCAACCTATTGTTTGAATCCCAAGAAAAGCCACTCCGAGTGTTTTGATCAGATAACGCATTGTTTTCTCTCGCAAATGTGTTGCTGGTGTCTGCAATGAGCGCATTGAAGCTTTCGATCAACGTGTTTAAGTACAAGCCCGCACCCTTTGGGAAAGCTGTGCTCTCTAGAACAGCTCCGTAGAGATCTGCCCGTGCTGGAACGGGATTAAGCACTTACCGTGCCAGCGAGGCATGTGCGACAAGAGTGGAGCGAAAAGCCCCTTATTGGTGTGGTTATTCCGCTATAATAGCTTTGGGACCAAAGCTGATTGAGCGTGCGGCTTACCGTTTGAATGCTGTTGCGCCACCTTGAGAAAGGCCGCATCAGGTTTAGTCGGCTACCATGTGGTCCACATAGGAGCAAAGCGAGCAGGCCGCTTGGTGCATAAGCTCTCAGCGACTCATTGCTCAATGATGCCTGATGGGAGCCTTCGATTAAAAGCGGTACCTCGACAGATCAACCTTCAGGCAAAGCCAAGGGCTTGGCCCCCGCGGCAGCAAGGATGGATGCGGCATTCGCCAAGCGCGCTTCGTGGTCTGGCCCCTCGTCTTCGGCTGCCACCAGAATTTGGCCTTCGACCACCGCTTGTTGGTAGTAGTTGGCCAATTCCTTTTCGACGCCGCGGGTCATCATGGCTCCCACAAGCCCACCAGCTACGCCACCAGCCCAAGCCGTTATTGGTCCAGCGGCCCACAACGCGGCACCTCCTGTGGCAACGGCAGCCGCGATCACCGATAGCCCGCCGATAGTGGCACCAATCGTTCCTCCGACCACAGCCGCCGTCGGGGTGAACGTCCCGGCTGGTTCCTGGTGCTCGAATTCCTTGAAATAAAGCTCTTTCGTTTGGTCCGAGCAGATCACCGTGATTTGTTCTTTGGTGAATCCGGCACCAAGCAGGTCGTGTATCGCCCGGGTGGCATCCTCGATATTGCTGAATACACCTGCTTCGAGAGCAGCTCGCTTCATATTGGGTTTCGACATTTCTTGATCCATCTGAAAGAAGTAGTGCGTAGACAGGAATTCTCAGAATTCCCCCGCACGATCTGTGCCATTTTGGCGTGACCGCATCTTAGCCCATTGGCAAAGAGTTAACCACGGTCGCCGATGCAGGCACAACAGATCACCGATCTTAAAGTTCCTCTACGATTGTTGTTTCCCGAAATTAACACAGCGGAGCCAATCCTAACATGAGCACTAGCCTAGGTTTGCAAAAACAATGCTTGCAAAAAATCGACCAGTATCGTCGCCGCTACTTTAAGCACGTAGTGCCCTCGGCACACCAATTGCGGCTCCGCCGCGTCATCCCTGTAACCCCGAAACGCCACATTCCGCAAGATTTTAACAAACAAAACCTCTGAATTGCGCGTACAGTTGCTAGACCAAAATAGTGATGTCTTTGGTCATGGAAAGGAATTAATCATGAAACAAACTCAACGATCCAGCGATTGGCAAGAAGTCAGCAAACGAGCCGCAGAAGTCCGCCGCAAATGGACTTCAGTCGAGAAGGCACGTCGCCTCGGGCTGCCACCCGATGTTCCTGTTCGCCTTAAGGATTTCATTCTGAGCCCACGGACGCAGTGGGTTCCGGCGCTGTGCGTTGTGAGCGGTAAGTAATAGAGCACAACAGCTCAACTGCTCGCAGCATTTGCAAAGCGAATGTACAAAGAGTTGTTGGAGCAGCACGCGCCGGAAGAGGCAGGCTCAACTGCTCGCAGCATTTGCAAAGCGAATGTACGCTTGAATCTTAGTCCGTCGCCGGATGGAATAAAAAGTCGAGCGGCCTATCGATGATGTCCTAGGGGAGTGCTATCATGTCACACATCGATTCAAATGAGGCCCCCGATAGGCAAATCGAGAAAGCCAAGCCCAGTAACGGTTACACGACGCACAAGACCGTGACAGAAACAATCATTCCAGTGCTAGACCTGACCGGCGCGCTCTCTCGATTGGGCGACGATCGTGGGCTGTACGCCGATATGGTGGAATATTTTCTGGAAGATTCGCCTCGGCTATTTAGCGAAATAGAGGACGCACTCAGCGCAAACGACGCTTCGGAAGTACGCATGAAAGCACACGCTCTCAAAGGCCTTATCTCTGCGTGTGGTGGAATGCGGGCTCAAGCCGCGACCCAATCGGTCGAAGAAGCCGGCCACTCTGGAAATCTGCGGCACGCAGCGACCCATGTGCGTGCTCTACAGCAGGAGCTAAGCGCTTTAACAGATGCCGTTCAACCGCATCGCCGCTAAATCTCCTCTCATCTCTGATTGCCCCGGGCGATTTTCTGCTCTAAACCCGAACCTAGCAAACGAGCGATGCGTCCGTTCGCAGCCATCGCTCTCACAAACGGAAAACCTTTTCTAGTTTGGTGGTGCTGGATATGCTTGCGCCACATCGGCTATACCTCAAGCGGCTCGCCTTCGACCTGCACCATGGTGTCGATCGAGACCTTCAACGACCGTACTTTGCTACGCAGACAGCCTCGCGTGATTCCAAGCATACGAGCGGCTTTCGACTGATTCCCTTCGCAGACTCGTAGCACTCGAGTTACGACGTATCGCTCCATAAACTCCAGGGCCTCGGCATACAGGTTTGTCGAACCGTGTTCGAACCGCTCGTCTACAAAGTGGAGCAAGTCGGTGCCGGTAGCGTCCACACTTCCGCTCGATGCTCCACTGGCATGAGGCGTGAGAATCTTGTCGGGAAGAAAATCGGGAATGATCACTTCGCCCGCTGAACGCAGCAAGGTTTGCTTCAACACGTTTTGCAGTTCCCGCACATTGCCTGGCCAGGAATAACTTAGCAACAATTCCAAGGCTTCCGGCGAAATACCGTGGACGTCCTTGCTTAACTCGCGACTGAACACGGTCAGGTAGTTTTCAATGAGCGGTTGCAAATCTTCGCGCCGTTCACGAAGCGGAGAAAGTTGGATAGTAAATCCACTAAGCCGATAGTACAAGTCGGAACGGAACTCGCCTTCTTCGACCATCTTTTCCAGGTCACGGTTGGTCGCTGCGATCACACGCACATCGGTATTGATCGTCGCATTTCCACCAACGCGTTCGAACTGTTGAGACTGCAGCACTCGCAGAACTTTGCTCTGCACGAGTGGCGACATATCGCCGATTTCGTCGAGGAATAAAGTACCGCCCGAGCACTGCTCGAATTTACCGATTCGGCGTTGATCGGCACCCGTGAATGCGCCCTTTTCATGCCCGAACAATTCACTTTCCAAAAGCGCATCGGGGATCGCGGCACAATTCACGGCCAAGAACTGGCCTTTGACTCGGGGACTGTGCTGATAGAGAGCACGCGCCACGAGTTCTTTACCGGTGCCGCTTTCGCCACGAATGAGCACGGTAACGTCCTGCGGCGCGACGCGGCCAATTGCCTTGTACACTTCCTGCATTTGAGGGCTATTGCCAACGAGCGTATCAATGCGGCTCTCCGGTGCTTTGCCATTAGTCCGCAGCAGGCGCGTCCCCGGCATTTCCACGGGGATGCTCATCAATCTGCGAATTTCGAGCGCCTGCCGCACCAAGTCGCGAATTCGGCTCAAGTCGAGAGGCTTCAGCAGATAATCGAACGCCCCCAACGTCATCGCTTTAATGGCGGTTTCACTGCTTGCCAACGACGTGATAAAAATCACAGGCAGTTTTGAATCGACTCTGCGGATACTCTCGAACACTTCCAAGCCCGATGTTTCCGGCAGGAGAATATCGAGCAGCACCGCGTCCATCTGCGATTCGCCGAGCAGTCGCATGCCTTCTTCCGCGGTGGCGGCTGGCAGCACTTCAACGTCCGTCTCCTCGAACGCCTTGGTGATCAAATGGCGCACTGAACGGTCGTCATCAATTACAAGAATACGAGACATTCAAACTACTCCTACTTGGCAAGCCAATAAAAGTTGTTGGCATCCTTATTGATTCTCAACCTACCGAAGGTAATTGCAAGCTCATCGCCTACTTTTTTGCGATTCAGGAGCCACTAAGCTCCTCCCCTGCGTTCGATTTGCTAACGAAATGCTCGGCCTTTGATTTCAAGCGTTTAAAAACTTTTCCTGCGAGTTAGTGAATCATTTGGTTTGTGTCAGCAAATCGCGTAGTAAAATCATGTCTGCTGGCTTAACCAAGTGATAGTCGAATTCTGCACGGCGGGCATGGCGATTAACCTCGTGCTGTCCGTAACCCGTCATGGCGACAAGCATGGGGGTCCTTGGCCCCATTTCTGCGCGCAGGCTGCGGGCCACTTCGTAGCCGTCCATGCCAGGCAAGCCAATATCGAGCAGTACCACATCTGGCCCAAATTCTTTCACAGCCAGCAATGCTTCAGGCCCATCGGCAGCGGAACGTACTTCGTGTCCCAGCTTGCGTAGCAATGCTACCGTTACATGGGCTAATGCAGGCTGGTCTTCCACGACCAGAATTCTTCGAGGCTTGGTATTTGGCTCGTTTACTGGTATCGGTTCAGGCTCCGATTGCTCGCCCGATTCCAGGGCAGCAGGAAGGGATACAAAAAACTCCGCACCGTTGCCGAAGCCCTCACTTGTTACCCCCACGTTCCCGCCATGCAATTCGGCTAGGCCTCGAACAATGGTTAGCCCGATTCCCAAGCCGCCTTCTGCGCGATGCAGCGACCTGTTCGCTTGCGCAAATAAATCGAATACATTCGGCAGCAGATCCGCACCGATCCCGATGCCGCTATCCTTCACTCGGAATACCACGTTCTTTCCTTCCCGCCTCACGCCAAACCAAATCTGACCGCCAGGATCGGTGTATTTGGCCGCGTTTACGAGTAAGTTTGACAGGATTTGCTCCAAGCGGTAGGGGTCTGCTTCGAGCAGCAGCTCCCCGCGAGGTATCTCTAAATGTAATTTGTGTTGGCGCGAGCTGAAAAGCAAATTGTTCGCCTCGGCCACTCTTGCCACAGTATCCCCGGCGTTCACCAGCGATTTCTGAAGTTGCACCCGTCCGCTAGTAATTCGCGATACATCGAGCAGGTCGTCTACAAGTCGCTTCATGAGCGATGCCTGTTGGCGAATGATCTCCAAAGACTCATGGAAAGTGGGGTCGCTCGGCTCAATCAGCTTCGTCAATTCGCCGGCGTTGGTAATCGCGGCGAGCGGATTCCGAAGCTCGTGCCCCAACATTGCCAAGAATTCGTCTTTACGCCGTTCGCCTTCGCGGATTGTTTGAAACAACTGGGCGTTATCCAACGCCGTGGCAGCCCGGCTGGCAAGATTTTCGATCAGCGCGATATCGTCGGGCTCGAATCGGCGTTTGATGCCTGCAAGGCAACACACGATCGCACCCAGCGGAGCATTTCGGGCTATCAACGGTGCCACCAACGCACTCGACCATTTGCCTTTGGGCCCCAAATCGGGCGCATTGGCAACCGCCTCGGGTGAAATTGTTTGTGCATGGCCGCTTTTTACAGCCGACTTTACGGCTTGCGCCAGATCCGGTCGTACCTGCTCAATGCGCGCGTGAGATCGTGAAGTCGAACCGTTGCTTGATTCTTGCGCCCACTTGATACCAGAAAACCAGATGTCCCCATTACTATCGTAGAGCATCAATTGACAGGCATCTGCAAGCGCGGGAACAACCGTGCGATGCAAGCTCGCGAGCGTCGCATCAAAATCCAGCGATCGACTTAGCAGCCGACTTGCCTCGGCGAGCAAGGCGGAGCGTCGCATGTCCCGCTCTGCGACCTGGCGCGCAGCCTGCTCGCGAGCAAGTTGCACCCGATGAGCCGCCTGTTGGCGAACAGCTTCGGTTTTTTGATATAGATCGACAAAGACCCCGACTTTGGTTCTTAACACATCGGGGTCGATCGGCGTTGTAATAAAATCGACCGCCCCGAGCGCATACCCCTTGGCCGTCATCTCTTCGTCGTTGAAGGCCGTGATGAAAATTATCGGCGTATGCTCCGACCGCTTCCGCTCGCGAATGAGGGCGGCGGTTTCAAAGCCGTCCATGTCGGCCATGTTCACGTCGAGCAGAATAACAGCGCAGTCATCCTTGAGAAGTGCCCGCAGCGCATCCTGCCCAGAAGTGGCTTTAATAATATTCTGGTTAAGCTCAGCCAGCGCGAGCTCGATTTCCAAAATCTTCTCCGGGACGTCATCGACAACCAAAATATTGACGGGATCACTAGTTTTCATTAATTCCGTCTCATTCCGGAAGTGCTACGATCTTCCTGAGCGTCTGCAACCTGTACTGCAGGGCGACTACAGAACAGCCATAGAGCGGCACGACAATTTGGCACACACGATTATCGGCCACTCGAATGTATCTGTGAATAATGAAATTGAAAGTATGGCTACCTAAGACTAAATGGATTGTGGCTTTAACCACAAAAGCACCCCATCAATTCGCTATCGAGCAATTGGACCAATAGCTACTGGGCTTTGCTGCCAAGCAATCCCTGTCAAAATCACTCGTATCTACTGCATCAAAGGGACTCGACAGCTTTTAAATCCGCGAAGGCCGGACACGGAGGAGAAGTCGTTCCCTATCACAAACGTATTACACCATGCACTTTGCGCGCCGGAGGAGAGAACTTAGCAACTTTTCAAATCCGAAGAATTATTTCAAGAACAACGAGACTTTGATTTAGAATCTTACCCGTGTAATTCTAAGTCAGAACGAAAACAGCTGGCTTCTAAACGCTCAACTTGCTCAATCCTAAACCAGCAATGATTTTTAAAATCAATTACCGTTAGAGAGCGGCGCGGCCGGCCTCGCAGCGCGATCGCCAGTTTGCTTTTATAAACAACCGGCTGTCATTGCAAACGAACTCTATCGGAGACGCCCCTATAAGCGACCTCTGTGCAAGCCCGTTGGGTAGCAATGGCACATGCTTTGCCTACAACTCTGTTTCAACATTTCCGAGCCGTTTTTTAGACACACGAATTGGAAATTGCAAGTCATTCGCAACTCACACGATTCGATTAGTGCCGATTTTCACGTAACTGTAGGATACCAAAAAATAGACATCCAAAGGCTTAGCCATGAATTAAAACAATGAACGTTCAAGGAAGGTGGTTACATCATCCTTTGGTTGTTAGGCATCCCCATTCCTGTTCTCTTGGTGATTTCCTTACTGCGCGGCTGTACCTGACAACGCAACTGGAATTCTTTTGACTCACCCGGCTTGCCGTAGCAATAAACCGCCAAAACCAACAGCCGCTACGATTTTGAGTGCTGCAATGTTAGAACAACGAGCGCACCAGATGGCAAGTGATACCACATGGAAACAGGAGATAGAGTCTTTAGAGACCGCACTGGCAACACCGCTTATTCCCGGCGAACTTACCGACTGGATTCAAACGGTCAAACAATTCTGGGAAATTGCCAGCCAAACCATCCATAAGCGAGCTTCTGAGCTCCATTCTTGGCAACTCCAACAAATTGGGTCGCAAGATCCTTCGCTTTTATCACAGGTGGAACGACTGCAACGCGAGGGAGAAGCCCTTTTACGGGAGGCGGATGAGTTTGGCCGTCTACTCGACCACACCGCACATCATGCTACCAAGCTCGAGCGGGATGGCACTCGAACAAACGATTTCCTCGAAAAGCTTGCCGACCGCGGCCTAGCACTAATAATCCGTGTTCGGAAGCAGGAAGTGGCTCTCGAAACCTGGTTCGTCGAAGCATTCAACCGCGACCGAGGCGCGGTAGATTAGCGTTCGCGAGGTTCGTCCCTTTTAGTGCCGTGTCAGCAAATCAGCAAACGTAAAGGTGAACATCAGGATAAGCCACAGAAATCCGGCCACGGCGAAAATTCGTACAAGCGGTGCCGCGTAGCGGATGTTCATAAACACGAGCACGATCATGGCTGCCTTGCTTATGGCAATGAGCATCGCAAGAGGCGTATTCAAGTAGCCCAAGTCGATTTCCGCAGCCAATACGGTCACAACCAGCAGAATGGCCAGGATGCCGAAAACTTTCCAGTAAGTCGCTACCGGGGTAATGTGCGGCTCGAATTTCCGCGTTGCCAGGGCGTCGATTTCATCGTGATTCATGGTTGCTCCCCTTTTATCGAATCAGGTACAGCAGCGGGAACAGGAACACCCATACCACGTCAACAAAATGCCAGTAGAGTCCCGTCATTTCGATCTGCGTAAACCGGCCGTCATCGTAGAAACCGGTTAGGGCGGCTATCAGCAAAATCGCCAAAATGCAAATACCGATTACCATGTGCAACGCATGCAGACCAGTCATCGCAAAATAAAGGGAGAAAAACAACTCGGTGTTCTTCGGGTTGATTTCTCGCGTTGCCGTGGTGGACTCTTTTTGAGCAGGCAAGCGATGTTCGGCCTCGGCTTCAGCCTCTTCCTTCGGTGTTGCGTGAATTGCATGATTGAAATCAAAGCCATGCCCCGGTATGAGGCGTTCTTCAAACTTATGATGATACTCGTACGCTTTCACGCCCAAGAATGATGAACCGAGTACGATGGTCAACAACAGGTTCAAGCACAGCATGCCGCGGCGGTTTGTTTGTGCCGCATGCACGGCCAGCACCATTGTCAAGCTGCTCGAGAGCAGCACCATCGTGTTGAACATGCCGAGCCACGGATCCAAGCGATGGCTGGCAGCGATGAACTCGTACTGAAACTTGAACCGGTAATAGCTATAAGCCAGAAACAAGCCGCCAAAGAACAAAACTTCGGTCGCCAGGAACAACCACATTCCCATTTCGGCGGCAACGTACTGCTGCTCGGCATCATCGAAATGATGGGCCAACGGTTGACCGTCGTGATGCGTGGCCGAGTGATGGGTGGTAGTAGCGTCCATGATGCGATGCGATTACTGCTTTATTCAATAGGATCAAACTAGCGAGGTTGAGTCCCGCACAATCAAACGGTGATCGATTCCGTGTCGTAATGATAAGCCTCTTTTTGGACGACCGGTGTTTTATCGAAGTTGAAAGTCGTAGGCGGCGACTTGGTCTGCCATTCCAAACCGGCTGCTCCCCATGGGTTGGCAGTTGCCAGTTTGCCGTAACGCAACGACCAAATGAGGTAAACCAACGGAATAAGGTAGCCCACGCCTAGAATCGACGCGCCGGCCGACGACATCACGTTCAGCACCTGAAACTCGCCGACGTAATCGTGAATGCGTCGCGGCATGCCCAAGTAGCCGAGCACGAATTGCGGGAAGAACGTGAGATTGAATCCGAAGAAGATGATGCCAGCCGAGAGACGGCCCCACCATTCGGGATACATACGCCCGGTCATCTTCGGCCACCAGAAGTGGACGCCGCCCAAGTATCCCATCACCGCGCCGCCCACCATGATGTAATGGAAGTGGGCGACCACGAAATAGGTATCGTGAACATGCACGTTGGTAGCCAGCGTGGCGAGGAACAACCCCGTCAAACCGCCGAGCGTGAACAGACCGATGAACCCGAGAGCGTAAAGCATTGGCGTTTCGAGCGATACCGAGCCTTTGAATAGCGTGGTTGTCCAGTTAAATACCTTGATGGCCGAAGGAATCGCTACCAGCATGCTCAGGAACGAGAACACCATGCCGGCGTATACCGACTGGCCGCTCACGAACATATGGTGCCCCCAAACCACGAAGCCGATGATCGCGATCGCGAGGCTCGAAAACGCGACGAACTTATACCCGAAAATGCGGTTGCGCGAGAAACAGGCAATGATTTCACTCACCACGCCCATGCTCGGCAAAATCATGATGTACACGGCCGGGTGCGAGTAGAACCAGAACAAGTGCTGGAAGAGCAGGGGATCGCCTCCGATTTTCGGGTCGAAAATCGGAATGCCAAACCCTCGTTCGATCGCTACGAGTAAAAGTGTAATCGCAACAACCGGCGTCCCCAGGATCATGATCAGGCTCGTTGCATAATGGGCCCAAATAAACAGCGGCAGCCGGAACCAGGTGAGGCCCGGGGCACGCATCGTGTGGATGGTGACGATAAAATTGAGGCCCGTAAGGATCGATGAAAAACCGGAAATAAACGCCCCTAAAGCCATCAGAATGACATTCGTGTTCGTGTAGGTGCTGCTATACGGTGTATAGAACGTCCACCCCGTATCGGCACCGCCGACTACGATTGCTGCAATGGCCAAGAAGCCACCCAGCATAAACACATACCAACTCAACAGGTTGAGCTTAGGGAATGCCAAGTCACGTGCCCCGATCATCATGGGCACCAAAAAATTCCCCAAAACGGCCGGAATCGAAGGAATCAAAAAGAAAAACACCATGATCACGCCGTGTAGCGTGAACAAGCGATTAAAAGTTTCGGCCTGCACCAGGTCGCCCGCAGGAGTCATCAACTCCAAACGAAACAACACTGCTGCCGCTCCTCCTACGAAGAAGAAGAAGGTAATGGAAATCATGTACAGAATGCCAATCCGCTTATGGTCGGTGGTCAACAACCACGACCGAAAACGGTAATCCACATTCAAATAGTTGCGGCTCGGATGGAGCGCTTCGTTAGCAATCACGGTTGACCTCCGCTCGACGGTGTTCCTTGAGCGGGCTCTGCAACGGGTGCCGGTTGGCCCGTGGTGGCCGGCAGTATCTTTAATGACTTAATGTATTCGATCAAATGAAAGACTTGCTCTTCGGAAAGTTGATTTTCAAACGTGGGCATCAACGGCTGATAACCAGCCACGACCTTGGCCGAAGGGTTCATGATGGATTCACGCAAGTAGGTTTCATCGGCGGTAACCGTCCGGCCGTCTGCCAGCCTCACTTGTTCGCCGAACAAGTTCTCTAACGACGGTCCCCGCGGGTTCGATGCCTGGTTATGACACGTATCGCAGCGGAAACGCGTGAACAGTTCCTGTCCTGCCGCTACCGGCGGTTGATCCGCGCCGCCTTCCAGCCATTCGGCATACTCGGCCGGTTGCATTACGATTACGCTGCCACGCATGAGTGCATGGTCGGTACCGCAATATTCGGTGCAGAACAGATGGTAAGTTCCCGGCTTCGTAGCCTGGAACCAAAGCGACGTGTACCGATTCGGCAACACATCCATCTTGGTTCTGAACGCGGGAATGTAGAAGCTGTGAATCACATCTTCTGAAATCATCTTCAGCACGACCGGCTGGCCGACAGGAATGTGCAGCTCGTTGATTTCGCTGCGCCCCTGGGGATGCTGCAGTTTCCACATCCATTGTTTACCGACCACCGCGATTTCGATCGCATTCGGTGGCAATACTCTTTGTTCGAAAAATGCCGAGGCTCCCCAACCGAACATGATCATTGCCAGAAATAGCGGTATGACGATCCAGATCGCTTCGAGAATCCAGAGCTTGGCCCCCACGCGTCGCTTCCGGTCGCGAACCGCCGAGCGGCGATAATACAGCACCAAAAAGGTAATCGCCAGAAAAATCGCCACCGTAAAGAATGTCGCTACGCCTACCATGAAAAAGTAGAGCGAGTCGACATTCGGCGCGAAGGTCGAAGCCTGTTCAGGAAATAATTGAAAGCCCGATTCCATCGTCGCGATTAACAGCCTTACTGCGTAAATCCTGGAGGGGTATAGGGTGCTTCGAGAGCCTGGCTCAAACTGTCTCGCCGCCGTTCACGGCGAACCATCGTAATGATGCTGCCCGCAAGCAAAGCCACCGTGAGCAAGCCAGCCAAACGGATAACCGACATAATTGCGAAGCCGTATTTGCCAGTTGTGGGATCATACATGTAGCACAGCAACATCACCTGATCGCCAACGCTGCCCACCTTTCCGTCGCTTGCATCTACAAGAGCCAACCGCATGTCGCGAAGCGTGTAATTGATTCCTCCCAGGAAGCGAGAAACCTTACCTCGTGGCGTGAGAATGAATAAACCCGCTCCATGGGCGTACTGACGAGTGTTTTCGTCGTAGACGTAAAAGAACCCGGCCGTATCGGTTACCGAGCGGATCGCTTCATCGGCACCCGTTAAGAAGTGCCAGCCGGCATCGACTCTTTCTTTGCCGTAACGCGAAATCATCATCTCGCGTGCCTTGGCAGAAAACTCCGGCCCTTCATTCGGTGCAAAGCTGAGCGTTATGATCGTAAAGTCTTTGCCCGGTTCGAGCGACATTATGGTTAACGTGCTCAGCAAGCCGTCCGACGATAACTTGCACAGCATTGGGCAATCGTAATACACGAAGTGCAGAATCACCGGCTTGTCGGTGAGCAGTTCTCCAAGTTTCACTTTCTTCCCGTCGGCTGTGGTGAACTCCGCGTCGAGCGGAATTTGCTTGCCGAATTGAGGCTTGATATCCGCCTTCTTGATGATTTCGCCTGGGAACGTGGGTCTCTCGGCACGTACGGCCTCGTCATCCGCGCGCACGCCGGCGCACATCGCAAGCGCGATCATTAGAGCGGCCGTCAAACTACGGATTGGTGGGAACATTGTTTTGTGGGGCAGGCGTATCTTGAGGAGCTTCCGGATTGGCACCACGCTGGGCCATCAACTCCATAGCTCGGCGAATGGGGATGCGGGCAACTCCGGTCTCTGCATCGAGCCATTCATACTCGGTGAGGATTTTCTTTTCCGTTCCGCGTAGCTCTCGCAGGGTACTGCGCTGGTTCGCGTCGAGACCCGGCATATTCTTTGGCAGCTCGAACTTTTCTGTGGGTGCTTGAACGGTTGCCGGTCCGCCGTCGGCGGTCGCGAAGTAGGCGGCCAAAATCGCCATCAAAATCAACGACACCGCGATCGATCCGAACAGCCAACCGAAGCCCTTGGCCACCGTTGTGGCGCTTACCTCGATTGGCTCGTGCCCCAATTCTTCAGGCGTTAACTTTTTCTCATCGTGTTGCATGTTAGTGTGCGCCTCGGCGAGTAATTGGGTTATGAAGCTCGAAATTGCCCGATCGCACCAAGCGACCCAATTGCCACGAATTCAAGACCGACCAAAAACCGCCTACGATGAGCAAACCGCTGATCGCTGCAAGATGGTCACCTGGCTCAAGCGGATGGAACGCGGGTACCATCGTCCAATACATATTCAAGCCATAACCGATGACGGTAATCATCGCCACGGAGGCCAGCGCCCAAATCGATCGCTTTCGATCGCGCGACAACAACAATAGAAACGGAATCACAAAGCAACAGGCGAGCACCGCGATGGCCAAATACTGCCAACCATGATTCAATCGGTCCAAATACCACGTGATTTCGCTAGGCAAATTCGCCGACCAGATGATGATGAACTGCGAAATCGAGAAATACGTCCACACCATGATGAAGGCCAACAATAAGTTGCCCAAGTCTCCCGAAACAATCGGGGCATGAAATTCTCCGTCCTCTTCGTGCTTCGTGGCATCGACAATATCCTCTCGTAAATCGACCGGCATACGCGCCAAGCCGTACACAGCCGACGCATGAACAGCCACCACGCCGCCAGCTATGAGAATCGCGCCAAAAATCGAGGAATACCACAGCGGCTCGAGCGACATCACCCAGTCGAAACCGGCGAAGCTAACTGTCGGCGCGAGCAACACGAGCGACAGCGCACCGGCCCGACGCATACGGTACGTTACCCCCGGCGGTACATTGAGTCGCGACACGGCGTTCAGCCACCAAGCGACGAACAGCCAAATCGCGATGTAGATCGCGCTACGCACTAGGAAAAATGGCTGGCTCAGGTAAAACGCTTTCGCCTTCGAAAAATGCTCGCTGATGTGGTTGCTGGGGTCGGCCCAAGGATAGATTTTCGGCAAGGCGAACGCGATGGGCAGCATCATCAGCACGATGAACGGTAGCGTTCGCATCGAGGCCAAATAGAAAGGCCGAGCAGCTACGGCCCAACGCCCGCCCGTCAGGTTGCCGATCGCCAGCAAACCGGCACCGCCCATCGATACAAGCCAACAGGAAATGACGCCGAGCAAATAGGCTCGCCACAACATTTCCACACGGTGAGACGCCAACACGATGCACATACCCACCCCCAGCGCAAACACCAGCAGGCTCAAGCCCATGCGCCGGTACGTTGTTGGTTCGGGTGTTCTGTCCATCGTCGTTTCGCTAATCTTTCTCAAACGGCAAATTAAGTAAGGTTACTGGGGATAACTTGGTGTAGCCGGAGCGCCGCTCAGCTTTTGCAAATCTTCTTCTGGCAGCTCGCTTCGAGGGGCGTTTTGGCTAAGTTGCAAAGCACGGATGTACGCCGCAATCGCCCACCGATCTTGTGGCGGAACCAGATACCCGTGAGCCGGCATCCGACCGATGCCATTGGTAATGACATCGAAAAAGTGCCCAATCGGTATTTCACGCAACCGTGGTTGGTGGAACGTTGGCGGGGCAGGGAACCCACGCTGAACAACCATGCCTGTCAGTTTAAGCATTTGCTCGCTACCGCCCGTGCCGCCACCAACTTGGCCGTGGCAATGAGCACAGAACACCAAGTAGCGTTGCTGACCGCGAGCCAACAACGGCTCGATACCCGCGTTCAACACCTCCGCCGGAATCTCACCGACCAGTTGGTCGCCCTGCTTGCCCGTGTAAAAAGCGTCGTTCGTTCGCAGTTTCCCACGAGCAACGGTGCCTTCGATGGGCCCCAACGACTGCGCGCCCTTGGCGAGTTGCGGCAACGGTTCCAGCGCGTCGTAGCGAGGCTGGTTCGCCATTTCCTGTGAGCAACCTGCGGCAACCAAAATCAACAATCCGAAGATCACCTTACCACGGCACATGGATGACCTCCTTGGCGCCCAGTCCTTGGAGGAACTCCCGCGTCGTTTGATCGTGGTACTTTGGATCCGTCGCACGAATGCACACGAAAAATCGGTCCTGCGAGGCTCGATCAAACTCCGGAATCGCAAACAGCGGATGATACGGCCGTGGCAACCCGTTCATGGCGAGCATGCCCAACACGGCCGACAACCCGGCAAGCAAAATCGTAAGTTCGAACGTCACCGGTATAAACGAAGGCCAACTGTTCAACGGCCGGCCACCAATGTTCAAAGGATAAACATGAACCGTGAGCACGTACTGCATCAAAAAACCAATGACGCCACCGCAAATGGCTCCAATCAACACGATGAACGGCATACGGCTTCGCGGAAAACCAACAGCCTCTGGCAAACCTTCCACGGGCATCGGCGAGTAAGCTTCGTAGTCGCGATACCCTTTCGCTTGGATGCGCGTAGCCGCTTCCAAGAGCTCATCCGGCTCATGGAACTCGGCCAACAGCCCAAACGTAACTGGATTTGTATCTGGGTTCATGCTCATTCGTGTTCGCTGTGCGCCTCTTCCACCATTTCTCGCATCTCGAAGATCGAAATCATCGGGAGCAAGCGAATGAACAAAAACATGAGTGCGACAAACAAGCCGATTGTGCCGAGATACAACCACCAATCCCATTTGGTCGGCACATAATCGAGCCACACAGACGGCAGGTAATCGCGGTGCAAGCTCACGATCACAATAATGAACCGTTCGAGCCACATGCCAACGTTGATCACCAGCGACAAAATAAACAGCAAGTACACATTACGCCGTACGCTGCCAAACCACAGAGCCTGCGGAATGAGTACGTTGCATGCAATAAGTAACCAGAAGAAGAACGCGTAGTTCCCCGTGGCACGGTTGGTGATTACGAACCACTCGACTTCGTGGCCGCAGTACCAAGCCGTCCAGGTTTCCATCAAGTAGCCATAGGCCACGATCAAACCGCTCGCGAGCATCACCTTGGCCATGTTGTCGAGATGACGATCGGTGATGAAGTCCTTCAAACCGTAAACGGCTCGAAGTGGAATCGAAATCGTGAGCACCATGGCGAAGCCCGAGTAGATAGCACCCGCCACGAAGTAGGGGGGGAACACGGTGCTATGCCAGCCCGGCACGATAGCCGTGGCAAAGTCGAAACTCACCACGCTATGCACCGAGATCACCAGCGGCGTTGCTAATGCTGCTAACAGCAGGTAAGCGTCTTGATACCGCCGCCAATGCCGCGCGGAGCCACGCCAGCCCATTGCCAAAATGCCATAAACAACTTGCGGGAATCTCCGCTTCGAGCGATCGCGCAACGTCGCCAAATCGGGAATCAGCCCCACGTACCAGAATAAAGCCGAGATCGTTGCATACGTACTTACCGCGAAGAAGTCCCAAATAAGCGGGCTTCTAAATTGCGGCCACACCCCCATCGTGCTCGGGTAGGGGGCCATCCAGTACGCAAACCAAGGACGACCCATGTGCAGCAGAGGGAACAAAGCGGCGCAAGCCACGGCGAACAGCGTCATTGCTTCGGCAAAGCGGTTGATCGAAGTACGCCACTCTTGCTTGAGCAGCAAGAGAATCGCGGAAATCAACGTGCCCGCGTGGCCGATACCAACCCACCACACGAAGTTCACAATCGCAAACCCCCAGGCCACCGGCACCTGGATACCCCAAATGCCAAGGCCGTAAACCAAAAGGTTCGCAATCGACCAAAACAGCAGCATGACGAGGGCAAACGAAATCGCCAACCCGACAATCCAGCCGCGCTTAAGCTGCCGCGCAAGCACGATCGACGCGATCTTATCCGTCACGCTGGCGAAGCTATGATCGCGCGAAAGCAAATCGCCGCGAACCACTTCATCGTGCTTGTGGAGTTTTACAGCCATGCTAGTAATTCGGTCGATCAGGATTGGGCCAAGGCCGGGTTAGGATTTCGCACGAGTGCCAAGTGCGTGGTTCGTGGTCGCGTATTCAATTCGCCCAGCAGCGAGTAATTCAGGCTGTTATCGGCAAGTTGGCGGACTTCACTACGGTCGTCGTTCAAGTTACCGAACGAAATCGCCTGCGTGGGGCACGAAGCCTGGCATGCCGTTACAATTTCTCCGTCGTATATCGCACGGTTATCGATATCGGCCGCAATACGGCTGGCGTTGATACGCTGTACGCAGAACGTACACTTCTCCATTACGCCCCGGCTGCGAATCGTTACATCGGGGTTCGGCCGAAGCTGCATGATCGGATCTTCACGCAATTCGCCATTGAAATCGAAGAAGTTGAAACGACGCACTTTGTACGGGCAGTTGTTCGAGCAATACCGGGTGCCAACGCAACGGTTGTACGTCATCTCGTTGAGCCCCTCTTCGCTATGCGTGGTTGCCGCAACAGGGCACACCGGCTCGCAAGGGGCATATTCGCAATGAACGCACATAATCGGCTGGTGGTAAACGGCCGGATTTTGCGGCTCGTCTTTTCGATCTTCGTAGTAAGTATCGATTCGCAGCCACTGCATTTCGCGGCCACGAGCAACCTGCTCCTTACCAACGACCGGGATGCTGTTTTCCGACTGGCAGGCCACCACGCATGCGTTGCAACCAATACACGCCGACTGGTTCACGACCATGCCCCACTTGTAGCCTTCGTAAACGGGCTCGGGGTAAATCGAAATGTTGGCATCGCCGTGGTGTCCCACTTCCATGAACTTCGGATGCTCGGGCGACTTTCGATACTCCTCCAGCGTACCGGCGCGAACTATGTCGCGGCCTTCCATACGATGGTGAAGCTGCGTCGAAGCCAACTCGACCGATTTGCCCGTCTTGCGAAGATTCGACACTTCGGCGAACCACGCAGCGGCCGTGGTACGCACCGGATACACATCCGTACCCACGCCGTTGCCCACACGACCGGCATTCTTACGCCCATACCCCAGGTGCAGCGTGATTGTCTGGTCCGGATGACCCGGCAAAACATACGCTGCCGTTTGAACCTTCGCGCCGCCCGCTTCGATTTCAATCACATCGCCCGAACGAACACGGCTTTCTCTCGCGGTTCGTGGGCTTAGCAGCGCCGCGTTCTCCCAGGTGAGCTTGGTCATTGGCCGCGGAAGTTCTTGCAACCAACCAATGTTCGAGTATCGGCCGTCCCACACCGAAGGATCTGGTCTGAACGTCACGTGCAACTTCGCCCCACCGGCTCCGAGCAACGCCGCGGCCTGTTCTGAAGCTGTCTGCCCCACATTCGCAGCCACCGTGGGCGTAGACGCTGGCGTTGCCGTACCGGCAATCACGCCATCGTGCAGCGCCTTTTGCCACGCACTCTCGAAATTCGGATCGGCCAAGTCCATTCCCATTCGACGAGCCCAATAACCACGCACGATATCGTGCGACGAACTCGCCGGCGCACCGAGCAAAGCCGCCACCACGCCATGAACCGTCCGTCCATCGTAAAGCGGTGCGATGAGCGGCTGAACAATCGAAGCGGTGCCGTCGGTCGCAACCGTATCACTCCACGACTCAAATAAATGCGACTCGGGAACATGCCACGTCGACGCCACCGAAGTCTCATCCAGAGACTCGGCCAAATGTACCGAGAAAGACACCTCTTTCAAACCGTCCGCGAAATTCACATCGGCAGGCGCATCGTAAACCGGATTACCGTCCAGGATCACCAAGGCGGCAACTTCCTTAGCTTGCATCGCCCGGGCCAATTCACGAATCGAATCGGCCGAGCCTTCGGCTCCCGGAATGGCGGGGGCACGATATTCGACCGTTTGCCCCACGTTGCCGAGCGTCGAATTGATCCAATGAGCAATCGCATGCACCACCGGCGGCTGGTTTCGACCGGCAATGACAAGGCTTCGGCCTCGCATAGCGCTCAAATCGGCCACCACAGCATCGACCCAGCGCTGCGGAATTTCCTCGCCGACGAATTCTTCCCCGCCTTCGACTTCAAGCCCTAAACGCCGCGCGGCCGCCAAAGCAAACGCAACGACGCCACGCGGCCCAAGCGGCAACCGATGATCAGCCGCGGCACCGGTAATCGTCGAACTCGTTTCGACAACATAAAGCCGAGTGAGATTCGCATTTTCCGGGCTCAATCGTTGCCCACGCTGTTTGCGTGCGAGTTGCAGCCGCAACGGACTATCAAAGAAGCAATCGGCATCCAGCGACAACACAACCTCAGGGGCCCCGGTGTAGTTTGCTTCCAAAACTTCGCCAAACGCCAATCGCGATCCCGCGATGGCATTGTCGTCGTTCACCGGCTCGTAGCGATGCAGCCGAACATTCGGGTACTTCGCAACCAACTGCTGCAATTGATCGGCCAGGGTTGGCGACAACACCGGCGGCGTCAACACACGCAAGCCTTCGCCCGCATGCGGGGCAAGCCGCTCCAGAACGGATCGCAACTCGGAGTAGAAAATATCCCAAGTGCTAATCTGCCCGTTACGCACCACCGTTTGCGATCGATCCGGATCGTAAAGCGACAAAACCGTCGCTTGAGCAAACGCGTCCGACGCCCCCAGCACAACCGCATCGGGCAAGGTAGCGCCCTCAGCAAGCGCTTTCGCGGACGGCACCGCCGGATGCAGTGGGTTACCATCCACCTTCGTCGGCCGTCCCATGTGGGTTTCCGCCAGCAAGCCCATGCTCGAGCCGCCCAGCGTCATTGCCGTGGCGTAGTAAAGTGGCTTGCCCGGCACCAATTCCTCGGGAGGACGAACATAAGGAACAATCTTCTCTTGCGGCCGATCAAAGCAGCCACTCGCCGTGGCAAGCGCCACAGAAGCCCCCATCACCTGCAAAAATTGGCGGCGAGTCGATCCTTCTGGCGGTAAATCAGCATTCTCCGCAAATTCAGGCCCCAACGATTCCAGAAATTGGTCGTCGTAAACCCAATCGGGCACGCGCGGACGCGCTCGCTCACCCGCTCGCGGCAATTCTTGCGGCGACAACGCGCAACCGCCTTGGCCAATGATCGGCAACAGCGGCAAACCCTGGTTCTTATTGGTTAAATCGCCCATGAAGAATTCGTTAATGGTGGCACAAGGAACAATTCGTCAGCAACTTTCCATGCGGAGAACGCTCCAACGCCTTGGGTTCAAAGCTGACAACCGGACTCGGCACTCCGGCCGACGCAAAGACCGCCCCCGGCGGGCCCATCGCCTTCTCCGGATTGCGGTGACACTCGAGACACCACTCCATGTACAATGTCGAGGTCTTCCAAGTTAGCGGCATTTCAGCAAGCTGGCCGTGGCAAGTCGCACAAGCCACGCCGCGCTGAATGTGGATATTGTGGTAGAAAAATGCGTAATCCGGCACATCGTGTACGCGATTCCACACCAATGGCTTGTTATCGCGATAACTTGCTCGCACAGGCTCCAGCATGGGGCTCTCAGCCCACAACTCGCTGTGGCAATTCATGCACGTTTGTGTCGGCGGAATGCCAGCAAACGACGACTGCTCCACACTCGTATGGCAGTAGCGGCAATCAATGCCTGCCTCGGCCACGTGGTGCGCATGACTGAACGGAACCGGCTGCGATCGAATCACGCCAACGCCGCTCACATACGGTGATCTCACCACCGTCATGATCAGCCAAATTATTAGCCCCACAATGAACACCGCGCCAAAAATAGTGGCGCGAGAGATGGTGTTCATGCTAGGATGAAAAATCTGCGGCATCGGTCCAAGCTAACGCGAACTTTTCGCCTGTTCGCTTCCTCTTGCAGTATCTCTGACTGCTTCCCCGAGTGTTAACACGTTCGTGGTGCGCGTTCAACCCCGCATGTTGCGGAACGCCGATTTATCTCACGAGCCGTGCCCGACCAATGCATGAAACAATCGCGATTTTGAGTTGAAGTATTAGCTAATTTTATAGAGGCAATCAACACGCCTCTCCACGCTCGCGAACCATTCGCGAGTCGACGCCCAAGCTAGACGCGCCGATCAAATACACGAGCGTCATCCAACAAACTACCGGAGAGAGGACTTGAACCTCCACGCCCTTGCGGGCACCAGATTTTGAGTCTGGCGCGTCTGCCAATTCCGCCACTCCGGCGAGTCCGACGTACTTCGGATAGCTTACGTCAACGTGCGTTTCTCTTCTAGGGCAACCAGCAAAAACTCTTACCGAACAACCGCCAACTTTTGACACTTCCGCCTGCCAAAAATCGCCCTCCGTGCAATCGACACCAAATCCTAGAACCGTTACCTGGCGCACGAATTAACAGCCGGCTGCCAACACACCTATTTTCCATTCTATGCACTCGGCCAGCCAAAAAGCCGCCCCAACCAAATTGCAGCCATCTACGCTCGACACCCCACCTCTAGCGGCGGTGTATCCTGATGCTTGTACATAATGAAATACTCGCGGTGCCCCAGCTGCTCAGGCTTGGTCTTTTCGCCACGAGCCACACCCACTACGAGCGACTCCAACTCCTCGCCAAGCTCGTCCAGCGTGCGATCCCCGCTCAACAGCCGGCTTGCGTCGAAATCGATATCTCCTGGCATATTTTGATAGGTATCCCGGTTGCCCGTGATCTTCACAATCGGCGCGATCGGCGAACCGATCACGCTGCCACGTCCCGTGATGAACAGCACGATCTGGCTCCCTGCGGCGATCAAATCCATGATGCCTTCCGTGTCGTTCGGGTTCGTGTAACCAAACTGCATGAAGTGCGGGTCCGCCACACTATCGAGCAGCCACAACCCAGGGCGCGGCGGCAGTTCCGCCACTTTGATCACCCCCTGAATTGGCCGTGAGCCACTCTTTGAAAACGCTCCCAGGCTTTTCTCTTCGATCGTTGTCAGTCCCCCTGCAAAATTCCCCGGTGCCACCGAGCACTGCCGCACCTCGCGACAATACTCCACCGCCTTGTCATACGTGGAGGCCAGCGCCTGCGCCGCCTCGACATTTGCCGCACGATCCACAAGAACCTGCCGCAAACCGATCATCTCGACAACTTCCTCGAAAATCGCGGTGCCCCCGGCATCCACGAGGCGATCGAAAAATCGCCCCGCCGCCGGATTTCCAGCAATGCCCGAGGTCGCATCCGACCCGCCGCATTCGGCCCCCACCACCAAATCCGCAAGCGACATCTCCACCCGCGGCACTCGCGCAATCTCGTCGCGAAAACTGGCAACAATCGCTTTGCCTTTTTGGATGCTCGGCTCCGTTCCGCCGCTCTGCTGAATATAAAACCAATCCGCCGGACGCCCCGACTCTCGCACACGATCTGCCAACCGCTGCGGCTGCGTGTACTCGCAACCAAGCCCCACCGCCAGCACGGCCCCCACATTCGGATGCCGCGCGAGCGATAGCATGAGCCGAATCGCATATTGATTGTCGTAACAACCCGGAAAGCCAATCACATGCGTATCCGGCTCGCCCGCCGCAATCGCATGCGCTACATGCTTGGCACACTCCACGGTGTAAACCACAAGCACCAGGTTACGAATTCCTTTGCGCCCGTCCGCGCGAAGGTACCCGTGCCACGTTTTATCAGCTACGCCTTTCATTGAGTCACCATCGTGTCGTTGAAACATGCTGTAGGAGGCGTCTCCGACGCCGATTACACGCAATATTTGAAAAGGTGATCCGCGTCAGAGACGCCTCCAATCTTACGAAGCATTTAAATTAAGTGACCCACTGTCAAACATATTTCATATCCGTCGTCGCCCCCGTATGCCGATCGAGCGTATGCGACCGCTCATCCAATCCGCTTCGACAATTATGCGTATGAACCCAAACGCCTGCCGCGATCGGCTCTGCCGCATAGCCGATCACAACACCGTGCTTGATAATCGCGTCCCCCTCCGCGACATCGCACAGCAAAATCTTGTGCCCTCGCTCGACGCGCTCGGCAGCGAGAATAGCAAGATCGCTCCCACTTGCAACAAGCGATTGCCCTGGTTCGAGCTGTTCCAATGCCACAGCCACGTTATCGCGATCGTGCAACTGCAATACGTTAGGCCCCGCCATACGCACCTTTCATAATTCCATACCCACACCGCAACCATCCACCGCGCGATGGCGACCTGCCGCTCCCCCAGCAACCAGTCCAGTATCGGCAAATGCGGCCCTATTATACACCGCTTGTCGCAACACAGCGGCAAACACCAATTCACGTGGTGCGACCAACCATCCAAAGCTATAATTAACGCCCTCTAGAACATTAATTTACCTCTGTCGAAAACTTCTGCAGAAGGCCTCTCTGAGAGGATGACGCAAAAATAACTTCGGCAGAGGAAATTCACCACAGACGCGCAGAGGACACGGAGCGGAAGGCTATATTGTCATTGCAAATTTGTCATTTGCAATTTGGCCATTTCAGAAATCGCCCAATGGCAAATACCCAATTTCCAATGACAAATCAAATCTCAAATCCTGCTCCTTGCTCCACGCTCCCTGCTTCCTCCTCCGTGCCCTCCGTGCCTCTGTGGTTAAATTAAATTCCTTTCATTCCAAATCTTCCCATTAAAACAAGCGGAGCCCTCTCGATGCCGTTCACGATTAAGCCGGCCGACAAGTGCCAGTTCGATCACATCGCCCTCGGCGAATGCATGATTCGCCTTTCACCTCCAGATCATGGACGCATCGAATTCGCTCCCTCGCTCGAAGTGTGGGTCGGCGGCGGCGAATACAACGTCGCTTACGCACTCTCTCGCCTCGGTCTTCGCACCGGCTGGGTCGGTGGCCTCAACACTTCGCCCATGGGCCGCCTCATCGCCAACCATGCTCGTTCCGTGGGCATGGACATCTCCCATGCCGTCACTCGCAAGTACGACGGCGTCGGCAAGGTCGATCGCATCGGCCTCAACTTCACCGAAGTCGGCCACTCGAAACGCGGCTCCGCCACGCTTTACGATCGCGGACACTCCGCCACCGCCGGCATGAAGCCGGGCGATGTCGATTGGAAACGCCTCTTCAACGAACAAGGCGTCCGCTGGCTCCATACGGGCGGCATCTTCGCAGCCCTTTCCGACAACACCCGAAAAGTCGTCGCCGAAGCGGTCAAAGCCGCCCACGAAGCCGGCACCATCGTTAGCTACGACCTCAACTTCCGCTCGAAGCTTTGGTCTTCCAAAGAGGCCATCGAAACCACGCGGCCACTCGTGCCGTTCATCGATTGCCTCATCGGCAACGAAGAAGATTTCCAACAAGTGCTCGGCTACGAAGTCGAGGGCGTGGATGTGGAGAAGGGTAAGCTCGATACCTCGGCCTTCAAGTCGATGGTCACACGCGTCGTGAAAGACTTCCCCAACATCAAGGTCGTCGGCACCACGCTCCGCAATGTGAAAACGGCCCTCATCAACGATTGGTCGGCCATCATGTGGCACGACGGCACGTTCTACGATGGCCCCTCGTATCCCGATCTTGAAATCGAAGATCGCGTCGGCGGCGGCGACGGTTTCGCCTCGGGCTTCACCTACGGCTTCCTGGCAGGTCGTCCTCCACAAGAGTGCGTCGACCTCGGCGTGGCCCACGGCGCGCTTCTCATGAGCACCCGCGGCGACACAAGTCAAATCACGCTCGAAGAGCTCACCCACATCGCCGGCGGCGGATCCGCACGCATCAAACGCTAAGAGAGCTTCTCACTCCGGTCATTTAGCCCCCTGACCAATGGCCGGGGGGCTTTTTATTTTTACACCAATTCCGAAGCAACTTTGTTGCTTTTGGCCACTCAACCAGCTACCATATCTGCACAAAAGTACACATTCCGTATAGCACAGCCGCTTGCGGCTTAGCGAAAATTTTTAGGCAAAGTCCATGGCATACCTACATGTTTCAAAGAACACGAATCCACACAGATTGGCGCTCCCCTTAAACCCCATCGGCTCTCGCCTCTAAAATGCGCAAATGCGATATTTCCCCAGGTGGGAGCCCCCTAAAACAACTTGTCCTCTAGTCCCCTTCCGAGAAATACGCACCTGTCATTTCCCTGAAAATCTCGCTTTTGCGAATTACCCCCGTGATCGAACTCGACCAAAAACTTACCGCCACCGACTTATTACCCCAGCTCGAACGATTCTGGCAACGTTCAGCCCAGTGCATCGACGCCGTCGAGCGATCCTGCCCGCCGGGCTCCGCATCGCCCGTATTCACAGTCCGCGGCCGGTACACCAGCAAGGGCTGGACCGAATGGACCCAAGGCTTCCAATACGGCTCCTCGCTCCTGCAATTCGATGCCACGGGCGACACGCGCTATCTCGATCTCGGCCGGCAACGCACGGTCGAACTCATGGCACCGCACGTCACCCATGTCGGTGTCCACGACCATGGCTTCAATAACGTCAGCACTTACGGCAACTTGCGACGCCTCACGAACGAAGGCCGCATCGCCGAAGATGCCTGGCAGCGCCACTTTTATGAACTGGCAATCAAAGCCAGCGGTGCCGTCCAAGCCGCCCGCTGGTCAACCACCGACGATGGCACCGGCTACATCTATTCTTTTAACGGCCCGCAGTCGCTGTTTGTCGATACAATCCGTTCGTTACGCGCGCTCGCACTTGCACACCAACTCGGCCACGCACTTTACGGCGAACGCGACGAACGCATCTCCCTGCTTCGACGAACCATCGAACACGCCCGCAACACGGCCCGATACAACATTTGGTACGGCGAAGGACGCGACGCATACGACATTGCTGGCCGCACAGCCCACGAAAGCGTTTTCAACACGAACAACGGCCAGTTCCGCTGCCCGTCGTCGCAACAGGGCTACTCGCCGTTCAGCACATGGACTCGCGGCCTCGCCTGGGCCATGCTCGGCTTCGCCGAACAACTCGAATGGCTTGCCACTCGCTCCGACGAGGAACTCGCCCCCTTCGGCGGACGCTCCGAAATCGAAGCCACTTACCTCAAAGCGGCCCGCGCCACTTGCGAATTCTACATCCGCGAAACACCCACCTGCGGTGTTCCCTACTGGGACACCGGCGCTCCCGGCTTGGCGAAACTCGGCGATTATCTCAACCGCCCCGCCGACCCGTTCAACGACTTCGAGCCCGTCGATAGCTCCGCCGCCACGATCGCCGCGCAAGGCTTGCTCCGTTTAGGCCGTTACCTCGTAGCCTCCGGCAATCCCCAAGATGCCACTCGTTACACGTCCGCAGGGCTTACCGTCGCTCGAACCGTGCTCGACGAACCGTACCTCTCCACCGATCCGCAACACGACGGCCTGATCCTCCACTCCGTTTATCATCGCCCCAACGGCTGGGACTATATCCCACCGGAACGCAAAATTCCCTGCGGCGAATCCTGCATGTGGGGCGACTACCACGCCCGAGAACTCGCCCTCTATCTCCAACGATTCGCAAACAACGAACCGTACTACACGTTCTATGGAAGCTAAAAACACTCCCGACTTTGCGAACGCCCCTGCAACAACCATCCCGTCAATCCTGCAACTCCCGTCAAAAACCCGTACTCCTATGCCCACCTCCACCAAACGAGTCGCGCTCATCACCGGCGGTTGCCGCGGCATCGGCCTTGGCATTGCCAAAGCTCTTGCTCAGGAGAGCTACAATCTCACCGTCAACGGCCTGCGCGAAGAATCGCAAGTGACCGAGGCGATTGAATCTCTCCAAAACCTCGGTGCCGAAGTTCTCTACTGCCGAGGCGACGTCGCCTCGACCGCCGATCGCAAATCGATAATCGACGCCACGCGCGAACGCTTCGGCCGACTCGACGTGCTGGTGAACAACGCGGGCGTTGCCCCTCTGGCGCGCGAAGATGTTCTCTACGCCTCGGAAGAAAGCTACGACCGCGTGATGAGCATTAATCTGAAGGGTCCTCACTTCCTCACTCAGCTAGCCGCCCAGTGGATGGTGGAACAGCATCATGCCGACCTCTCATTTCGTGGCGTCATTATCAACATCACCAGCGTCAGCGCCACCGAGGCCTCGATCAATCGCGGCGAATACTGCATCAGCAAAGCCGGCCTCGCCATGGCCACCCAAATTTGGGCGCATCGCATGGCCGAATTCGGCGTTCCCGTTTACGAAATCCGCCCGGGCGTCATTCACTCCGACATGAGCGGCCAGGTTCGCGAAAAATACGATCGCCTCATCGCCAACGGCCTAACCGTGGAAAACCGCTGGGGTGAACCCGAAGACGTCGGCCGCGCCGCCGCAGTACTGGCACGCGGCGAATTAACTTATGCAACTGGTAACGTGCTGAAAATAGATGGCGGCCTCACCATCCGCCGACTCTAAATTAATGGCTGCTGAGCCAAATTGGCCGGGCATAATACGACACAAGAGCAAAGATGAATATAGCACGCTTAGCAGAAATAGATGGCTTGACTTAGTTTCATCTTAGCTCGACTTCATAAACTAAATCATTCATGTCGTTTTCAACTTCGACCACATACGGCGTAACATCGGCATTCATATATTCAGGTTTAACCAATATCTTCCCGCCAATGTCGCCGCTCAAAAGTGTAAAGGTAACGGCATATTTGCCCGGATAAACCCCGTCACCTAGTTGGCGTGTAAAAAGAGTGAAGCTGCCATCCTTCGCAATATCACCACTAGCCGCCTTTCGAACTTTGGCTGTTGAATCAGGCAACGGTTCAAAGCGAATGGCTCGAATTGCCCCCGGCACTTCACTTTCACCCTTTACCTTGACCTGCCCGCTAACTTGGACCATTTCCTTGCCACAACCGGTCAGCACACAGGTTAAAATTACTAGTAAGCCTATCGCTTTCAGTTGGCTCAATGGCAAGGTACTTAAGGTCTCCGAGATACCCTTAATAATGGGTCTACACATATTGGCAGGAAATTTCTTGAGTACTGAAACGTGGTGAACTCGGTTTTGAATCATTGATTTCCTAGCAAGATCATCAGAAAGAAAGCTAAGGACGCCCACTTCCCGTTGAACCTGGGTCGAGGCTGTCCTGGCTCAAAATCAAATGGTCCCATACGCGGCAACATGGTCCCCAAGTACCGCTAGTTTCAATGTCGTTGCTAACGAACTGAACACTACCATCGCACATTGCCGAATAAACGCCCCCAACATGCATACTACGAGTCGTTGCTTGGTCGAATGCTCCAGGTCCGTTGCATGTCATGCATTCGGCTCGCAATTGAGCATCGCTACAGCTAAAACCAGTTCCACCGCCAATGTCGTCGGCGGTTGCGCCGCATACATTGGGCCCATTGGAGTCGCCGCCCCAACCATGCCAAGCAATCAAGTTTCCTCCGGCATGGCCGAATGCCCAAGTACCGCGTGGGTCGACATCAAAAACCCCCGCACGAATTTCGCTAATCATCATAGTCTTGCTAGTACCGTCGGAAATTTTTGCCAACGATGATGTTGCATTCGGTGCGAAAACACCTCGCGAAAGGTGGTGTCGTAAGCCAGCACTCTCAGAATTCGTAATTGGCCGCACACCAACGCCTTGGACGGCGATAGTAGGACTCGTGTGCATAGCCCCCGCTCCCACATTGGCGGCATAGTTGCCTCGTGCCCAGTTACCATTATGCCCGACGTATGGAACGTTGCTGTACTGGTCAGATGGACAAATCAGCGCTGGAATAACGACTCCCCGTTCATCGATATTATTGGCGTGCTTCATCGGCACGCTGAAATCAATGGAATCAAAAAGTGCTTGATTTTCCAAATAGGGGAGAATGAATGTCATCCAACTTGCAGAGAAGTCGGTGCTACCCTGAATCTGCCATTCCTGCGTTTGCCAGGCGCTATTGACTTTGCCCGTCGTCGAAGGAAATACCGTAGCCATTGGGAGCGTCTTATGCGATGACTCAAAGTTCAGGACGGCCAAGGCAACATTTTTTGCGCCATTCTGACATTGAGCACGGCGAGCCGCCTCGCGCGCGGCTTGGATTGCAGGCAGCAAGAGCGCAACCAAAATCCCGATGATCGCGATTACAACCAATAGCTCTACAAGGGTAAATCCATAGGCCTTGGTAGAACGTCCAATGCGCGAATTCACGAATTGTTTACACACATATCGATTGTAACGCATGCTTCATCATCCATCGATTTCGTTAGGTCACCTGTTAAAGCGATCGTGGACCGATCGTACTGAGCGCAATCAAGCCATGGAAATGGTCCCTGGGGCGTTCTGAGGCGAATAATTCTCTAACGTTCGTTATTCTACTTCCGTCGTCTATGCAGTAGGCCAAAACCAACCATGCCGAGCAGAACAATCGACAAGGAGGCGGGCTCTGGTACCTGCGATCCCGTGCCTGCTCCAACTGACGCACCAAAGTTTTGCTTCCAAATGTCGTAGCCACCGGCTCCGCCAAAAGCGTCTGGATTTTTGCGCCAGAGTACATAATCAGCAGCGTCGACCTTTTGATCCTCGTTGTAATCGCCTTCAATCCCACTAGGAGTAAAGGCTTCCAGGTTGAACGTACCATCCGAGGAAGTCGTAGCAATCCAGCTACCGCCAGGACTAAAAACTTGGATAAGCTGTGCGGTAGCGGCAGGATTCCCGGTGACTAAGCCACTATGGGATACATACAAATTGCCCGCCGCATCGAATTCTAGCTGAGCACCAGAGCTGTGGGCTAAATCGTCGTTCACAAGATCAAGTGTCTCCACATTGGTGATCAAACCGCCCTCGACTTCAATGGCAGGAACGCCACTTTCATCCAGTGGAATAAGCACGACTGACCCACCACCTAATCCATGTTGGGCAGGCACAGCCGACGAGCGATTTACCACTAGAAATTTCCCATCGGGAGAAATGGTTACGTCGCGAGTCACATAGAACATATCCTGGATTCCTTCCAGCGTGCTAATGCCGTCCAGGTTGTTGTCGATTGAGAATTGAAGCGACGACCACTCTAGGATAGGAGAGTTCCCATCAATCCCATCGGGAGTAACAACGATGATGCATGCCTCGTTACCATTTGCCCTCGGTTGAACTAGATACCATTTATCGAATGTAGGATCGTAATGAGCACCAGCGGCAACGCCAATATTGAGATTAAGAAAATTGCTACGACCATCTGAAGTGGTAGGAAGCGCACCGACGTTAATCACCAATTCCGGCGCAAATTCAGTGAAATTTGTAGCGGAACCAACATCCCAGCGCCAGATGCTATTTCCATCATTCCCCGGGTGACTCAAGTTGACGTCCAGATCTTCATCCATGGCCCAAACGGTAAGACCATTACCCACACTTCCCGTCACATAAGCTTTTGTTGCTATCGAGCCATGAAGTGGAAGGCGGCCAAATGCATCGAACTCTTCGCTCCAAACACCACCTTGCGGGCCAGTGCCAGTTCCATCGGCAACAGGATTGCCGTTAAAATCAAGCGCCCCCAGAATTAATCCACCCGTGGTAAGATCCGGCGAGGCATACTTTATTCCGCCACCTGGGTCGGACCAATCCGAAACGATGACATTGCCAGCTTCATCAAGGGCAAGCCGCCAAGGCGAAGACGAGGTACTTCCACTCACAGTAAAACCTGGTGCCTTTGCTTGAGTCGTATCGTTCGGGTCAGTAACTACAGCAAAGTTGCTGGCAAGATTAACTCCAATCATGTCGGCTGTCAGAGAATAAATACCATCTCCCATCGCCCGACCGGCTTCAGTTGGAGTGGTATTCGCATGAGCAACATAGACCGTGCCAAAATAAGGAGAAGCAGGATCTGTATTAATAGCCAAACCCGTTGGTAAGGTAAAATTGCTAAAAGAATTTCCGGCTCCATGAATGGTAGCCCAACCGGCCGGAGCGCTATTTGTCACGCCGATCGAGAAAGATGTAAATCCAGCCATATCGAATGTGTGTCGCCCAGCGGAGAGAGCCCCCAAGCTCACTGCATTTCCTCCATCTCGCAGCACTGTAACTGAGTCGGCCGGCTCATTAAGGACGAATTCATAAGTGTTCCCGGTGGTATTGCGAACCGCAGATGCATAAGGAACCGCCTTAGTTGAAGCAGTGACCAACGATGACACCACAACGACTGCTGCCATCAAAAATGCACTGTAGGAATTGCCGATAAGTCTCATGGTCTAAACACTCCCAAAATGATCACCAAGTTGCTCAATTATTTAATTACATTCAACACGAACAAATCCCCCTATGCCTCATCCTCTTAGGAACCGCATAGTACGAGCGAGAATGCCCACACAAAAAGTTTGACTGCCCCGAGCCAGATTTCTTGCGCCAAGCTTCGGTAGAGAACCCAATAGGAAATAAAGAAATCCCTATGGCGGTGCTTACCTTCATGAAGGCGTCTCCACGACTTCCTCAGAACGCGTTTTAGCCTGATAAGATTCTTGTCTGGCAAATTAACGCCAGACAGCCCATGTTGGCGTAACAAACCACCTACACTGAGGCCAGTTTGACACCAATCCAACTCTGCACCGTTATGCTATGATACCAGACTTCCGTTTCAATTTGCGCAATAATATATCAAATATGCGCAACACGCTACATTTTTAGTATCATGCCACTTTACAGCTTGCCCTGAAACTATTTGGGTGAAAAAGGTATCTCGATACTCACGATCTGCAAAGTTCAAATGTCAAATCTGAAAGCTAAAAAATGCCTGGTGTTGTAGATCGAATCTCCCAGCTAAAGCTCATCCCCATGGTCGTGATCGACAATGTAGATAGCGCGGCTCCGTTTGCCGATGCGCTGGTTCGCGGTGGTCTGCCGATTGCGGAAATCACTTTCCGCACGTCTGCCGCCGAGGCTGCGATTCGTACGCTGGCCGATCGTGGCGATGTTCTTGTCGGCGCCGGCACGGTGCTGACAATCGAACAAGCCGATCGCGCCATCGACGCCGGAGCTCAGTTCATCGTTGCTCCGGGCACCAACCCAACGATTGTTGAGCACGTTCTCAAGCGCGGGCTCCCTATGCTGCCTGGTGTAGTAACGCCTAGCGAAATTGAACTGGCGCTATCTCTTGGAGTCGATACGTTGAAGTTCTTTCCGGCCGAACAAATGGGCGGAGTTGCCACTCTCAAAGCGCTGGCCGGTCCTTATCGCAATGTTCGCTTCGTACCGACAGGTGGAATCGCCCCGGAATCTGTTAAAAGCTACTTACAACTTCCGAACGTGATCGCCTGCGGCGGGTCGTGGATGGCTCCGCGCGACATGCTGGCCTCGGGCAACTTCGATGCAATCGCCCGCCTTATCGAAGACGCCGCCAGTATTCTTGCCGACCCACCAGAGATCGGTACATGACCCGCCGTGTAGCAAGGTATTAAGACGATGGCAATCGACCCCATTTGCGGCATGACCGTCGACGAGAGCACCGCGATCTCGGCAAAGCGTGACGGCCAAACGTATTATTTCTGCCACGAGGGATGCCGTCGCAAATTTCTTGCCGGAGAGTCGCCAAGTCCACACCACCCCCATGCTCCACCACAGCTTGTCACGCTCGGCCTGCCCGTATCACACACAGATTCAACAGGGCAGGGCGGGGTGCTCTATATTTGCCCAATGCATCCCGAGGTCGAGCAGGACCACCCGGGCACGTGCCCAAAATGCGGCATGGCTCTCGAGCCGAAAACCATAACGGCCGAAGTGGAAGACGATGGTGAATTACGCGACATGACACGGCGATTCTGGCTCGCCACCGCGCTGGCACTGCCTGTGTTCTTGCTTGCCATGCTGCCGATGGTGGGCGTACCGCTGCACCAATGGATCTCGCCCACGGTTTCCGCGTGGCTTCAATTCCTACTTGCGACGCCGGTTGTTTTCTGGGCCGGTTGGCCGCTTTTGGTTCGCGGCTGGCAGTCGATCGTCCATCGGCACTTGAATATGTTCACGCTGATAGCCATCGGCGTGGGCGCGGCTTATTTCTACAGCGCGGTCGCCACGCTGTTTCCACACTGGATTCCGGAGTCATTCCAAGAGCACGGCCATGCGGCCGTGTATTTCGAAGCGGCGGCCGTAATCGTGGCATTGGTGTTATTAGGGCAGGTTCTCGAACTTCGCGCACGGCAACGAACCGGCAGTGCAATCCGAGAGTTACTATCGCTCGCTCCGCCAACCGCTCATTTATTGCGCGATGGTAACGAACGAGAAGTTCCTTTGGACCAAATCCACGCGGGGGATCTGCTTAAAGTTTATCCCGGCGAGAAAATACCTGTGGATGGCGAAGTAATTAGCGGCCGCAGTAACATCGACGAATCGATGTTAACCGGTGAGCCTTTACCAGTTTCCAAACAAACGGGAGACAAAGTGATTGGCGGCACGGTGAATGGAACTGGCTCGTTTGAAATGAAGGCTAGCCGTGTAGGCAGCGACACCGTGCTCGCTCATATCGTCCAAATGGTGGCCGACGCTCAACGCAGCCGAGCGCCAATTCAACGAGTGGCCGACGCGGTTGCAGGCTGGTTCGTTCCGGCGGTCGTTGTGGTAGCGATTCTTACTTTCATTGCTTGGGCCATTTGGTCGCCCGAGGAGCCACGACTGGCTTACGCGCTTGTAAACGCGGTAGCGGTACTCATCATTGCCTGCCCTTGTGCGCTCGGTTTAGCAACTCCGATGTCGATCATGGTCGCCATTGGCCGTGGGGCGCGTGGCGGGGTACTTGTGAAAAATGCGGAAGTCCTCGAAGTGATGGAACGGCTCGATACTCTCGTCATCGACAAGACAGGGACTCTCACCGAGGGCCGCCCCAGGCTCACCGACCTCGTGCCTTGGGGCGGCGTTGATGATGCAACGCTTCTAACGGTTGCTGCCTCGGTAGAGCAGAATAGCGAACACCCGTTGGCCCATGCGATCGTGGAAGCAGCTAAGCAGAGGAACATAGCCCTATTGCCGGTACACGATTTTGACTCGACGACGGGCGGCGGCGTTGCAGCGATGGTTGATGGCAAAATGGCGGTAATCGGCACCAGCGACTTTCTCAAAGAAAAAGGCATATCTCTTGAGCAATCGGCGCTCGATCAAGCAATTCAACTCCAACAGTTAGGCCGCACTGCGATGTTTGTTGGCATAAACGGCACTGCCGCGGGACTAGTTGCCGTGGCAGACCCGATTAAATCAACTTCGGCAAGTGCGATTCAACGGCTTCACGAACTGGGCCTCAAGATCGTAATGCTCACCGGGGACAACGAACACACGGCGCTTGCCGTGGCCCAGCAGCTTGGAATCGACCAATTTGAAGCCAACATGAAACCGGCCGACAAACTGGCCCGCGTGAAAAAACTCCGCGATGCGGGGCATGTCGTCGCGATGGCAGGCGATGGCATCAACGATGCCCCGGCACTCGCCGCGGCAGATGTCGGCATCGCAATGGGCACGGGAACAGACGTTGCCATCGAAAGTGCCGGTATCACGCTCGTTAAAGGCGACCTGCGAGGCATAGTTCGGGCTGTTCAACTAAGCCGTAATACGATGAAAAACATTCGCCAGAACTTGTTTTTCGCGTTCGTTTACAACTTTATCGGCGTGCCGATTGCGGCCGGGGCGCTTGTTCCGCTTTTCGGCATGCGAGCTTTACTGAATCCCATGATTGCAGCCGCGGCAATGAGCTTTAGCAGCGTATCGGTGATTGGCAACGCACTGCGGCTGCGAAAGAGTAAACTCGATTAGCAGCCAACAGGTTGCCGCGATTCCATAAGAGATTCGCAACGTGCTATCGCCAATTATTGAATCATGCATGGAGAATGAACGTGCCCGTTTGGCTGTCAGCTGTTGGCTGTCAACTGTTGGCAAGACCGATTGGCCGACAGCCGAGAGCTGATGGCCGACAGCCCGATGTCCTACTCAGTTTCAATGCAATCATCAATAGACAGTCAACACGTAATTCATGATTCCCAAGAAATGAAACGTGCTACCCGCGATTACTGACAAGTGCCACACGGCGTGAAAGTGCTTAACACGCTCGTCGTAGGCAAGAAATAAAATGCCCACGGTATAGCAGGCACCCCCGGCTAGAATCAAATTCACCGCACCGGCCGGAGCCACTTGAACAAGCGTCGGCAACGAAACGATTGGCATCCATCCCAGCAACACGGGCGGTAGCAATGCCACACGATTCACATGATGCGCAAAGAATACTTTTTTCACAAAACCGCCTATTGCAACGGCCCACATAGCGCATAACAACAACGTCCAAATCGGACCGTGCAGAAATGCGATCGAAAAAGGCGTATAAGTCGCAACGATCAGCAGGTAAATAAACCCCTGATCGAGTTGCCTATACAGGAACTTACGCGGTAAGGAAGTCGCGGCATGCGACATCGTACTCATGGAGTAAACACCGAGCAGACTGATGAGGTACATGGCACACCCAACTGCAAGCCAGCCATGAGTGCCCGTCGCCAAACGTTCGAGCATCAGATACGCGCCGACCGTTGCCAGCATGAAGCCCATACCATGGGTTGCGGCGTTCTCGATTTCATCTGCCGCCGTGCGATTGCGAGCAGGAAAGTCGACCGGCATGACTGCGGTCGGGTCGAGCAGTGCCGGCCTCACAGAAACGAGTTCGGCCGTTCCGGTTGATTCTTCAAAGCTTAGCGCGTTCACGTTGCAAGCTCCCCCCGTCCCTGTGATGCCGCAGATGTCCGCTGCTTACTGTCATCGGCAGCATAGGTAGTACAGGATGCACTTCACAGAAACTACCGCGACTGCCCGCATAATCGTTTGGGTTTAACAACGCCGCAAAGTTGCTCGGAAGCTGTCAACCAGAAAATCCTTGGGCGGACAGGTATTGAGCAATTACCCCATGCGTTTAAGCACAGGCAGAGCGGCTTACACAGTAGCAGCACTGATTGGCACGATAAGCCAATGGCTCGTGATGCCAATGTCTGGTCAAGCAGTCTTTCGGCGTTTAAACAAGTTGCCAACGTCATCGAGAATTGAGTAGATGACAGGCACAGCAAGGAGAGTAAGCAGCAACGAAAGTGCCATGCCGCCGACTACCAGAACGGCAATGGATCGACGTTCCTCCGCACCAGGTCCCGTGGCAATCAGCAAGGGAACCATGCCCGCTATAAAGGCAATCGCGGTCATCAGAATGGGGCGAAGCCGATTGCGGTTCCCCTCGAGAATGGCTTGCTCGCGCGGCACGCCGGCCGCGCGAAGCTGGTTGATGTGATCGACCTGAAGAATCGAAGCCTTCTTCACCATGCCGAAGAGCACCAGAATACCAAGCGCCGAGTACAAGTTAAGAGTCTCGCCACCAAGCCATAAGCTTAACAAACCAAACGGCACCGCAATCGGTAACGAGAGGAGAATCGTAATCGGATGCACCAAGTGTTCGTACTGAGCCGCGAGAACGATATACATACAGATAAACGAAATCGCACAGATCCACACGAATTCTCCGAGTGTACGCTCTAGTTCGCGAGCTCGTCCCATGACTCGTGTTGAGTAACCTGGTGGCAAACCGAGTTCTTTGACAACCCCTTGAATTGCCGCGATGCTTTCGGCCAAAGCGTATCCGGGTGCTAAGTTTGCGCGAATAGCCGCCATGCGTTGTCGGTCGACTCGATCGATTCGCGAGGGGCTAAAAGTTTCCTCGAATTCAACGAGGTTGTCGATTCGAGTAAGAGGGCTCGTACTGCCGTCGTAGCCGAGCCCTGAAATAAGTGAAATCGCGGACAGTTGCATCGGGATGCCGCCGACCTCGGTGCCAGGCTGCATTGCCCGAACGTAGAGCTGCGAAATCGCACTCGTATCGTTGCGATCCACGCCTACAAGCCGGAGCTCTACGTCATAGGCGTCGTCGGCTTCTGAATCGTAGTATCGCGAAACACGGTCATCGCCACCGACTGCCACGCGGAGAGTATCGGCTATTTCTTGGACGTCGACTCCCATTGCGGCTGCCCGCTCCCGGTCGATATGGGCCAGCAGATTCGGTTTGTCCATGCGAAGCGTGTTATCCACGTCAACCAGGCCGGGTAGCTCTGCCACGCGGTCGCGCAAGCGAGCGCTCACTTCGCCAAGCGTTTTCAAATCTGGCCCCGTGAGTACAAAGTCGACATCCACCGGGGGGCCTTGGCGGAACGAGGTGAGGTTTCGCACCGAGGGGCGAAGCTCTGGAAACTCGCTGATAATTTTGCGGACTTCGCGCATTTTATCGCGTTGTTTGAAGTTACCGGCAAACGCTTCGGACGGGTTGCCAGCGAGAATCGCATCCCAGAGGCGACGGAATGAGAACGAGCGGCTCTCGATATCTTGCAGGCGAACATAAATGCTGGCCGACGACGCGGAGCGCAAACCACCGCTACCACCAACGGTCGTCAGCGTGTGCGTAATGCCGGGAATGGCCAGAATGCGAGGCTCGATGATGTTGATAATTTCCTCCATGGAAGAAATCGTTATACCTTCAGGCGCGGTGATACGAGTCTCGAATTCCGATTCGTCCACGTCGGTCGGAATGTAATCTTGCTTGACCAGATTATAAAGCGGCACATTCGAGGCAATGACCGCGACCACCAACATCAGAACGAGCCAGCGATACTTCATCGATTGGCGCAAGAAAAACATGTAGCTGCCTTCGATAAGCCGATAAAACCCACGCCTCGAAGCCGGCGTGTGCTCCGACGCTCCGGCACCGCTGGAATGGCCACCGGCCGAACCAAGCATGCGGCTGCACATCATCGGCGTTAGAGAGAAGCTGACCAGCATCGAGATCATCACCGCCACGGCCGACGTAACGCCGAACTCGTAGAGCAATCTCCCGGTAACGCTTGAAAGGAAGGACACGGGCAGAAACACAATAACGAGCGATATCGTCGTGGCGAGCACGGCCAGGCCAATTTCTCGGGTTCCCTCGATGGCACCTTGGATTGGCGAAAGCCCTTTTTCTTCGATCACGCGGAAAACGTTTTCGAGAACGATGATGGCGTCGTCGATGACCACACCCACCATAAGAACCAGCGCCAGCATCGTTACATTGTTCATGGTAAAGCCGAGCGCCTTCATGGCGGCAAAGGTGCCGATGATCGAGGCAGGAATGGCGACGGCGGCTATGATCGTGGACTTCCACGACCGCATGAACACAAGCACGATCAGGCTCGCAAAAATGCTGCCGACAATCAAGTGTTTTTGAATTTCATGAAGCGCGGTGCGGATGTACCGTGATTGATCCTGCAACACTTCCACTTTTATATCGGGCGGTAGCAGTTTACGTGCATCGTCGAGCCGCTCTTTCACGGCCTCGATAACTTGCACGGTATTCTGGCCAGATTGCCGTTGCACTAGCAAAACGACTGCTGGAGTTCCATCGAATCGAGCCAGCGTTCGGCGTTCCTTGGTGAGATCAACGGCTTTTCCTAGGTCTTTGATTCGCACGGGCACGTTGCCGACCGTCGAAACAACCAGCTCGTTGAAGTCGCGAGACTCGGGCAGCCGTCCCAGAGTGCGCAAGCTGAGCTCGCGAAAGCCGGCATCGACCCGGCCGCCCGGCACTTCAGCATTTTGCGCCACGATGGCATCGTGTACCTGCATGATCGATGTGCGGTAAGCGGCAAGCTTCACGGCATCGATACTGATTTGAACTGCCCGCTCGACCGCGCCTTCGATGAGTACCTGCCCCACACCGCGAGCAGATTCAATCGTGCTTTTGACATAACGATCTGCCATGAAGTACAGTTCACGGCTGTCGCGAGGTCCGGATACGACGATCGATAGAATTGGTGATGCATCCAGATCCTGCTTTTGCACGATCGGCGGGTCGATGCCTGGCGGCAAACGGTTCATCACCGCGGAGATCGCATCGCGTACATCTTGAGCAGCCACATTGATGTTCTGGTCAAGCCGAAATGTCAGTAGAAGCATGGATGAGTCGTCGGAAGAGATCGAGCGCAGCTCTTCGAGTCCGGCGACCGTGGCGACCGCGTCTTCGAGTGGCTGGGTGACTTCCGATTCGACTTCTGCCGAGGCCGCCCCTCGATAAGTGGTTTGCACCCGAATCGTTGGGAGATCGATGTTCGGAAATCGATCGATGCCTAACTGCTGATAAGAAGCAGCACCGGCCACCACAATCGCCATAATCAGCATCAAGGCGAAAATGGGGCGTTCGACACAGACTTTAGCTAACCATTGCAAGGTCGCTCTCCGCTAACACGATCTACTGGGCTGCACTGGAGGACGCATTATCTTGTGAGCCCCCCGCTGGAAATTTCGCTTGCAGTGAAGTGCGAGGGTTTTCAAGCACCACCACAGGACCAGCATTCCCCTCCGCGGCGTTGCTTATAACCAGGCTCTCCGCTGGCAAGCCTTCGAGAATCTCGACTCGGCCGCCGTCACTGCGCCCCGTGCGCACCGTTTGCTGAGACGAAACGCCATCGATGACCTGCCATACTTTTTCAACCCCAGCGAATCGAATTACGGCCGAACTCGGAACGACGATCGCCTGCAACGAGGAATCAAGCACTAGTTCGGCCTCGACGAACAATCCGGCACGCAGCGCAAGATCGTCGTTGGGTACATCCGCCTGAATCAATACCGAACGATTGGATTGTGTTACGCTCGGGCTAACGCGGGATATGGTGGTCTTAAGCTGCGGACTATTTTTACCGTTTAGGGCAATCAATATCGCCTGTCCCACGCGAACCGAGCCGGCCCGGCTTTCTGGCACGCCGGCCGTAAATCGCAATTTGTCTGAGCGAACGAGCGTTACCACTGCTTGACCTGCTTGCACGAATTCACCGGGCGACACACGCCTGCTGCCAATCACTCCGTCGAATGGCGCGAGTACCTGGGAATCGATCACTGCTTGCCTGGCAAGCGCCAATTCTTTGCGGCGAACCCCGATGGTGGAGATCTGCTCGCGAACGAGATTGAGCGCGGCATTATACCTTGCCTGCGCCGCCTTCTGCTGTGCCAGGAGAGTATCGTGCTCGCCTTGGGTGATCGCTCTGGTGGCAATCAAGGATTCGGAGCGATCGAGATTGGCTCGCGCTTCGATGAGAAGCGCCTGCTCCATCATCACTCCAGGCGCTTGTTGTATATCGAAACGGTTTTCATCTTCTGCAGGAGTGAGGCCGATGGCGGCACAGGCTTGTGCTAATTGCGATTCGGCAAGCTGCACTCGCAGGTCGAGCTCGGTTCGTACGAGTGAGACAAGCGTTTGCCCTGCTTTGACGATTGAACCGATATCTACGCTTACCGAGGCCACACGGCCGGGAAGCTTGGAGCCCACCACCGCTTCTTCAAACGCGAGCAGGCTTCCTTGCAGTCGAACCGTTTCGGGCCAAACCTCCATTTGGGCCGGAACCACGACCACCTCTTTGGCTGCTACCGATGGCGTTTTTTCCGCAGTATCCGCCGTACGTTCCTCATGACAACCAACGACCGCCGTTAAGAGAGCGAAACACAGGCATCGTGGAAGGATCGATCGACCGGAAGACATATGCAATACGCAACATTTTGTCGTAGTTGGGGCCGCATATTGCATTATAGCAGAAAGCCTCTCCCCTAGACCACTTGCTGCTCCGAGTTTAGTGTAGCCATCACGCTCCGCGTGATGAATTTCCTCTCGCGGAGCGAGAGGACTACACTTTTCCGAGCAAACTACTACCCTACGGCCCTTCAAAACGGCTCGAACAGGCAGTCATGGAACTCCCACGGCCTTAGCGCCGATTTTATGGAACCGTAACGAGGGTGGCATGTTTTCCGTGGCGCAGCCCGCGCTAAGACATGACCTTACACTCATGCTCACGCCACTAGGACGGCGAGAGCATGCCACCCAAGTGAGAACAGAACATAGAACAGGCCGACCATTTTAAATGGTCGGCCTGAAAAATTGCGTTTGACGATCGTTTGTAGTTTAACGGTCGCGTAGTGCTCTTCTAACAGAGAGCGAATCTAACGAGACACTTGAGTTTGGGGCACTCGTGTACCAGCCATCCCCTGCAACTCGGCATGTTTTGCATCAATGGAAATTACTCGGTCGTGTTTGGTTTGCTGTTGCAAGAAGTCATCGATTTCACTTCTGGTGGGGGCGGAAGGCTGTGCCCCCATTCGGGTAACCGACAAAGCTGCGGCGGCGTTTGCGAATCGAATTGCTTCAAACAACTCTAATCCCTCGGAGATTGCCACAGCCAACGCACCGTTGAAGGTGTCGCCGGCAGCCGTGGTATCGACCTGCTGAACTTTGTAGCCAGAAACGATACAAGCTAATTTACGTGTCGAGACGTAAGCGCCACGAGAACCCAACGTAATGATCACGTTTTCGACACCCTTCTCATGTAGTTTACCGGCGGCCTGTTGGCACGATTGTTCGTCTGTTACTGCCACCCCGGTAAGCAACTCTACTTCAGACTCATTCGGAGTGATGATCGAAATGAGGCTCAATAGTTGATTGGAAAGAACCTGTGCGGGGGCCGGGTTCAGAATCACCATAGCCCCATTCTCGGCCGCTAATTCGGCTGCTGCCTGAACGGTTTCTAACGGCGTTTCGAGTTGCAGCACGACAACCTTGGACTTGGCAAATGCGGGCTTTGCTTCCGCAACGTCTTCGGGGGAGAGCTTCAAGTTTGCACCGCTTGCTACCCCAATAGCATTTTCCGCATTGCTACCTACGAAGATGAGAGCAATACCAGAGGGCGATTCATCGTATTTGACGAAATCGACGTTAATGTTTTTTTCAGCCAGTCCGGCGACGGCCTTCTCGCCAAAAACGTCGCGACCAACTCGACCGACGAAGAATACTTCTCCACCAGACATAGCAGCCGCGACCGCCTGATTAGCGCCTTTACCACCGGCAGCGGTGACGAACTCGCCGCCAAGAATGGTTTCGCCTGGCTTGGGAATACGGTCCATTTTCAGGACCATATCTGTATTGGAACTACCGACAACTACGATGCGTCGCGCCATGGCGCGGTCTCCTTCAAGTTGGTAAGAGCCAGGTTTGCCAAAGGCGTGGACACCGATACGTTTGCTGGCTGAGTAATGGACGCAGTTTGAGCCGCGTCTCTTTTTGCTTTGTCGTTCGCGTAAACGATGAGTCCGAGGCCGACGATAAATAGAGCGAACATGAGCGCGAGCAAACGGTTTGTTCCCGGTGCCGCGTTTCGAAACTCGTGCCAGATGAAAACGCCCCAAAACGCGGCGACCATCGTGGCACCTTGACCGAGTCCGTACGAGATGGCGTACGACGCGGCGTCGCCTGCCAGGATTGCGAACGACATTCCGACACCCCAAATCATACCGCCGATAATACCTATGAGGTGGAGCCGAAAGTTGCCTTTTGTGAAGTAGTCGCTGAAGGGCACGGGCTCTCCCACGAAAGGCTTCTTCATCACAAACGTGTTGACAACGAAGCTGGAAAGAAAAAGGCCAATCGCGAAAAACACGAGGGCCGTGTAGGGCGTCAGCATGCCTGCTTTCTCGGGGTTCGCAATCTCATTGAGCGGCGGCATTGCCGCGGCAACGAAGCGAAAAAACTGCGCCATGAGAATTCCGCATACAACCGACAGGACAATGCCCTTCGCGGTTGTCTTTTGCCCCGACGATGGAAGACGCCGATATGCGACTGCATCGACGACAATTGCCGCCGCCACGAGTGCCACTCCCGCGAATAGCAACACTGGATCCGCCCGATTGGCGGTCGTATCAACGGTGTAATAGTTCGTGATGACACCAAGCACCAGCGCAATCCCGATTCCAATCGGAAAGGCGACCGCCATACCAGCAATGTCGATGGCAGCGACCAGAAGGATATTCGCAATGTTGAAGATGACACCGCCAAGAAACGCGGAGCCAAGGTACTTGATATTCGCCTGACGTACGTCTTCGATAAAGCCGCGTCCTTCGGTGCCCATGCTTCCTAGGGTGAACGCGAAAATTAATGTCAGCAGCAGCACGCCAATGCAGTAGTCCCAGTAGAAGAGTTGGAATTTCCACTCTTTGGTTGCCAATTTCTGCGTGTTCGCCCACGATCCCCAACAGATCATTGTGACGATGCACATCAACACCGCGATTGCGTAAGATTGAACAAGTACCATTTAATTCCGCCTACAGTTTTAGCACCGAACAAGCAGAGATTTTAACTCAGTTTGTGAAATGTGGTTAAGATCGCTTTCAATTTTCAAAATCAATGCGATTCATAGACGATCGCGCGGCTAATTTCAATTTCTCGCCCGTTACTGCGTTCATCAGCATCATCGCGAATAACAATGCGAAGCGTGTGATCTCCGGGCGGCAAACCGAACACTCGCCAAAGGTCACGATCAACCGTGTTGGGCACGATGTAAGCATCCGCCACCAAATCGCTCTTTTTGCCGTCAATATAAACGTCGGCACGGCCACCGCGTTGGGTAAGCTGCCCCACGAGAGCTATGCCAGTGCCGTTGAACTTAAGAGTCGCTTCGCTGCCTGGAGTGCTAGACCTTTTAACCTGCAGTTTATGATGGTCCTTGCCGTCCTTCCAATCACCTTTCCACTGCCAGCCTTTCTTTTCGCAACGAATCGTGTGCTTGGGGTGGCCGAAGTCCCAGAGTTCCAACTCCGGCGCTACCGGATTTTGTTTCGGAATCGTTACCTCGGAATCCGTCACTGTGCCGCCAACCCGGCGCACCACTTCGAGCGCCCTGGCTTCGGTGGATTTCACGATGTCGTTAAAAGAATAATCGGTGTGGCTGAACTTTGTATCTGCAAGCTCGGCTAACGCTTGCTTGTCTTTCTCGGGCAATTGGTCGTAGCCGCGTATGGCACCTAGCACACCCAGCGCACTTGCCGGATTGCAATCCGAATCTTGGCCGCAACGAGTGGAAATATCCATCGTTTTGAACCAATCGCTTTCTCCGTAGAGCAAGCCGATTACGATATAGGCCCCATTCAATTTGGCATCGATGTTGAACCCGCGGTGCGCACCATCGGGGCAAACATCGTCCTTGTTCCACTTGTCCTCTACTTTTTGCCAAACGGCGCGCCAATCGCTTTCGGTTTTCGACCAATCCAGCACGTCCTGGATCAACTTGCCATAGGGACTTTCCGCGGGAATACATGCCAGTCCGGCTTCAACAACCTTGCGAGGATCGTTTTCGAAATAGGCAGCCGAGTACATGCCGCAGACAAACATACCCCCATAAAGACCATCGCCGTAATTCATCACGCGGCCAACGCGTTCACAGAACTCGTTCGAGCTTTGAGGAAGGCCAGGGCACATGATGCCGATGAAGTCAGCTTCGATTTGGAAGTCGATATCGTCCGCGTGCAAGTTATAGATCGGATGCCCCGACATCGGAGCCGCGATCCCTCGGTTCAAATTCCGACGAGCGGCCGCGTTCGCATGCCACAGTTTGTACTTGGTATCTTTAAAGGCGTTTCCGTAATCTTCGGTAGTGGCATCCAATCCGACTGTATCCATGACGTGCGCGAATGTCATTTCAACGTAGAGGTCGTCTTGATCAATGGCATTCGAAAGTTCTAGCCCTTTGATTTCGCCCTCGATGATTTTACCGATGGATTTGAATTCGGTTGGTGCTCCATACGCCACGCCGATCATTTGCGCAGCCCATGCGCCACGAATTTTGTCCAGCAATTCCTTCCGCGAGATTTGTCGCTCGCTTTCGTGAGCATAAACATGAGCACCTGATCCCAGGACAAGGAGCGTTACGATAAAAGACTTTAAATATTTCATGTCCAACCTGAAGTGCAACCGGAAGGGGTGAATCGTGGTGAATTTGTATGACGTCATTCTCTGAATATGGATGAAGTGGGAGGTGCGACCGAGCCTCGAACCAAAAGATCCACGGGGATACGATGAACCAGGTTTTGCGGCGATTCGCCTGTTTTGATTTGCTCGATTAGCAATTCCGCCGCTTTTGCTCCGATGGCATCAACATCCTGGCGAACGACACTCAACGGAGAAGCAAGAAACTGAGCGAACGGAGCATCATCAAAAGTAATCAACGACACATCACGTGGCACAGTGAGCCCGCGATCGGAAAATGCACGCAACGCACCCAGCGCATTTTGGTTACTGAAAGCAAAAAAAGCTGAGAGATCGCTGTTCTGATCCAAAAGATCGCATGCAGAGCGATAACCAGATGCCTCGCTGAAGTCGTCGCCACGTACCAAATTAATATCCGCAGGCAGGTTGCTTTCTTGCAACGCCTTCAAGTATCCATTGACGCGTTCGTCGTTCGACGATGTGCCCGGCCGCCCTTGCAGACAAGCAATGCGCCGATGACCTTTGCGAATAAACTCTTTCGTGGCTACATAGGCACCCGTCTCGTTTTCAGATGTCACTGTGGTGAGTTTAATACCTGAAAACCAGCGGTCTACGACGACTACACGGGTTCCACTCGAAACCAACGACTCGAGGTGGGAGCTAACCACGCCAATCGGGCAAATAATAAGGCCTTCAATCTGGCGCGATTGCAGATGCGCCAGCAATTTCTGCTCTTGCTCAAACGAGTCATGGCTATCGGCAAGCAAAGTCGAAAGTCCGTGACGTTCGGCGTAGATCGTGGCGGTCCGAGCGATCGAGGCGAAAAATGGGTTCGACGCGTCGGGGACCAGCAAGCCAATTAAGCTGCTGCGTTGAGTGCGCAGCGACCTCGCCACATGGCTAACCTGAAAGCCGAGGCCATTGGCAGCTTCGAGGATGGCTTTTTCGGTTTTCTCGCTAATTCGATACTGCCGGGCCTTTCCCGCCAGGGCACGCGAAACCGTCGAGGGAGATACCCCGGTGATTTTTGCGACGGTTTCTAAGGTGACCGGTTCCGCTGTCATTTTGTGCCGTTTTGACATTTCCGGAAAATTGGCTTGCACAATCGATTGTGCAGTGTCATAATGACTCGCGTCAAGCGGAAAATCAAGTAACACCCCGATTAAACTGAATTGGTTGGCTCAGTGCTGCAAGAGGTCGCTTGGCCGGTTGTACAGTCGGCAATTCTTATCTTTTAGTGATCGTGAGTTAAATCGTTTGGAACTCGTGTGGACGACGCTGCTTAGTCGGCCACGGAATCGACAAAGCGGATATTCTCGCAACCTGCTCCTATTTGCACCAGCATCGCGCATTCAGTTTGCTGGGGAACAAACGTGACAACTGGACCTGTTCAACTTTTTGGGTTGGAGAAGAACTGCGGGCCAATCACCGCGCCCGCCCGTGTTCACGCCGCGAATATGCATCCGTTCGTCGCAATGAAATTGGCACTCTGAAATTTAACATACTCTTTGAGGAAACAAATCATGGCGCGTTCTTTTTTTGCAACTCGATTGACCAGCGCGACACTTTTCTTCCTGGTTGCAGCCGGGTGGTCTGTGCAAGTTGCGTTGGGTACCACGTACACGTTTCAGAATCCTGATAATGAATCTTCGTTGGATTGGAATACTAGCGCAAATTGGACCCCATCCGGCATCCCCAACACATCTAACGACGCCGCCATTTTCAACAGGCCAATGCTAACTACTTCTCCTAGTCATTTCTCGGTCCTTGTGGATGAGGATACTACGGTCGGTTCGATCACTGTCAACAGCGCCGGCCAGACAACGAACGGGGCATTTACCATCGATGGTTTCGGCACGCTGATTTTTCAAAACTCCTCCGGTACCGCCACTTTCCTTGCGACTGATGTCGGAGCTACACCTTCAGGAGCCGGTAACCAATCTCAATCTATCTATATCCGTAACCCAAACATTTCACTGCTTTCCGATCTGGTTATCACGCACGACATCCGCCCCTCCGTAGCTAACTACACCGCTGAGATCACGAGTCTCGTTACCGGTGCCAGCAATTTGACGATTACGAGTAACGGCCAAACCGGAATAGCATTTTCCCACCAAGGCGGTGTAGGATTCGCGGGGAAATATGTCATTAGCAACAATGGTGGTATCCGCTTTAACGGTAACTCGAATCTTGCTTACTCGACGGGCATCACCGTCGAGTCGGGCCAGCTCCAGTTAAATGCGCAAGCTAATTCTACCAATTCATCTCACGAATGGAGCCTCGCCGACGGCGCAGTCCTCGAACTCAATGGAACGGGAAGATCCCCGGGAACGCAGGGAGCGCTACGGTTCCAAGGCGTGGCAGGTGACCCGGCCATACACTCGAAATTCAATAGCCCCGTTGTCTTGCAGTCGAATGCGACCATCGGCCTCGGCCCAGAATCGGTTACCGCCGAGTTGACCAATGTCGTTTCGGGAGACGGCGGGTTGCTTAAAAACGGTCCCGGCACGCTCGTCCTCAGCAATGCTGGAAATTCCTACGCGGGAAACACGACATTCCAAAACAACAGTGGCACTCTTCGCCTCCTTCATCCGACGCTTGACGATAATGCCGATGTGCTGTTTTCGTCGAACAACTCTTTTCTCAACCTGGATTACACAGGGACGGATACGATTCGCTCCTTATTTATCGCCGGCACTCAACAGGAAAGCGGCCTCTGGGGTGCCATTGGTAATTTGGCTGCCGACTTCACAACTGATCGCATCACCGGCACCGGTTTGTTGAACGTGGCCATCGGCCCTGGACTTGATGGTGACTACAACGACGATGGCATCGTCGACGCCGCCGACTATGTCATGTGGCGTAAAAACCCGAATGCACACGGCGGCACTCCGGGAGGCTACAACGTTTGGGTAACTAATTTTGGAACTACAAGCGGCGGCGGCAGTTCGACCGCTATTCCTGAACCAGGCACTGCCTTACTCACCGTATTTGCTCTTTTTGCAACGCTGGCCGCGACACGTAAACGATAGGTCCGCCCCAAAAGCTTCGATCTTGCAAAGGATTTTTGTCGCAAAACGTCGCGGCAATGATAAGGAACTCACAGATGGCTCAGAAAAGGTTGGATCATCGCTATTCGGTAGAAAAATCGGCGGGGTTTACGCTCGTCGAACTGCTAGTCGTGATTGCCATTATCGGTATTCTCGTCGCGCTGCTGTTGCCTGCAATTCAAGCGGCGCGCGAGGCGGCTCGCCGCACCCATTGTACCAACAACCTTCGCCAACTAGGCATTGCGGGAATTAATTACGAATCGGCTAAGAAGGCCCTCCCGATGGGTCGTACGAGGGGTACGACCCCAGACGATGAGACGATCCCGCAATGGGGGCATCTGGCCCTTGTGCTGCCATTCATCGAGGCAACAACAAGCTACGACATGATCGATTTTAATGACACAAAAGTTCCCCTCCGTCTAAGCCCAGTTCGCCTGCACAGGATTGAATCCTTCTTGTGCCCCACGGAGAAGGATGACCAGATGAACAATGCAACCTGCACCGACGCGGATCAACGCTGGCTCGGCGCGGGCAGAACCAATTACCGTGGCAACGGCGGTTCTGGCACAGGCGAAGCAATTCTCGTCGACACGCCCGGCCCCGGCCCCGCAAAAGATTATCGCGAAAAGAACAACGGGCTTTTTCTCACGAATCAAGCCATCCGCCTCAAGCAAATCATAGACGGCACGTCGCACACAGCAATGTATTCCGAGGTTATGCTGGGCGACGGAGATAGGAACACGGTCTCGGTGCCCGGCGATTTCTTCAGGATTCCGGGAACCAAGCAGACTCCGGAACAAGTCTTTAACCGGTGTCAGACGCTAAACGCGTCGAGCGCGACAGGCACCAACCAATTTCCGTGTGCCGGCCGCAATTGGGTTCACGGTGATTACGCTACGTCGCGTTATACGCACATCATGCCGCCTAATGGAAAAAGTTGCAGCCAGGCAAGCGGCACCTTCAACGCAATTTCGGTCAACGAGGATGGTGCTGCCGTCACGGCTTCCAGCCTCCATCCGGGCGGCGTCAACGTGGTATTCGCCGACGCCAGCACGCACTTTTTCTCAGACGACGTCGACCCGCTCATTTGGCAAGCCGTGGGGTCGCGCAATGGACAAGAAATCGTTCCAAGCTCATTTTAATGTCAATCGGATTTCAACATCTGCTTACACTTGAGACGATGGCGCGCGCCAACTACCAGCGGGCACTCTCGTATGGCGGTGCTGCGCTGTTTTTGCTCACAGTACTACCGGTCTTGCTGATCGCTAAACCAGCAAGCACGGCAAACGAAAATCTCCCCAATATCATTTTTATCCTGGCGGATGATTTAGGTTACGGCGACCTCGGGTGTTACGGCCAACATCAAATACGAACACCAAACCTCGACGAAATGGCCGCGCAGGGCATGCGATTCACCAACGCCTACGCGGGAGCCACGGTATGTGCCCCCTCGCGATGCGTGCTGATGACGGGTTTCCATGGCGGGCATTGCCAAGTACGCGGCAACATTGATGCCACCACACCGGGTGCGGCTTTGCGGCAAAACGACATCACCTTAGCGCAGGTTTTGAAACAGGCCGGCTACACCACGGGAATCATCGGTAAGTGGGGATTAGGAGAAGAAAAAGTAAACAAGCAGGCGTTACCGCGGCAAAAAGGGTTTGATTACTTCTTCGGATATTTAAAGCAGGGACACGCACACAATTACTATCCCAATTATCTTTGGCGCAACGAATCCAAAGTCGAGTTGCCTAACGTTCTTTCAGCAAAGCGCGGCATAACCGAAAAGAAGCAAGTCTATAGCCAAGACTTATTCGCGAACGAGGCCCTGAGTTTCATTCGCAAGAATCAAAAACAACCTTTCTTTCTGTATCTGGCTTTCACGCTTCCGCATGTAAATAACGAAGCTGGCAACAATGGCATGGAGATTCCGGACCTTGGCGAATACTCCAACAAGAACTGGCCCGAACCAGAAAAGGGATATGCCGCGATGGTATCCCGAATGGATTCGGATATCGGCCGGGTGCTGAACCTTTTAAAAGAGCTCAAGATCGACGAGAACACCCTGGTCATTTTCGCATCCGATAACGGTCCCGCTCGCGAAGGTGGCCGCGATCCGAGTTTCCACAATTCCAACGGCCCTTTACGAGGTTACAAAGGCCATGTCACCGAGGGTGGCATTCGCATTCCGTTCATCGCCCGCTGGCCCGGTCAAATCGCTCCCGGCAGCACAAACGATTCGCCCATCGGCTTCGTGGACGTAATGGCCACGCTCGCCAAACTCTCGGGGACAACCGCGCCAAGCGATAACGACGGCACCGATTTCTCTCCAACGCTTTTAAGCAAAACGCAACCCGAGTTGGAAGATCGATTCATGTACTGGGAATGGAACAAGAACGGCTTGCAGCAACAATCGGCCCGCTGGCGAAACTGGAAAGCGCTACGTAATCCCAAAACCAAGTCTCTAGAACTTTACGACCTTAGTAACGACTCTGGAGAAGCTCATGATTTAGCGGCCGGCCATCCAGATGTCGTGGTCAAGTTCAAAGCATATTTTGCGAAGGCTCGATCGGAATCCGAGAATTGGCCAGTCGCTGTTAAGCCCGCTCGCGCTAAAAAATCAGCTAGCCAGACAGGCAAGCACGTTTCGCTAAAAGCACTATGAGAATTTTCGTTTATTTGCTTGTTCTTGCAATGATCGCGATTGGCGGCATCGGGGCAGTTGCCGCCAACGCGGTACCTCCCAATATCATCCTGATCGTGGCCGACGATCTCGGATGGACCGATCTAGGATGCTGTGGCAGCGATCTCTACGAATCGCCCAACATCGACCGACTAGCCAAACAGGGTGCGCGATTTACGCAAAACTACTCGGCCTGCACCGTTTGTTCTCCCACGCGAGCCGCGCTGCTTACCGGTAAATCACCCGCTCGTTTGCACATCACCGATTGGATTCCAGGCCTGCCTCCCTCGAATCCAAAACTTACCGTTCCGGATTTCACCAAACACCTGCCTCATGAAGAAACCACGATCGCCGAAATCTTGCGCGAGGCAGGCTACGCCACTGCATCGATCGGCAAGTGGCACCTGGGCGGCCCGGAATACTATCCCGAGCATCATGGCTTCGATTTGAACATCGCCGGCAACGATCGGCCGCAACCACGTCCCGGTTACTTCGCGCCATACGATATCGACACCATCGAGCAGGGCCCCCGTGGCGAATATATCACCGATCGCCTGGGCAAAGAGGCGGTCAAATTCGTTCGTGCTCATGCAGAGCAACCATTCTTTCTGTACATGCCACACTTTGCGGTTCACTTGCCGATTCAGGCAAAGAAGCCACTTATCGCCAAATTCGAAGCCAAAGTCAAAGACGGCGCGATCCACACCAACGCGGCTTATGCAGCAATGATCGAGAGCATGGATCAAACCATCGGCCAGATCCGCAAGACATTAAAAGAACTGAACATTGCCGATCGCACCATCATCATGTTCACCTCCGATAACGGAGGACGCATTCCCACGTCGTCGAACTCGCCGCTGCGAGCAGGCAAAGGCTCTTGCTACGAGGGCGGAGTTCGAGTGCCGCTTATCATCTACTGGCCAGGCGTTACCAAGCCGGGCACAGAAATCGACACGCCAACCATCTCCATGGATATCCTGCCGACTATACTGGAAATGGTCGGTGTAACGAAGGATTCAAACACGGTCTGCGATGGAGTTAGCTTAGTGCCTCTCCTTCGAAATGAGGGGAACATCGCCGAACGCTCTTTGTATTGGCACTACCCTCACTACCAACATTATCAGCAAGAAGGCACCACTCCCTATGCCGCCATTCGCCGCGGCGAATGGCGACTTATCGAGTTTTACGACGGTGCCCCCATCGAACTTTATAACTTGCGAGACGATATCGGAGAGCAGAACAACCTTGCCTCTTCATCGCCAGAGCTAGTGGATTCATTGCAAAAAGAGTTGCACGATTGGCTTCAATCAGTCGATGCGCAAATGCCCACCCCGAACCCGAACTACGATCCAACGAAGCCCGAACATACAAAAAACAATAACTGAGCTTACAGGCAGTTAACTGCTGCTGGTCGCTCGCATATTGGTGAAAGCAACGGCTGTTTACAGATAACGATCTGAAACGAACATGAGTAGCAACTTGGTAGTGTTTCCTGTTTCAATTTTTTGCAAGCCCAAAGTGGCTAGCGGGAGGAGCATCTAATGAAAGTGTATCGCAGTTTCGCATGCCCTATGATCGTCATGCTAATGACGATTGTCTCAGCACCATTGGCGCACGGCGCTATCGTGCATGATGTAACCGGATGGGACCGCCACAACGGACCAGCGGGAATCACCGTCAACAATGCAAATACCAACAGCCCATCTCTTACGGGGACCGGCAGCATCATTGCCGCTGGCGATAACTACGCCCTGATGGCGCCGATCAATCCGGTCACGCTGACGAACCCGGGAGACTTCATCACCTTTACCACTTCAGTGCAATTCGACGGCCGAACCACCGGCACCGGTGCACAAGCGTTGAACAACAACCTTCGCTTTGGGGTTTTCACTTTCAACGGTAGCGGTGCCTTCAGCGGAAACAGCCACGATCCCATCGTGTTCGAAGACGAGGACAATGATGGCATTTTCGCTCGGTACGGAAACGGGTTGAGTAGTACCCCTCATTTGACGGTCTTCGAGAAGAATACCCATCCGCATAACAATCCGTTTCTCACGGCAGGTATCACGCAGATCGGAACGGGCAATCCGGATGTCGGCGGCGATTCCATTTTCGGCACCAACCCGGGTGTTATCGATTACGAGATTACCATTACTCGCACGGGCGATGGCAAGTTGGACATTGCAGGATTCATCTCAGGCGGTAATTACTTCTCAGATTTCAGCATTCTGGGCCACTCGTCGGCCACGTATCCGGAAAACGGCCCGTTCACGTTTAACCGTGTCGGGGTGTACTTCAATAACGCGAATGCACCGACCGTCAATGTGATCGATGCGAAGGTCACGACGAACGTGCCCGAGCCCCAATCATTGGTGCTGGCCGGTATTATGGCAATCGGCGGGGCAGCGTTTCGCGGAGCGCGGCACCGTAACTCGTAGAGTTGCGGTCCATCGCCCAATGTTTGCGGAGAGAGAATGAGGCTTTACTGGTTGACGATTTGTTTGGGCGCGTTGGCTTGGCTAGCGCTGCCAGTGGCAGGCGTGTGGGCTCAGGCCGCGCGCCCAAACATCATTCATATTCTTGTCGATGATCTCGGCTGGGGCTCGGTTGGCTTCAATGGCCAGACTCAAATCGCGACTCCCAATCTCGATGCCATCGCAAACGGCGGCATGCGCCTGCTCAACGCCTACGCCACCCCAGTCTGCGCGCCCTCACGGGCAACGCTGCTGACCGGCTTCCACCAAGGCCACGCCAGCATCGATGGCAACGACGGCCTGCAAACCGGCTTCCGCGCCGAAGACGTGATGACGCCGCGCGTTCTCGCACCGGCCGGCTACACATCGGCCGTTTTCGGCAAGTGGGGCTTCGGCGCCGATGGCGTGCGCAACCTTGCCGGCAGCGACCCCCTCCCCTCGATCAACATGCCGAATAGTCTGCCGACTTATCATGGCTTCGATAAATTCTACGGCTACCTGAACCACGGTGCCGCTCACGACTACTTTTATAGCTGGATGTGGCGCGACGACTCGAACGCTCCTCACGGCGTTTCGACGGTCGCCAACAGCGGCGGGCCTAGCGGAACACCCGCGTACACCCATGATATTTTCGCCGCTCGAAGTGAGCTGTTCGTCGCGGACCAGGCCTACAGCGGTTCGCCGTTCTACATGCAAGTGAACTACACGATTCCGCACTGGGATATCGATTCCATCGCCAGCGCGACGGGTGGTTATGGCATGTATGCCGGCATGCCGTGGACAAACAAGCAAAAAGCCTACGCCGCCATGATCACCCGCATGGATGCCAGCATTGGCTCGCTGATGACCAGGCTCGACGATCCTAACGGCGATGGCAACAACGCCGACAGCATTTTGAGCAACACGCTCGTCTTGTTTACTTCCGATAATGGGCCGACGATCGAAGACGACTCGCCAATCGATTTCTTCGACGCCAACGGCGTTTTTCGTGGCGGCAAATTTGAGTTGTACGAAGGTGGCATCCACATGCCGACGCTGGCTTATTGGCAGGGCACAATCGCCCCCGGCTCTTCCAGCAGTTACCGCACCGACCTGGCCGATTTTATGGCCACCGCAGCCGATTTGGCCGGCGTCGAAACGCCCGTCGGCATCGATGGAACATCGATCGTCCCCATTCTTACCGGGCAAGGCGTGATGCGCGAGCGCGACTATCTCGTGTTCGAGCACCAGGGCGGTAAAGGCCCCGATGCCGACCCGCGCAACGGCCGTTGGGCCGTTATCCGCCAAGACGGCATGAAACTCATCAGCTACGATAACGGCACTCGTGTTCTCTACAACTTAAACACAGACCCCAGCGAATCGAGCCCACTCAACCTCGGCATCCCCGCCAATTCGCAAATCGTAGCCGAGATGCAAGCAGTCGCCATTGCAGAAGGCCTGCTACGCGGCACCGTCGAGTATCGCAAGTTCACCGGCGCGAGTGGCGGCAATCTGCAAGACGCCTCGAACTGGAACGGCATCAGCCGGCCGCATGGTTATTGGTCTGCGGTGGTGGCGAACGACACGGCTACCCCGGCGATCGCACATGTCACCGAGAATGTTACAACGCTCGGTATCGAAGTTCGCGGCGCAGCCGCTGTGCAGGTCGTCGATATTCACGCCGGCCGAACGCTCAGCGGCCGAAACGAAGTGCGAATTGGTAACAACGGCCGCATCGACATGAGCGGCGGAACATTGGCTACCAATCGCTGGGTCAACATCCGCAGCGGCGGCGAGCTCCGCGGTGAAGGAACCGTCGTGGGCGACGTGTACAACGAAGGCGTGCTCTCGCCAGGTCGGCCCAACGAAACTACAAACTGGCCTATCGCCCAGCCGCCCGCCTTGCCGCCGATCACGCTGAACACGACCAACGCTGTCGCGGCCATGTTCAATTTTTCGGGTGTGCAAGACGATGTGCCCGTATTCGCGACAACCACAAAAAGCCCTTACGTCGAAGTTTCGCACGGGCTCGATTTCGGCCCCGGCGTTGGTCCGCGCATGGGCGGCAGCAATGTGGGCAACGAGTTCAATGTCGGCGGGCAAACTGCCTCCACGTTGCAATCGGCCGTCACCGCCGGCGACTATATCACGTTCTCGGTCGATCCGATCGAGGGTGCCGGCATCATTCCGACGAGCGTCAGCTTTCAGCTTTGGCGCAACGGCGGTGCCGCCCCCAACAATTTTGCGATCCTCTCCAGCATCAACGACTTCGCATTGCCCTATGCACAAGCCACGTACAACACCACTGGCATCGGTAATCAGCACATGTTCACCGCGAGCTTGCCTGCCATGGAAGCGTTGACGAAGCCGGTCGAGTTTCGCCTCTACGCTTGGGGGGCCTCGGCCGAAACGGGCAGCACTCACATCAACGCGGCGTCGATAAACGCCCGTTTTGTGGCCGTGCCCACGCTCGAGTTCGATTTCGCTGGCGTGCAAGACAACGCGCCGCTTACCGAGCTACGCCGCCAACACAATAGTTTAACTCTTACCGCCGGGCTCGACTTTGGCCCCGGCACCGCGCCGCGCAGCCCCGGGGGCGGGGGCGGAAATGCCGGCAACGAATTTCACGTTGCCGGTTTCTCGACGGGCAGCACGCTGCAATCCGCAATCGATGGCAACGACTACTTGAGCTTTACCGTGCAGGCCGTCACCGGCATTGCATTGCTGCCCGATAGTGTCAGCTTCACGTTGTGGCGCAATTCAAGCGACTCGGCCACAGATTACTCCATCTTCTCGAGTCTCGACGGCTTTACTCCGGGACAACAGTTGACCCAAACGCACCAAACATCGTTCGGTGCTCAAAACCAATTCACATTAACCGGCAATTTCACGAACCCCCAACCAACAACCGATGCCGTAGAATTTCGTCTCTATGGCTGGAACGCCCAAAGCTCTCTCGACAGCACGCATCTTGTCGCGGCTTCCATGCGTGCACGATTCGCGTCCGTCGCAGGCAGTTCGGTTGATCCCACCGGGCTGCTCACCATTCAAGGAGACCTATATCATTTGCCTGGTGGAACGATTGCCGTCGATCTAGCAGGACATGATTCCGGAATCGATTACGATCAACTAGCGGTTCTTGGAAGTGCCATCCTCGAAGGTGCTCTTGAAGTATCTCTTAGCGACATTAACGGAACACCGTTTACGCCGTTGCCAGGCGATTACTTCACCATTCTCACTGCCACGCAAGGCGTGACGGGGCAATTCGATCAAATATCGCTTCCCGCCTTGCCATTTGGGTCGGCTTGGCAAGTTGACTATTTGCCTTCCGCCGTCAGCTTAACCGTAATCTCTACCCCCGACTTCAATGGCGACGGCGTCGTTGACGCGGCCGACTACATCGTGTGGCGCAAGAACGGCGGAACCCAGCAACAATATGACTTATGGAAAGCTAATTTCGGAATGGTGTTAGGCGCGGGCTCAGGAGCAGGAAGCGGCGAGGTTCCCGAGCCATCTTGTTTGGCAACCGCTTTGCTTGCGATTGTTCTAACTGTCACTGGCATCCGCCGAAAAAGCCGCCGTGCTGTTTGTGCAATCCACGTTTCTGACTGAGACTTAGGGATGACTCAAAATAAATTCTGCAAATGAGATTTCACCACAGAGGCACAGAGGACACGGAGATTCGGAAGAGGTTTTGAACACTAATCCACACTAATAATCACTAATCGAATGCAGTCATGTCCCAATATAAATCTCTGACTTCCGATTTGGCATCAGCGATGATTAGAGTAGATTAGTGTTCTCCAAAAAACTTTCGCAACAATTCTTCGTGTCTTCGTGGTTCAAAAACACTCTTCCGAATCTCCGTGTCCTCTGTGCCTCTGTGGTTATTCTGAAAAATAGGAATTTATTATTGAGGCAATCCTTAAAATGAAACGGCTTCCAATTCCACTGTTTGGTAAAGCAGCAAGCACTTTCTTCCTAATCATTGCACTAGCGCTTTTCTGCCTGAGTACAGGGGCACTGTGCTCCGACTTTCGTGCCACCGTGTTTATCTTGGGCGATGACGTAACCATTGCCGTCCCCGATTCATGGCAACACTGGTATGCCGTAGACGTGGAGGGGAAAGAAATCAAGCGCGGTGAGGCTAGCAAAGGAACTGCCGAATTGGGCAAGCCTCCAATAGGCTACTACGAAATCAGGCAAACAAATGGCCCGGGAATGATCTCAGCGGCAGTTTTACCGCGCATTGCCGCGTCCGACGAAACCCCCATTGCACTCGATGCCGCCATTTCATGGTTCTACGCAGACCCCAAGCAGATCCAAGCTGCCAGCCGACTATGCCGCATCGCAGGAGTAAAGTGGATTCGCGACAGACTAAGCTGGCCCGAGATTCAGCCAGAGAAGGATAAATGGTCTGCGGAAACACGCTACGAACTCGCCATGCGCCTTCAACGCGAAGCCGGCCTGAAAATCCTGCAAGTCAATCACGCTTCGCCAGCATGGGCCAACGAAAACCAGTCCCGCTTCCCTCAAGACCTACGCCATGTTTACGAGTTCTACAAAAAACTGGCGATGCAGTGGAAGGGCTTGATCGACGCCATCGAACCGTGGAACGAACCAGACATCCTATTATTCGGCGGCCACACGGGTAGCGAAATCGCCTCGTTCCAAAAAGCCGCCTACCTAGGCTTAAAAGCTGGCGATCCAGACCTGCTCACTTGCCACTCATGCTTTGCAATCGATCGCGCGGAAACACTCAACGAGTTTGCCGCGAACGAAGTAACACCGTATTTCGATCGCTACACGCTGCATCATTACGTTCGCTTGCCTCTGTACGAGCGTGCGTATGGCCGGCATCGAGAAACGAGCGGTGGCCGGCCTATGTGGACCACCGAGTTCAACCTCCCGGTGCATTGGTCCGACGAAGCCACCAAAGAGCCCTCCGAAGAAGAGCTTCGCATGCAATCGTATCGCGTCGGCAAAGTGTTTTCGACGGCGCTATACCAAGGAACACAAAAGGCCTTCTATTTCATACTCGGCGACTATGTAGAACGAAACATCCAGTACGGCCTGGTCCGCAAAGACCTGACGCCTCGCCCTGCCTATGTTGCGTTCGCCGCGGCAGGTCGATTACTCAACGCCGCCAAGCCACTGGGACGCGTCAACCTGGGCGACGACAAGCTATTTGGCTACGCGTTTGAAACGAATGTCGATAATGCGGAGCGCATAACGATTGTTGCCTGGAGCGAATCCAAACCAACCACGGTCGCCATTCCTGGTGTTGAGCGCGCGTACGACTGCTACGGACGAGACATACCCACCAACCGTGACCTAAAACTCTCGCGCGAGACGGTCTATCTACTAATGCCTCGCAGCAGGATTCACGAAATCGAGGTTTCCCCCCCACCAACGATACCAACGAAAAAGATTCCTGAAGCCTCTCCCGTCGTTCTCCAACTGCTTGGCAACGGGAACGTGAATCAATCTGCATTTGAAATAAACGATGACGGGCATCTCCGATTGGTCGCTTACAACTTCAGCGATCAAACCGTCATTGGCCACCTAGATATCGAAGGTGCCACAGGCAACCTTGGCAGCGTGGAAATCCTGTCTCAATCTCAGCGCGAATGGAAAATCGGTGTAACGCCACCAACAATGGTTGCTGTTCGGGGCGACTTCGGAAGCCACGGCAAGCCACTCGTTGCTGCAAAAGTAATCAATGCCAATAAGCAAGCTCCGTAATCAGCGACACTTATTCGCGAAACACGCCAACCACATCACTGCCGGATACAACCATGAACTGCTTCAAGACAATCATTCTTACATGCTTATTACTGAACTTGGCTACAAACGCCGTGATGGGAGCAAACACGAGCGATGAGTCGGCTTCCAAGCAAAACAAGTTGCCGAACATCGTGCTCATCGTCTCCGACGATCATGCGTGGACCGACTACTCGTTCATGGGGCATCCTCATATCCGCACCCCCAATCTCGATCGCCTCGCTTCAGAGAGCATGGTATTCAAGCGCGGATACGTGCCTTCGAGCCTATGCTGTCCCAGCCTCGCTTCGCTCATTACAGGCTTATATCCTCATCAGCATGGCATCACGAGTAACGATCCCCCCATGCCGCCTGGCATGATCGGACGAAAATACTACGACACGCCGCAATATCGCGAAGGCCGCGAAGTCATGGCAAAACAACTGGAAGCCGTACCGACACTCCCCGGGATGCTCGGCGAGTTAGGATACCTCAGCTTGCAAACAGGCAAGTGGTGGCAAGGCAGTTTCAAACGTGGCGGATTCACCGACGGCATGACGCGCGGCGAGCGTTACGGAGACGATGGCATTCAAATCGGCCGCCGCACCATGCAGCCGATCTACGACTTCATTCAAAAAGCGCGCCAAGAAAACCAGCCCTTCATGGTATGGTACGCGCCGATGATGCCCCACCAACTGCATAATCCGCCCCAACGAATCTTGAAGAACTACAACAAAGTTGCCCCGAATATCCACGAAGCAAAATACTGGGGCATGGTCGAATGGTTCGACGAAACGGTCGGCCAACTACTAAAGTACCTCGACGATCACGACTTGGCCGATAATACGATCGTGATCTATGTCGCCGACAACGGTTGGATCACCGACCCCAACACCGGCGAAGCCACTTCTCGTTCCAAACTTTCTCAATACGACGGCGGAGTAAGAACGCCGATCATGATTCGCTGGCCGGAAAAATTGAAACCACAAATGCGCGAAGAGTTAGCCATTTCATTAGACATCGTCCCGACCCTGCTCGCCGCCGTGGGAGAGCAAGCCAAGCCAGACATGCAAGGCATCAACCTGCTCGATGAAAAAGCCCTTCAAGAACGACACACGATCTTTGGCGAATGCTTTACCCACGAATCGCAAAGTGCAACCGACCCCGCCGCGAGCATACGGTGGCGTTGGGCCGTCGACGGCGATTGGAAGCTCATTTTGCCAGACCAACACAACGAGCCCAACAGCCCCGTGGAACTCTACAACTTAAGCGAAGACCCCCACGAAAAGCACAACCTTGCCGAGGCCAACCCCGAGAAGGTAGAACAGCTTCGCCAACAAATCGACTCCTGGTGGAAAGCCGAACGGACAAAAACAGAATAGCCCCCTCCCTCCTACCATTTAGCCGCCGGTCATTGACCGGCGGTAATCAGTTCCCCCACCGCCCGCAGCTTAGCGCTCGGAAAACTCACCACGGAACCATTAGCGATCATCCCTTAGCGGCGGCGGCCACGCCGTCCAACCAGAACACGCCCCCACTAACTCCCATCCCCACCACGCCCCTCCCACCGCTCGCGGCTTAGCGCCCCAACTTCGCGCACACACCATCCCCCAACACCATCTAGCGACGTCACTCGTGCGGCTGAGCAAGTCCAACGATTATTTCGAGGACATCCGATCGAACGTACTCATCGGGGTCGAAAAGTAATGTATCGATCAAGAAGGGAAAGCTTTCGTGTTGGCCAACAGCGGCCAAGGCGTCAGCAGCCAGCAGGCGCTGGTAGCGATCCTTGCTGTGAAGCAGCATGATGAGGGCGGGCAGCGCGTTTTTGGCGGGCGGGCCGATTTCGGCGAGCGCATTGGCGGCGGCTTCCGGCGCTCGCGCGCAGTGATGTGGAGAGGATAGCAGCCGCAGCAAGACATCGATGGCTTCCGGCGTTTGCGTGGGATCGATGCGTGCAACGGCAACAGCCGCGGCGGCTCGCACTTCGATGGCGGCGTCCAACCGCATCATTTTTGCAAGCGTGGGCAGGGCCGCGGCCGCGGCGGGGCCGATTCGGCCAAGAGCTTCTGTAGCGTCAGCCCGAACTGGTACAGTGGTGATCATACAGTGCGAGATTGCCTCCCAGCGGCCACCGGTATCTTGCAACATTCGCTGAAGCCGCTCGACAGCGGGGGCGGCCGCTTGTTGGTATTCGCCCAACTTGCGGGCGGCCGTGGCGCGGATATCCGGGTCGTCGTTGTCCAGCGTGGCGATGAGGTATTGCATGAACTCCGCGCTCTGCGGGTGAACCGAGCAAAGCGAGGAGAATACACTCAGCTTGTCTTGCTCGTGGTCACTCTCGACGAGCTTTTTGAGAAACGGAGCAGCCTCAGCCGCCGGCTTGCCAATGCTAGCAAGGACGGATAACAACGAAAATCGAACGGAGTCGTCTTTTTCCGTTTCGAGGGCCGCGACGAGCGCAGGGACCGCCGGCGCGCCGATTTTCGCGAGTGCAAACTGGGCCGACGTGCAAACGAGAGGCACCACCGGGCCGGAAGAAGGTGCCGACTGGCGATCGTCGTGGAGAGCTTTGACGAGCGCGGGCACAGCCGGCGCGGCGGCTTCCTTGAAATCGCCCAGCATGTCGGCTGCTAAGGCAGCCCGGGCTGGGTCGTTGCTGCTCAACTCGGCAATCCAGGTTTCGATGGAAACCTTCTCAGCTTGGGCCGACACGCTTTGTATCGCAAGCAGGCAAATCAGAATCGTAATCGTGGAACAGATGGCTCTCATGGTGACGCTACCAGATCGCATTGCAGGCGGCCATCTTCATTGTACTCGATAGCTTGCACGTTCTGCTTGGGATTACGAGCGATTTCAAAACAGCCGTGTCAACCCACTATTTTCGGCCAACAAAATTCTGAACACAACCTTGTCGAAAACGGCCACCAGGCACGCTAGGATGTGTGTAAAAAAGTATATTTACACACAGCCGGCGCGATCCCCCCAAAATCCCGCTCCACCGCTACCGCTGCGCACCTAGGAAACCCGTGCTCAGCCGGTCGGATCATCATGCGCAAAGACGAGAACCCAACTTCGCATCCGCATACACAAAAAACTTGTCCTCTTGTCCCCTTCCGAGAAATTCGCTGCCCAACAAATTCACTTCAAACCACCATTCAGAAACAAAATTACCAACTTACGTCACCAGCCACTGACCACTCCCCCCAGTCCCCAACCCCCGACCCCCAGCCCCCAAATATTCCTTGTCGAAAACGGCCACCCACTATGCTACGCTCCATCTACCTCACCAACACAAGAGGCCCGGGGCAACGCCCCAGACAGAAGTCGCTCCCGCAGCGCACGCTCTTTGACAACCTAAACCCCCAACGGCCACAACCCAGCGCTACCCCTGCGCGCATGGTCTGGCCCTCAGCGCTCCGCCCCCAGTCTCTAACCCCCGACCCCCAGCCCCCGTCCTAGATGCGCAAAACCCAGGGGGGAGTTGTACGCATCTACGCAAAAACTCGGCATTTCTATCGTAGCGGGCAGCACCGACAATCGGCCGCAGGGGAGTTTGTGTGTGACTGGTAACGCATTAGGGGGGCCGAAAGTCGATGTCACTCCACGGCGTCACAACCCCTTATGGGAAAATGCCTTGCAGCGTCTACACGCCCAGGCGAAACTGAAATTTCTCAGAATCTTCACACAAACTGCAATTTTTCAGTACCAAAAGCCATGCCCTGGTGACTAACTATACCAAGGTTGGTCACTACGGTTGGGGCATAGCATCTGTTGGGCGGGTCTCGTGCCAGAAGATCGCGGCAACTCGAATTGGTCGGAGCCAGAGCATCGAGCCGCCTTTGCGCGCCTGTTTGCGCAGCACGACCGTTGGCTCTTCGCCTATCTCGTCTCTCTCTTGGGCAACCCGGCCCATGCGGAGGAAGTCTTTCAAGAAGTTTGCGTCGTCTTGTGGCGTGAATACGAGTCGTTCCAGCTAGGCACCGACTTCGTGCGTTGGGTCAGTGTCATTGCTCACCATCAAGTACATCGTTTTCGTCGTCAGCAGAAGCGAGTCGGGCCACAGTTGAGCGACGCCTCGGTTGACCTCTTGGCTCAAGACGCGGTCGAACGCGTCGATCTGCTCGAATCTCGCCGCGACGCGCTGCGCGGTTGTCTGGATAAGCTGCCAGAGAGCGACCGGCAACTCGTGCGTCATTGCTACGGCGATTGTCGCGCCTCCTTCAAAACTGCCGCCGAAGAGTTAGGCAGGCCTGCCAACACCGTTTACAAAGCCCTGAATCGCATTCGCCGAGCGCTCTACAACTGTATCGAAAGAGCGTTGGCGTTGGAGGGCGTGCAGCGATGAAGGAAAGTTTAGATCACGAACTGCAGGATCTGCTGGGCAAACTTTGCAACGGCTTGATTACGAACGACGAGGTTCACCGACTCGATGCCGTTTTGTCGCAAGAGGAAACCGCTCGGCAAGCCTACAACAATTACATGTTCCTGCATGCCGAACTGTTCGCGCAGCATGCTTCGCTGGAAGCTCCGCAAGACGGGCAGAGTTGCGAACCGTGGACGGCTGATTGCGGATTGGAAGCACCCACCGCCAGCACGAATACCGCGCGAACTAAACCATCCCCAGCCCACTCGAAGCGACAGTTCCCCTGGTGGACGCTGGCGGCGATGGTTTTAGGGGTAGCGGCATTCAGCAGCGTCGCGACTTACCAAGTCTTACGCGGACTAACGAGCACGGGCACGGTCGCCGCAACCAACTCGCAAAGCGCAGAACAGCCGAATACTGACCCCACATCGGCCGAGAGCGTCGCGCGAATTACCGCTACACGTAACTGTTTATGGAAAGGAAGTACAAACGGCATTGGTTACGGCTCCCACCTGCTTCCAGGGCAAAGGCTGGAACTCGCGGCAGGGCTGGTTGAGATCACGTTCGACGACGGGGCGGCGGTTGTGCTCGAAGGGCCGGCAACGTTCGACGTATGCAATCGAGGCCAAGCCCAGCTTCACGCTGGCCGCCTGTCGGCAGTCGTTCCCGCTCGGGCCCAAGGTTTTCAAGTTGCCACTTCGCGTGTGAACATCATTGACCTGGGCACGGAATTCGGCTTGATGGCGGAGCCCGAGGGCACTACCGAAGTCCACGTCTTCAATGGCCTCGTGAAAGCGCAGCTCCTCGACGGAGCAGGCAAGCAGTTGCGAACTGTGGAATTGAACACGTCCGAGGCGGCACGAATTCAGCCCGCAGTGGCCGAAGTGGCGAAGATCGCCGCGCGTGATGATGAATTCGTTCGCTCGATGTCCATCGTGGCAGGCCCGCACGACGGGCTGTACGCGTACGACGGTTTCAACTACCCGGCTGGCCCGCTCGCAGAGCAAAACGGTGGCTTCGGCTGGGCCGGCCCCTGGTTCAATGTCGAGGCCGACGCCAAGTCGGATGCGAATTCCAACGGCGTGGCCGCGAGTAGTTTGGAGTACGAAGGCCTCTTGCCGTTGGGCAACCGCGCCGTGCAAACGGCACATCAGAACCGTGTTCGCCGCTCGCTCGGTACTTCGATGGGCGGCGTGTTCGACGCTGCGGGGCTTGTCGAGAACCAGGACGGCATGCGGCTCGTCGGCCGGGACGGCACCGTCGTTTATCTGAGCTTTTTGCAACGTGTCGACAAAACCAACGACGTGTTCTACGGATTCGAGTTGCATCGTAGCGATGGCAATGGCAATCGCGTGCTGTGCATCGGCCACGGGGCCGAGAATAGCAACTATGGGGTCACGTCGAATTTCAACGCCTACAACGCTGAGAATTACCCGCAACTCGGCCAAGAGAACACCGAAACGAATTTCTTCATCGTGCGAATTTCGTTCGGCGAAGGCAATGTCGATCGTGCCGAGGTATTTCGCAATCCGAAGTCGCTGACCGACGAGGGCGCTTGCTCGCCCGACGCCGTGCTGACAGGAAACTTCGCATTCGATCGCATCAGCTTAGGCAACTTCCATGGAACCAAAATCCATGAAATCGACGAGATTCGTGTGGGCACGACATTTCGCGCGGTGGCGGGTCGGAGGGGCAGGGCACCCGATCGCTTAACGCCGCGCGTAGCGCAGAACAAAGGGCAGTTATTGGATCGGCCGTGGAGTCGAGCGGAACAGCACCGATTGATCGAGGTGGAATTCACGAAGGCGATTCTGTCGCCACACCCAAGCCATTCCTTGTCGCTCGTTGACAGGTAAGGCGGTTACTTTTTTGGAGGAAAGCTCATGAGGTATCTTCTGCGGATTTTGGTTTTAGGGCTGGTCGCCATGTGGGCGGCCGGTGCATCGGCTCAACCGTGGTACGTCCGCGGTGATTTTAATGGTTGGGGCAACAGCACGCCCATGACCGATTTGGGAGGTGGGCATTTCACGTACTCGGTTACAGGCCTGGGTACAGGCGAAGCGACCGAGTTCAAAGTGGCTGACGACCCCGACAGTTGGGGCGGCGAGAGCTACCCAGGAAGCAATAGCAAGACCCTTGCTAACGCTGCCGGCGAAATCACATTTCACTTTTATCAAGGAGCGATCGCAGACGGCTGGGAACCCTCCGGCTATTCGCGCGTGGGTTACGATGATCCTCAACAATTCGGGTGGGAGGTCATCGGCTCCATGAATGGTTGGGGCGGCGGCTGGGACTTGGCCGATTTGGGTAACGGCCTGCATCGGGGCGTGTTTTCCGTCACGACGGACAACTACGTATTCAAGTTCCGGCGACAAGGAGATTGGGATATTTCGATTGGCCAGGACTTCGGCAATGCGGCTGGCGATATCAATCAGTCTCTTAATAGTGGCTTGTACGCGTTTGAGTTGGATTTGCCAGGAGGGCGCTGGCGAGTGACTGCGGTGCCGGAGCCGGCGAGTGCCGGGTTGTGCGGCTTGGCATTTTTAACCGTGGTTGGTTTTGTGCGGCGTCGCAAGTAAATCAGCGTGCCGTAAATTGAATTGCGGATCGTGCGGCTCGTTGCGGTAAGGTCCTTTGGTCCGTGCCGCAACGGGCAGGCACGTCCATTGCATTTGTTGCGCGATATTCCGAGTTTTCAAAAGCCGAGAGGCAAATAACTATGAAACGGCGAATAGATGAATTCGGGCGGGGCGGCTTTACCCTCGTTGAACTGCTGGTGGTGATTGCCATCATCGGTATTTTGGTGGCGCTGTTATTGCCGGCGATTCAAGCGGCGCGCGAAGCGGCACGACGCATGAGCTGTAGCAATAGTCTGCATAACATCGGCATCGCGTGCATGAACGTTCACGACGCCAAGAAACACCTGCCGTACAGCATTAGCCAATGGGAGGAAGATAGAAATATCAACGGCCAATGGATCGGGCCGAATCAAGGCAAGATGCATCCCAGTAACGGCGGCCCAGGCTACAACGGCAAAGGGTGGATTGTCGACATCCTGCCCGCGATGGAAGAGCAGGCCTCGTACGACACCATTATGAATGGTTTGAAGAGTTCTACCGCTGATAAGCGGTTTACGATCTTGGGCCCTGCTGCTGGTAATGGCATGGGTCACCCTTCGATTCGGAATGTGGTGAGCCAACAACTGCCGTGGTTTACTTGTCCTTCTGATGCTTCTGCCCAGCCCTCCGATAAGCAGTGGTACTGGCGGGTATCAACCGCCACAACTTCGTACAAAGGTGTCATTGGCGATACGGTGATCACCTCCGGGGGCTCGGGAACCTCGATGGATAGTCCCTTCCCGGACCTCGGCTCCAAGCCCGATTGCCACAACACGGTGGAGTGCAACGGCCTCTTGTGGCGAAACACGTATTTCAATCCGATTGCACTTCGCAAGATCGAAGACGGCACGAGCAAAACATTCATGGTTGGCGAAAGCGTGGTGGAGCAGGATTACCACTCGGCCGCGTTCTTTGCCGATGGCGACTGGGCATCGTGCGGCAACCCGTTGAATTACTTCGTCGTTCCGGCCGACGAAGCCACGATCAAAGCCGCGCCCAACTGGATGGCGGTCCGCGGCTTCAAAAGCATGCACCCTGGCGGCGCGCAGTTCGTGATGGCCGACGGCTCGGTGCAGTTCATCAACGAATCGATCGACCACAACATTTACCGTGGTCTTTCCACACGTAACGGCGGCGAAACGGTGACACTGCAATGATCGAGCGTAGCAGGCGTAGTTTGACAAGCAGCGGCCTTATGGCGGCCCTAGCATTACTCGTAGCAGTCGGCTGTGGCGGACCGAACGAGCATGAGTCCATCGTGACGGGCACGGTAACTGTGGACGGCGAGCTTGCCCAATCGGGGCTCGTGACGTTCCACCCGTTGAAAGAGGGAGTGCCGGCAATCGGCCGCATCAATTCGGACGGAAGTTACTCGCTGCGCACAGGCCAGGGAGATCTGCGAGAAGCGGATGGCGGCACGGTCATTCCCGGCGAGTACATCGTGACGGTTTCCATCACTGGCCCGGAGGTTAAGAGCGGGCAACCGGATGAGGGTAGACCGCCGACACCGGGTCCATCACTCGTCGCGGCCAAGTATGCTTCCACGGAAACCAGTGATTTGAAACACGAGATCAAGCCAGGGAGCCAAGTAATCGTTTTGGAGTTGGAACCTGCCGAAGCGGCAACCACCGCGAGTGACGAGGCCATGGAAGCCGGCAGCACACAAGAACAAGAGAAAGAGGCGATACCAGCGGCGGAAAAAACGGCTGCTGCTTCCTCCGAATCGGCGTCCGGTAACCAATCCGCGAACGAAGGCAACATAGCCGACGGCAACGCGAAGGGGGAGTCCCCATGACGCTTCGCAACTTGCAATGTGGTGTGGTAGCAACGCTGCTCCTACTGGCTCTCGGCATGAGCGGTTGCGGCGGAGCGTACGACTCGACTGCGTATGGCACCGTAACGCTGGATGGAACGATCGTGCCGCGTGGCACGGTTGCGTTTCACCCAACCAGCGGCGGGCCAGCAGCCTATTCGCCTATAGGCAGCAGCGGTTCGTATTCGATTCGCACCGGCCGCGAAGAAGGGCTGCCTGCCGGCCAGTATCAAGTCACTGTTACGGCCAACGAGCAGCAAGCTCAATTTGAATCGAAAGACGGGCGTCCCATGCCGCCTGGTAAAGCAATCACGCCGCCTTGGTATCGGACGAAAGAAACCTCGGGCTTAAGCTTCACGGTCGAACCGGGTGCTAACAAACTCAATTTGGAACTTACATCGCAGGCCCCCGCGGGGTGGAAGCCGCCGCGGCAACGGTAGGGAACAGAGAGTGAATGGGTACAGCACGTACTAATTATTGGCCACAGCGATTTCGACTGGCCGCTCGTCGATGCGCGTCCTATGTCTTCGTAGCATGGACACTGGCGTGGCTTGCTGGCGGAGCGATTGCTCAAGATCGTTCCGAACCAGCCATTTTGCAACTGTTCGAAGCGCGCTGGGATACGATCGAAGATCGCATGGCCGATATCTTTCAGGTTGGCTATGGAGCCATGTGGCTGCCTCCACCCAACCGGGCCGACAGCGGTGGCCAATCGGTCGGATACGACGTGTTCGACCGATTCGATTTGGGCTCACCGCGCAACGAAACGCTCTACGGTACGGAAACCAGTTTGAAGTCGAGCATCTCCGCCGCTCACAACGCGAGCGTCAAGATGTATACGGATTTTATTCCGAACCATAACGGGTTTCGGAACCGCAACACGCCCAATTTCGAGGCCCAAGGCGGATACCCTGGATTCGTATTATCGACTTCAGGCGATCAGTTTGGCGATTTTCACGATCCGTCGATCAGTTACTATGACGATCCGGTCAACGGCAGCCTATTCGGGTTGATCGACATCGCACACGACAAGAACTACCAATACATCCGCCATCCGACGGAAACGGGAAATCCGAACAACATTCCGGCTGGCTCGATTCGCAACCAACCGAATCCGAGCAATGCGCAGTATTACACCGACCAAGACCTGGGAGGAACTGTGCTGAACGATCCTGCCCTGGGCAGTACGTTCACTCGCTATGGGTTTAATCTCGATAACCCGTTGGCCGGCGATCCCATCAGCGAGAATGCCACGGGGCTGCTGATGCGCAATATGCAATGGATGATTCAGGCCATCGGCGTGGATGGGTTTCGCGTTGATGCGGTCCGACACATGCCCTCTTGGGTAATGAATTATTTGGACAATGCCGTATTCCGCACCAGCTTGCGCATGAACCACGATGGCTCGATCCAGCCGATTTACATGTTCTCGGAAGTCGCGGACGGCAATGTGGACAACGTGCAAGAGTATATCCGCCGCGATTTACCGAACAAGCTTGGCATCAGCACCAACGATACCACGGTTCGTGGCAATCGCGATGCGTTGGATTTCTCGCTTTTCTGGCGGATGGTAGACAATCTGTCTGGCAACGGGCTGCAAAATAACTGGCACAACATTCGTAATGCCCATCAGGATCTTAAGGATGATGGCCTCATGAACGGCAGTCAGGGCGTGACGTTCGTCGACGGTCACGATGACCACAACGGACTGAGGCCCCATTTATACAAAGTGGCGCACGCTTACACGTTAATGCTGCCCGGCAATACGGTCGTGTACATGAACGCCAAAGAATTCGGCGAGGGCCGGGATTTTCCGAAAGATATCGGCGGCTCCTCTTACCCGATGAGCAACGACGCGCTCGGCGGTTATCACGGAGACGACATCTCGGAGCTTGTGGAAATCCGTAATACACACGGTCGCGGCAATTTTCGCGAGCGCTGGATCGACGATGCGTTCAACCCGAGTGGATTTTCAAATATCTACATTTACGAACGAGAGAATTCGGCAATCGTGGGACTTAACAGCCGGCTCGATGCCGGCTACGACGAACGGACACCGGTGCAAACAAGTTTTGCCCCGAACACGGTGCTCGTCGAGTTGACGGGCAACGCCGCGGACGCTTCAGTCGATCCAAGCAATCAAATTGCAGAAGCAATCCGCGTGAATGGCAGCGGACAAGTGACGATGCGTGTTCCGCGAAACTCTTCGCACGGTAAAGGCTATGTTATTTACGGCTTGGCCACGCCGCAGGGAACACTTTCGATTTCAAACATATCGCAAGTGTTGGAGGGGGCGACTCCCACACTGGCAACCAACGGAACTGCTCGGCTGGCCGACATTGATGTGATAACCGGCGACTCGTTTACCGTTACGCTCAACACCACGCCGGTTACGCTGCCGGCACCGATGGGTGAGTCGAATACCGTACGAGATTATTCGGCCGATGGAGACCATGCGGTGATCCGCATCGACGACGGCATGGACCTGAACGATCTGTCGGGCATCGATTATACAACGCTGACTAGCACTAGCTATGGCTTCGAAAATTTCCGGACGACCAATTCGCCGGGTTACGTTTGGAGCGAAGGCTCGAACGTAGGCAGCGGGTTCGGCGCTTACGAGCAGCTGATTGACGCCTCCCAACTTTCTGAAGGACGACACTACATCACCGTACGGGCATACCGTCACCGCGATTCCAGCACGGGCGGCGACGGAGGTCCGGACGTGTTTACCGACTTCAAGCGGACGATCTATGTCGATCGCTTGCCGCCGGAATCGGCGGTCGTTAGTTTCGCGCCCTATGCGTCGGCTCCGAATAACCCGAACAACCGCGACCTGATCGTTCGGTCCGTCGATCAAACGGCGGACAATATGCTGTTCCTTCTGGATCTGCCGGCGAACATGACGGACGAACAAATCTTGCAAGAGTATAACAATCCGAGCTCACCGTATCGAAAGGCTCAGTCCGCCTACTACGACCGCGATCAACGTATCGCGGGCTTCAACAACATCAATTTCGGCAATCATGTTGCAACCGTCATCACCTATGAAGTGACCGGCAATTACAACATCCAACGATTTGCGGGATTGTTCACGCAAACAAACGGGCGTGGCGTCGGTTTCGGCGACATGAATTTCGGCAACAGCTATCTGATCGCGGATATCCGCGCGACTTTGCCGAACAACGGATCGTTCGAGGACGTGCTATACAGCCAAAACAGCAAATTCAACTCGGCGGCAGATGTAAACGCCGATGGGCTTGTGGACAACCGCGATTTGTTCCTGTTGGGCGATGTGCTGTTGACTGCTCCGACTTCAGCGTTCGTGAATGCGACCAATCAGCAGAATGTCCTCAACGCTTATTCCGATTTATTGCTGAAGCGCGGCGACGTTGATTTGTCTGGCACCACGGACACCCATGACATGAATGCGTTGTACGATAACTTTGGCAGCACCGCGACTTGGGATCTTGACCTAAATGTTGATGGAGTAATCGATATTCAGGACGTTGGAACAATGATCACGAACCTGCTTAGAACCGTGCCGGGCGATTTTAATTTGGACGGTGTGGTCGACACGGCGGACTTCGTGATCGCGCGAAAGTGGCTTGGCACCAGCAACGCACGGTTCACGTTCGGCGACGCTAATTTAGACGGCTTCATCGACAACACAGACCTGGATCTGTGGCGGCAAAACTATGGCTTCGCACGCCAACCTTTGTCGCCAATCGCGGGTGGGGGAAGCGGGACAGCCTTGGTGCCCGAGCCGTCGGCGCTGCTGTTGCTTGGAATACTTTTCGGCCTGATCGCGACGTCGCGCCAGGCCAACTCGTTAATGCAATTTCGACTACGCAAGTGGGCAACGATTTGAGGTTAGGAGGTAAGGCGATGAGAATCATCTTAAGTTTGCTAGTCGCGAGCATGCTCTCGGCGATTGCGGCCGCGCAGCCATACTACGCTCGCGGCACATTTACGATTCCTGAATGGGATACGAGTATCCCCATGACCGAGGCAGCGCCCGGCCATTACACGGCTACGGTCACCGGTTTGTTCGATAACGATCCTTTCTTATTCAAGTTGGGCAATGACGATTTCTCGGTGGCCGCGCCGGCGAACGACGGCCGCGTGTACACCAACGTCCTTGGCGAAATCAATTTTCATTTGTACACGAACACCAACTGGACGGATGGCTGGTCTCCCCAGAATACGCCTCGTGCTGGATACGACGACCCCGAGCAATTCGGCTGGGAAGTTGCGGGCAATTTCAACGAGTTTAGTGGCGGTGCGCCTTGGCACCTCACCCCCGCTGGCAACGGACTTTACATCGGGCAGTTCCAATTCGAAGCGGGAAGTTATGAATTCAAGTTCCGCCAACAGGGTAGTTGGGATACTTCGATCGGCAACGGCGATTTCAGCAACTCAGGCAGCAACAATGCATTCCGCGTATGGGAAAACGGCGAAATTTGGAGCTTTGAGCTCGATTTGCCGAACGGACGATGGCGGACCTACACGAATGCCCCGTCTCCCGACGTGAACGGCGACCAATCCGTGGATGCAGCGGATTATGTTCTGTGGCGAAAGACGGATGGCTCCCAGCCTGTTTACAACGCTTGGAAGAAGCACTTCGGTGAAGGCCCACCTCCGCCGCCGCCAGGCTGGTTTGCACGCGGCAGCTTCGGCGATCCCAACGCACCAGATGCCAACGGCGACCCCTGGAACGATTTATCGCATCAAATGGTGGATCAGGGAGGTGGCTTCTACACCCACACGATAACCGGGCTTACCACCGGAAACATCTACGAATTCAAGATTGCCCGAAGCGACTGGTCCCAATCGTCACCGGGAAGCAATGGCAAAGTTGCCGCCGATACTAATGGTGAAATTAATTTTCGCTTTTGGGAGACAGATACGTGGAACGATGGCTGGTATCCCAATAACCAGCGCCGTGTGGGTTATGAGGATCCGCAACAATTCGGCTGGGAAATGATGGGGGACTTTTATACGAATCCGGGCGATGATTGGAACACTCCCCTGGCCATGACCGACCAGGGGAACGGGCTGTACCGATCGGCAGATATCGTACTGGACGGAAGTGAGTTCCAGTTCAAGTTTCGTAAACAAGGAGACTGGGATGTCACAATCAACGGAGACTTTGGCACTGGTGACAACGCGGTCCTTACACTGGATGCCGGCACTTGGGCCTTCGAACTCGACCTGCCTGGTGGCCGATGGCGAGCGATTCCGATCGTCGCGATTGCCAGCGGAGTTCCGGAACCTAGTGCCTTCGTGCTAATGGCAATCGGTTGCTTGATGATGCTAGGGCGTCAACGTCGCCAGTAGCGTGGCATTCTTAATTTGTCTCTTGAAACATGCGTTGCCGCGCGGCAAATCGATCGCCGGCGGCAACGCTCAAGGACATACTTCGTTGTTATTCGGAGCGGAAGTTTGGCTAGCTGGAATTTAGTTACTGTCATACGGGAAGAACGCCCCCTAGTAAGTCGGCGATGCCTGAAATTTGCCCGCCGGCTCTTCGCTGGCCTGCTATCGGTTTTTCTCTTCGTTAATCCGGTCGGCAGCGAGTGGAGTGATTTTCTCTCTATAGACATCGCGATTGAGCAAGCAGCCGCGGCACCGGAACCATCGCAGGCCGCGATGCGGATCAAACGGCCAATAGAAGCTGGCCATTCATCAGAGTCGCTGAGCTCGAAGACGGTTCCGAGTTGGGCAGCGGACGCGATCTTTTACCAGATCTTTCCCGAACGGTTTGCCAATGGCGATCCATCGAACGATCCGACACGAGAATCACTCGAATCGCCAGAGTATGTGCCACCGAGCTGGAAGATTTCTTCGTGGACCGGCGATTGGTATGCCCGCGCTGACTGGGAAAAAGAGCTTGGCTCAAACTTTTATGAGAATGGTGTCTTCCATCGTCGCTATGGCGGCGATTTGCAAGGCGTTCTCGACAAGCTCGATTACCTTGCTGAGTTGGGCATCAACACGATTTATTTTAACCCAGTGTTCCATGCCCGCTCGCTACACAAATACGACGGCAATTCGTATCATCATGTGGATCCGCACTTTGGCCCCGATCCGCAGAGCGACCTCAAGTTGATGGCCGAAGAGACGAACGATCCCACGACGTGGCGATGGACACAGGCCGACAAGCTGTTTCTCAAATTGATTCAAAAGGCTCACGAGAAAAATATCCGCATCATCATAGACGGTGTTTTCAATCACACTGGCCGCGACTTCTTTGCTTTTGCCGATTTGCGCAAGCGGCAGGCCGATTCGCCTTATCGCGATTGGTACATCGTGCAAAGCTTCGATGATCCGTCCACGCCCCACAACGAGTTCCGCTACAAAGGCTGGTGGGGTATCGGCTCGCTTCCCGAGTTCGCGGATGATGCCAACGGCACCGATCTACACCCTGGGCCAAAGAAGTACATTTTCGATAGCACCCAGCGTTGGATGGATCCCGACGGGGACGGCGATCCGAGCGATGGGATCGATGGCTGGAGGCTAGACGTTGCGACGGATGTGCCGTTAGGTTTTTGGCGCGATTGGCACACTCATGCACGGAAGATCAATCCGGAATGTTACACGGTTGCTGAGTGTTGGGACGATGCTCAGCGCTTTGTGGAAGAGAGTACCTTCTCGGCCACGATCAATTACCACGGTTTTGCTTATCCGGTAAAGGGCTTTCTTATCGACAAGTCGCTGCCGCCAAGCGGTTTTGCACGAGAACTCGATGCTCGCCGCGGTCAGCATTCGAAGCCCGTCCAATATGCTGTGCAGAACCTCATAGATTCGCACGATACAGACCGCGTGGCCTCAATGATCGTTAACGCGAGTCGTGGCCCCTACGCGCTTTCAGAACGTTATGATTACGACACCAACGCCTCACCACGTAGCACGCCACGGTACGACGTCCGTAAGCCGAACGGTTCCGAGCGGCGCGTGCAGCGATTGATCGCCTTGCTCCAGATGACCTATATCGGTCCACCGATGATCTACTATGGCACTGAAGCAGGCATGTGGGGTGCCGACGATCCTTGCGATCGCATGCCCATGGTTTGGCCGGGCATGAATTATGATCCGCAGCGAGCTGAACCCAACGATAAACTACGCGAGATGGACATCGTGAAATTCGATGAGCCGTTATTTAACTTCTATCGCGCAACCATTGCCCTGCGACGCCAGAACAATACCTTGCGCCGTGGCGACATCCGGTTCATTACCACCGATGACAATGCGCAGTTCTTGGGCTTCGAGCGATCCGACGGACAAGAAACGCTGCTCATTGGCCTGAACCGCGGCAACGAAGCGCACCAATGGAAAATAGCGCTCAATAAAAATCAAGCTGTCGAGCAAATTTTCACGGCTTCCGGCAATCTAGGGCAATTCAAAATCGAGAATATGGAGAACGAAGCATTAGTCACCGTCCCTCCGCTCGATGGGGTCGTACTTCGTGTTGCGATTGAAAAATGACGAAGCTTACGGCACCAGTAGTTCAACATAAGCACTTTGCTACACTTTAGCCCGCTCGGCGCGACTTTGTGCAGAGATTGATCATTCGGCGGAACTTTCCGGTAGCATGATCAACATTTAAAGCCGGCACAAAATGAATCTCGAGCGACACCTGAGGTGGCACACCATCCTTATACAGTCGAGATGAGAGTTGGTGGCGTATGGCATCGGGAGCTAGATGCGTCGCTGCCAGGGACTCTAGGCGGAGTTCAATTTTGTCGATGTCGTGCTGCACGGCCTGCCACTCGCGAATTACTTGCAACGAATCGACTGCATGATGAAACAACACGCCAGGCAAGAATTGCAGATTGCCGTCTTTGCCTTGCACCTCAAAAATCTCAGCAGAACGCCCTTCGATTCGCGCAATGCGTGGTAAGCGACTTCCGCATCTACAAGGCTTTGTTGCCATCACAACCTGGTCGCCCACTTCATAACGAATAAAAGGCTGCACGGTATTCGCCAGATTCGTGATGAGGACTTTTGCGCCAAGCTCACCTGTCGGCACCGACTGATTGAGCTCATCGACGACTTCTAACATGCCCCAGTCGGCGTTGATGTGTGAGCCACCATCGGTTGGGCAACCTTCGGCCAACCACAAACATTCGCCCGTGCCATAATGGTCGAGGATTGGCACCCCAAAGGCGGACGAAATTCGAGTGCGCGCCCGCGATGTCAATTGCTCACTTGAATTGGAAACTTGCCTGAGGTGCTTGAGATGCAGTTGACTTAGGGACTCTAACAAAACCTCTATTGGTGCGAATGAGCAGAACGGTTAGCTTTTTGTTGTTCACGGAGGAACATCATGGCCAAACCGTTGCTTGCAGTTGAACTGTGGGAACGAATCGAACCATTGCTGCCGCCGGACCGTCCCAAGCCCAAGGGTGGCCGGCCGCGGGTTTCCAATCGGCAGGCGCTGACCGGCATCTTGTTCGTGCTGCGCACCGGTTGTCCTTGGGAATATTTTCCCCAGGAACTGGGATGTGGATCGGGCATGACTTGTTGGCGCCGTTTGCGCGACTGGCAGGCAGCGGGCGTGTGGGAAAAAATCTGGCGGATGCTGCTCGACGAACTGGGGCTAGCCGACGAGATCGATTGGTCGAAAGTGGCCATCGACAGTTGCTCGGTGCGAGCGCTTTTTGGGGGGCGCAAACCGGCCCCAATCCCACGGATCGCGGCAAAAATGGCTCGAAGCGGCATGTTGCCTGCGATGGCCAGGGCACGCCGCTGGCGATCACACACACCGGCGCGAACGTCCACGATTCGCAAGCCGCAATCCCGTTGATCGACGCGATTCCACCGATCAAGCGTCCTGGCGGAGGTCGACGAAAGCGCCCGAAGAAAGCCTACGCCGATCGCGCCTACGATGCGGAAGACAAAATCCGCGTGCCCTTGCGCAAACGCGGCATTCAGCCGTTCATCGCCAAGCGAAATACGGAACATGGCAGCGGGCTGGGCGTTCATCGCTGTGTCGTCGAATGGGTTTTTAGCTGGTTGTTCAAATTCCGCCGCCTTCGAGTACGCTACGAAAAACGAGACGACATCCACTCTGCCTTCCTTACCATCGGCTGCCTGCTCATCTGCTGGAACCGATTGGAAGGGTTTTGTTAGAGTCCCTTACTTTCAGTGCCAACCCCTCCAAAACGCTGGCATAACCAACCAACGTGTTGGGCTGAAACTCGTTCAGACGGGAGACAAGGTCTTCCTGCGTGCTCAACAACCACTCGATGCGAGCGAAGCGTCCCATGATCTCGTGCATGAACTCGAATGCTGCTGCCGAGGGGTAAAAACCTCGTTGATGCGCGACGATAGCCACCCGCGCCGGTTCGCGGAGTCGGTGCCATCCTTCAAGAATGCTGGGACGAGCACCGGCGTTCGCACGCGCGCTCATGATACTAAACAGAACCTCGATCGAACGGCGATTCTGCACGAGCAGCATAGGCGGACCTTGACTGCCAGAAGTACGGCTCACGGCATACTGCCCCAAGTACCAATGCCCGAGGTTCTTTGGATCTGCAATGAAGTCTTCAATAGCGGAACGATGAATGCGGCGATCGGTTAGTGCGCGGCCGAATTCGGACCGGAGTTCTTCCTTCGTCGAAACCGGAAGGGATGTAAGCTCAGCACGATCGAGGTCGATGCCGCGCAGCTTTTCTCGATAAAAAGGGGAGTTACTAGCAGCAATCCGTAACAAACGTCTAAGCCTATTGCGAGCCACTTGCTGAACGCTTGGCGGTGCCCAGCGAGCAACTCGCCCTAAACGCGAGGTACGAACTGCGAAGACGGCTGTTTGAAACAGGGACATCACTCTGCCCTAAACACGACTCAATTCGGGCGCTTCGTCAAATGTGTGTTCGGCATTATTATCAATCGACAGGCGCACATGTTCATGGCAGGAACCTTCGCGTAACAACTCGTCTCGAATTGGTCCATGCAGTGCGTCCTCTAAGGCCGCAAGCACTCTAGCCACTGGTGCTCCATCGATGACACGGTGGTCGTACACGAGACGCACATCAATGCTTCCATCCGGCTCAAACACGCCGTAATTGAGCGTAGTGCTCAGCGGTGAAAGCAAGTGCAACCCCGCCGCGCCTAACGAGGCCACAACGCTGATCCCGAAGGTACCGAAGAAGTGAGCGCGAACGGCACCGTCGTAATATAGTCCCATCCACCAAGCGAAACGTCGTAGCGGTAATGGCAACCGGCTCAATAATAATGCCCGCTGAAAGCTCGGTATCGATTCCATGGGCGCATACTGATGGTAGCGTACTAACGCATCTAACTCAGCCAAACTTTGTCTCTCTGGCTGCACTACTTGAGTGAAGAAAACCCCCTCCTCGTTACCTCGCGTCCGTTCCAGACTAAAGCTTGCTACATTGATCGGATGTTCGTAGAGGTGTGGCCAGGGACGAGGCATATAGGTTCGGCGTAATTCGGGCCATTCGGCCGCCACGATTGAATACGCCTTAATAAAGATTGCGCACCAACTCACGCGACTCGACCAAGTTCGACGAGCAGCAATTACGTCGGCCAATTGCATTCGACGCTGCGAAGGAACGCTTGGCACGCGCTTAGAAAAATGAAGCAGGTCAGTAACAAAGCGTCGCTCAAGCGAAAGCCCGATCCACTTGCCGCGCACACTGCGGTCGACCCCCGGGATAGGCAGTAACGTCATCTTAAACTCACTTAGGGAATCTATACCCTGGTTTCTGGTTTTACCCCAAATATCGCAGGGCTGTGGTTCGATAATCGGAAGTTTTTGTTCAAATGTGGGATAGTGGAGCAACAGATTCTGACTTGCTTCGCTGGCAAAAAATTTGAATTCAGGTTCTACACTGATTACTGATGCACTCCTCTAGGACAACGACTCGGGAAGCGGAGTTGGAGTTACAGATTCCCCATGAATCTGCGCAAAGCGAGACACAAGCGGGAGCGCCCCCTCGTAAACTGAACAGCGATGGACAGGTAATAAGCAACTACCGTTCCACTTGATCCACCTAAATCCCGCCAACAGCCCAGCCCCCGTCAGACACCGCAAATCATGGGGGGTGTTAAGCGGCGAGGTGTAGCCATTTATAAGAATGGGTGCATGACGAACGTTCTGGAGATTTAAATTCTATGAAATCCTCTGGGGAACTCCTCGCAATCACCAGCATATGTGCCTGGAAACTCGGGGTATGACACGGCTAGGTGCCTTTATCGGTCGCTCGTTGAGATGCAAAAAGAAGGCTTGCAAAAAAGCACTGCTAGAAAAAAACGCCGACCGGGTGATATCGTTTACTTAATACCCGCTTTCCGAACTTCTTCACTCTAGGCGTAAGGGATCTACATGGAAAAGTAAGTTCAACGGTGCTAATGTTTTTGGGAATGCCCGGTCGGACCGGCAATGTCTGTTCTGCAAATTACACTCGTGGCGTTTTTAACCGGGGCGCAAGAGCGTCAGAACTCGCCGATTGGACCTTACTGCGAAAACTTGAAGCTCGTGGTTACTCTGTGTCCGTTTCACGGACCACAGACCTTGTCGAATCTGGTGCTCTCGGCGGCCAACTTTTTCCCAGTGCGAGGATACCAACACTCGTCGAATACTTGGATCGAAGGGGCGTCTGGTTAACTGAAGGCGTCAACGGTGGATTTGACGGTGTGCGAGGAGGTGATGACGCTACCGCGTAACCCTACTGTCCTGCAGGTGCATCATGAGTTGTCTCATTTTTCTTGACTTCCAAAAATACGGTGATGACTACTATCGAATATTCAACAGTTTCGAGCGGGAAGAGATGGTTCTGGAACGCCTCATGAATAATCGGATCTGGGGTACGTTAAACGATGCCGAACGTGAGTGGTCGCTACTTTATCCATTCACGCGGCATAATAAAGGATATTAATGCTATGCAAGAGAACAGGAATGCGGCAATTCTCAAGGCCGAAGAATACATGACCAATCAGGGTTACAAACACGGTCCGTGCATCGGAGCCGAATGCAAGCGCCGCAGTTACAAGGCTGTATGGGATGTAGAGTTTGCGTACGATGGATTGTACGCCCGCAGCACTACGACAGACCCGCCTTCTATAGTCCTCGTCGTAAATCTCGACGACGACTCGATACAAATAGCGAATATCATGTAGCACGCATATTCTCATATGAGCAAAAAAGGGAGGGATACTCTCAAGATGCAGCAGCGGAAGGGTAAGGGACAATTAGAATTAGGTGTTCAGCAAGCGATATTCCTCTCACGCCCCTGCATCAACGAGAAATTTTTCCCATCACAAGTTGGCAAGTAAGCTATTATGGTGCTCGTAATCTTTATGCGTAGCGCAGAACATGCTTTCGACTGGAAATGCGGCGGTTGGAGCGACAATGGCCAGATTCTTTCAGGGTAATCCCCCTTTCTCAATGAAATGGATGCTGCGAGTCTGCATGCTGGTTGGCATGTGTCACTCGATTACATCAGCAAAGAGTGGAGATGCCCCGCCTCGCTCGTTGAATGTGCTATTTATTGCGGTTGATGACTTACGTCCGCAATTGGGGTGCTATGAGCATGTTGAGATGGTTACGCCGAATATCGATCGGCTTGCCCGGGATGGAAGGCGTTTCAATCACCACTATGTACAGGTACCTACCTGTGGGGCGTCGCGATGTGCGATGCTAACGGGCCAATATCCGGCAACCCCGAGCGCTTACGGCAACGGTGCGGTGGAAGCTCTGCCGAGGTCGCGTGGTAACGCACCACTGTCGCTGCCTGGATTGTTTAAAAACCACGGCTACGAGACGGTTGCGATCGGAAAGATAAGCCATGCTCCCGATGGTTTGCTGGAAAATGGCCAGCACGAATTGCCCGAGAGTTGGCACAAAACAACCATGCCCCATGGCAAATGGAAAGATGCCTGGTCGGCATTTTTTGCCTATGCAGATGGCACGACACGTGTCGTGCGGCATTCGCCGGTGGCCGAGCGCGCGGAAGTGTCTGATCGTGACTATCCGGATGGATTGATTGCGGATGCCGCTATCGCGGAACTCAAAGAGCTTCAGGACAAGCCTTTCTTCCTTGCTGTGGGTTTCATCAAGCCTCATTTGCCGTTCAACGCGCCTGCCCGATACTGGGATTTGTACGATCCAGATTCAATACCGGCTCCCAGTAATACCTTGCCGCCGAAAAATGTTGATCCCAAGATCAGCCTCCATACAAGCGGCGAAATGCGAGGTCAGTACACAGGCTTTTCGACTCCTGGTGCCGTTACTGATAGCGAGGCTCGCTATTTACGCCATGCGTATTGTGCTTGTGTTAGCTATGTCGACGCCCAAATCGGTCGTGTGTTGCAGGCTTTGGACGAGCTCGGGCTTCGAGATAATACGATCGTCGTTCTATGGGGCGATCATGGTTGGCACCTGGGAGAACATGGGATTTGGGGCAAACATACACTACATGAAGTTTCCCTACGTAGTCCGCTGATCGTTCGAGTTCCGGGAATGGAAAAGTCTGGCGAAGCAGCGAATGGAATTGTCGAAACGGTGGATATCTACCCAACGCTGGCCGAGTTATGCAATCTGCCAATCTCTGACGGCTTATCTGGCAAGAGCTTTGTGTCGTTGCTTCACGATCCAGAGCGTGGTGGTAAGGCAACCGCGTTCGGATTTTGGAAAAATGGCCGAGGTCATACGGTTCGGACGTCGCGTTACCGATTCACCGAGTGGAATAACTCGCTTAAAGATCCTCAGGTAATCCAAACGGAACTGTACGATCACCAAGCTGACCCTGGAGAAACGGTAAATATCGCTTCTGAAATGCCAGAAATCGCTGACGAACTGTCCCGCATTTTGCATGAAAACATTCCGCTGCCACGCAAATAATCTGCAGTGAGCCGTGGGGTTATTCGCGCCTCGCCTTTAGGGAGGAGGAATATTTTTCATGGCGCAAAGCTAATTGCACAAATAACTTGCGAAATTCTCGCGAGTTTTTTCGCAAAAATCTGAATTTAATGGCAGTTCTTCTTTAGCTGTCTACTAAACGGGCTAAGACTAGCCCGTTCATGTTGGTGGGATCCCAGGCGAGACAAAGGAATGCCCGCGAAACCAAATGCTATTCCATTTCCTGAACCTCCTGAAGTGAACCGCGAAGAGTTCGCACGGCTATTCTCGCGCGATGCCAGACGAATTTACGGCTTCATCATGACTTTGGTGTTCAGTCATCACGATGCTGAGGAAGTATTTCAGAACACTAGCGTGGTTTTGTGGAATAAATTTTCTGAGTTTCAGCCAGGTACAAGTTTTTTTGCATGGGCCACTCGTGTTGCGTATTACGAAGTTCTGAGTTTTATGAAGAAGAACCGAAAATCGCGCATGCTTAGCGAGCATTCGTTGGAGATGCTTGCCAACGAGGCGGTGTCGATTTCAAGTACGGCCTCGCTGCGTCAAGATGCGTTGGAGCATTGCTTGTCGCGGCTGAGCGTTGCCGACCGCGAGTTATTGCAAGCCAGATACTATCGTCAGCAACCTCCAAAACAAATTGCGACGACACAGTCGCGTTCGGTTGATTCGATTTACCGAGCGCTTAGCCGAATTCATAACGCGTTGTTGAACTGCGTGCAGCGTCGACTAGCGCAGGAGGATTCGCGATGAGCGTTCACTCGGCACTAGAGCGCGAAGTGCGCGAGATATCGATAGCAGCTCATGCCGGAGAGGCGAGCGACGAACAAATCGCGCGTTTAGATCAATTGATTCGCGGCAATCCCTCTTTGGCAGCTTATGCGGCGTTGATATTCGATCAGCAGGTGTCGCTAACTTGGCAAGGAGCGATGAGCGATTGGCCTGAGACGGTTCTAATAACGAGCGGTGCTGATGTTTCTAGCGAGACACAGAGCGTGCCCGTTAATCAGGAATCTCGTTGGGGGCTGCCCTTAAATATTTGGACTTGGCCAGCGATTGCTGTAGCCGCGGCCTTTTTCCTTGGCGTCGTCGCGGCATCTCTTTTCCACTTGGACCGGCAGCCCCAATCGGCTGTGGTCAAAAGCGTTCCGAGGCTGTCGACGCCAGAGCCAAAATACGAAGCTCGGTTAGTGCGTAGCACCGCTTGTCTTTGGGACAGCAACTCGATTGGTTCACCTGAAATCGGAAGCTGGGTCACGAGTGGGGAATCGCTGCATTTGCTGGAAGGGTTGGCAGAATTCAATCTGCAGTGGAGTGGCAAGGGCAGTGCGAATTTCTCGCTGGAAGGCCCGGCTGGAATGATGCTCAATTCCGAGGGGATGCCCATTCTTCGTTTTGGTCGAATGACTGCAACGATCAACACGTCGTTTCGGCCTTTTGTGCTGGAAACGTCCTTGGGCCGATTGATTGTGCCCGAGTTTGGGTCCATCGGCGCGAGTGCGTTCGGCAACGAAGGCGAGATCCACGTGTTTGATGGCGAAGCAAGGCTTGAACCTGCTTGGCGTTCTGCGACGAATGGCGATGAAGTTCAGCTAAAAATCAAAGCGGGTGAGGCAATACGGGTGCAAGAAGGGCCAGATGGTGAGTTACAGCTCACTCGGCATCCTAGCGATCAGGCTTACTTCGTGGCTCAGCTATCCATGAGTTCCGATCCGTTGATTATCACTCCGGCCTATGTGGACGCCATCAAATGGGCCAAGCCGCTTGCTTATTGGCGCTTTGAACGCGGCCAGTGGCCCCATGTGAAGAATGTCATGGGGGCGCAGTTTCATGGTCACGTGGATGGAGCGTTGGGGGTTGCTTCTTACCATGGGAATCAAGTGGTTGAATTTGGCGTGACGGACCAAGCCGGAGATATCATCTCCAAGGACACATTCGGCGATGCGTTAAAGGATGAGTACTCAGTCGAGCTATGGATTAAACCAAGCCACTATCATGTTGGCGCGGTCGTGTCGCTGGTTGGTGAACCAGATGCACCAACGGGCATTATTCCTCACGCGATGCTATTGGAACTTGGCGGTACGGGACGAGTCCCCAACGCTTTGCATCACCCTGGCCGAATGCGATATTTGCATCGTAGCCCGGCAAGCAACGACAGCGACCTTGGTACGTCGTGCTATACGGTCGACGCCTATCGATTACGCGAGTGGCAGCATATCGTGACTGTCAAAGACTCTTCGCGGATACGTCTATACCTCAATGGCGATCTTGCCGCCGAGAAGGAAGACGCCTCTTCGGTGCCGCCCGATATGCGACTCTTGCTAGGACGGCTCTATCCATCGAGAAGAGTTCGCCCGTTTGTTGGGCAGTTGGACGAAGTTGCGGTCTACGGTCGGGCGATTACGCCGCAGGAGATCAAGGCGCATTATCGGTTGGTGCGTCCGGCGAATAAGTTGAAACCAAATATTTAAGGCGAAGCGGAGCCATGTGCCGAAAAGCAGCATCTCGTCTAAACGGCTTCACCCTTGTCGAGCTATTGGTAGTGATTGCAATTATCGGGATCCTGGTTGCTTTGTTGCTACCAGCGATTCAAGCAGCACGTGAAGCTGCAAGGCGCGCTCAGTGTACGAATCATCTGCGTAATATTTCCGAGGCGTCGTTAACTTACGAATCGGCGTACAAAAAACTCCCACCTGGCCGATACGGTTGCGACGGAAATAACAATCAGAATTGCACTGATACCGAGGTTTGGGGACGAGCGGCAAGTGGACTTCTCGCGATGTTGCCGTTCATCGAGGAGCAATCGCTGTATGACTCGATTGATTTTACGGTTGGCCCCTGGAAAGCCCGTAACCCCGATAATTCATGCGAACGCGATCCGGCCCCAAATACGCATGGCACTAATCAGCAGTTAGTGTCTACGCAAATCACGATCTTTAATTGCCCTTCGGATACGAAACTTCCATACGCTGAGTGGAATCAAAAGATGGAGGCCACCGGCAGTTACGCGTTTTGTGTAGGAACTGTCGGTCCGTCGTGTGGCTCAAAGTTCAATGCGAAGTATCGCAAGAACGGAGCCGACGGGATGTTCATGTACATCGAGGGCAACGAGCGACATGGCATTCCGCTGCGAATGATCACCGATGGCACAAGCAAAACAATGGCATTTGGAGAGACTGTCGATGGGCATTTGAAAGAAACGCGTAATCGTTGGACAGCCGCAGGACGGTATGTCGATAGCATGCGGTCCACAGAAAATCCGATGAACACGGCTGTGGGGCTTGGAGGTTTTGAGCACAGTGCCGAAGGGTATCCTACGACCGGCTGTTTCGCGAGCAAGCATCCCGGCGGGGCTCTGTTCGCCTATGGAGATGGGCGGGTTGAGTTCCTCAGCGAAGACATAGCGATCAACGTCTATCAAGCTTCTTCGACGCGAGAGAAGGGCGATGATATTACCGCTTCGAATAGTGCTGCGTCACCCACGCCCGGGTGTTTATAAGATCCGTAGTAGGGGCAACGAGAGGATCGGAGGATTATGGTTAGACAGTTTGATAAGCCGTGGAGAAGCCTCATCGGGCTTTGTTGCGCTGCCGCGTGGTGCGCGGCGTTGGTGGGTTGTGGCGATGGTAGACCGGAGCGAGTGCCAGTGTCCGGGCGAGTGCTTATCGACGGCAAACCGCTCGAGGCAGGGAATATCCGTGTCCACCCACCAGCAAACCGTGCTGCTTCGGCGGCAATCGGCCCGGATGGGAAATTTACTCTGTCTACCTACGTGTTTGGCGATGGTTGTGTCACGGGAAAGCATTCCGTGTCGGTAACCGCTTCGAAGCAAATGAATCAACAAACCATGCGTTGGTACGCGCCTAAAAAATATGCTGCCGGCGAAACTTCAGGGCTGACACTTGAGATTTCGGAGCCGACCGATTCGGCGGAAGTCAACCTTAGCTGGGAGGGTGGAAAGCCGTTCGATGAACGGATTTTGGGGGGCGGCGATTAAGCGACGCAATCGCAGCATTAAAAGCGGTTTTGCATGATTGATGCCCTTGATTAATTAACTTCTTAGGAGAAATGACTAATGAGATTCAACTTGATGACTCGTTGCCTTGCTATGGCACTGTTGGCCATGTCGGTGGGGACGCCAGATACTCTTGGCGGGACGATTGCAGTCAATGGCCCGTGGGTAGTTACCAATGGTACCGCTAACGTCGTTGGAGCGACTACCAATTCGCCGACATTTAATCCAGTCAGCCCCGCTACATTACTGCCGGGACTCACCGTGCAGTCCGCGTTTCCTGCTTCTATTGGCACAATTAGCTTGGCAAATGATGGCGACTATCTCGAAGCGGAAGCCACTTATCAATTGGTCCGCGATCCGACCAACCAATCGTTTCTAACAAATCAGAATCGGCTCAATGTGCAAATGCGGATCGGGCTGTTCGATGCGCCTGCCGCGCCAACCACTGGTTCAAGCGGTTCTCCCCGGGGCTTTATCGCCGAGTATGGTGCAGGGGGCTCGGCAGACGTTCGCGGGCTGGTTGCGACTCAAGCAAATCCTTTTTCTGGAGGCGCTGGCACGCCCTCGCTCGGTTCCGGTTCTGCCGGCAGCGATCCGGAAGGCAATTTCCTTTCTGGGACCCCCGTCGAGGCTCACTTCGTGTTCCGGATCACTCGCAACGGTAGCAACGTGAATCTTACCGGAAAAATTACCGGCGAGACGGTCGATCCGCTAGACAACGATTACCTTCAACAATTCTCGATCGTCGGGCACACTCCTCATACGTCATTCGATTTCGATTTGAACCGAATCGCATTTCTAATTGGAGGAAACATAGAAGCGACCACCGCGACGCTTGCGAATGTTCGTATCCGTAGCAATCTGATTGTTCCCGAGCCTGCAAGTTGGTTGCTTTGCCTTGGCGCATCGCTTGTCGTAGTAGTCGTAAGGCGTCGTCGAGGATTTAGCCTGACGGCATTTACTGCTTAATCGCTTAACGAAGAACGTACCAATTACTTACTTTTGACTTAGGGCTGAGCTTCGGAAGGAATAGAATGATGTATCTGAAACAACTGCTGGCTTCAGCCGGCATGGCGGTTCTGCTAGGCACGATGCTTTCGCTAAACGCAACCGCGTACAACATTACGGACTGGGGCATGGAAACCGGCGCTGCCAATGCCATTTTGACCGAGGGTTTACCCGGAAATTTCACGACGTCGACTCCCACTACCGGCGCTGGAATTCGGTCTATTTTATCAACGCCGATTCCGTTTTCTGCCGTGGGCGATGTAGCTGTCTTTAGAGGTACCGTGTCCTTTGAAAATGGGCCGGTCACCAATCAGCAATTCCGCTTGGGGCTGTTCAATACTAACGGCCATGCCGCGGGAACGCTTTCGGATGGTGTGTGGTCGGGCGGAGATCCGAGCGGATGGTTGGGGTATCTGTTCTCTCTCGGCGGCGGTGGTGCAAGTGGCCAAGACACCGTTCGTGGACGTAGTGGCGAGGGCACTGCAACGTGGCGAGAAAACGCTAATTCGGCGGTTGTTGGAAGCACCAGCACGGGAATCAATGCACCCGCGGGCACAAACTACGACTTCAGTTACGTGCTCACACGCACCGGTGATGAAAGTGTGCAGGTTGACTACTCGTTTGTGGGCGGCACTCTCAACCGCAGCAATTCCTTTACGGATACTACGACGGGCAGCAGAACTATGGGATCGTTTAACGCGATCGGTTTCAACATCAATGGAAACACGGGAGCGCTCACGGCAACGAATCTGCGCATCGTCGAAGCCCCAATCGTAACGGCCGACGATTTGGGAGACGTCAGCGGTTTCGTGATGACTACGCTTCCTCATAGTGATCCTCTGGATGAAATTTGGAATTGGTCGCTTCAAAGTTTTGATGGTCCTGGTGGTCCTGTTCTAAACGCCTCGGTGGATTCGGCCACAGGTGAGTTTAGCTGGAACAGTGCAGGCCAGCCTGGAGGTGTCTACACGGCAATGATTCAAGCAGAAGATGCATATTCGCGATCTAGCACTGCCGCGCTAACATTCACGCTTATTCCTGGAGATTTGCCTGGCGACTTTAACGGCGACACCATTGTGGATGCGGCTGACTACGTGTATTGGCGTAAAACCAATAGCGGTGATCCTATCGCTTACCAAACGTGGGTAACGAATTTTGGTACTGGAGCTGCTGGTTCTGGAAGTGGCGGCGCTGCCTCCGCGCCGGAACCGTCTATATTCGGACTGATCGCGATAGCGGTCATGGTTACTGTCGGGTGGCGGAAGAGAGATGCCTGGAGCCTACAATATGTTCACGTAGTTGCTAAAGGCGCTGGCTAAGAAGAATTGGCCACCGACTAACGACTCGACAGGTGTTGGAACAGAAGAAGATGCAGCGATTTGTGATTATCTGTGGCCTGTCTATGGCGATGCTCTGCGCGTGCGCAGTGCCAAGGAAAGTCCGCGCCGATCAGCCCATTGTGAAGTTCGTCAGCGTGCCGGACTTCATCAATATGGATTTGCAGTTAGACGATCCGCGATTGTTCAATCTGACGGAGGCTCGTAAAGCGCAACTCGTTGCCGAAATCAATGCCAACGGACCGCAGAAAAGCATCAATCCAAATGTCGGGAACTTCGTAGGCACCGTGGAGAACGGCTACTATGGCGCATCGCAAGTGCTCTTAGAAGCGCTTGCACAAGAAGGAGCTGACTTCTTAACGGTATCGGGCGATATGCTGTACACTCGTTGGCCCAAAGGTTCCCAGCTTGGCGGGCCTGTGGCGGACGACGCCAATCATATTCGCACACAGGCCGATATTTACTACGACGCGTGGATTGAAACGGTTGCGTCATACGCAGGTTTTTCTCTGAGCGACGTTTATACCGTCGTAGGGGATCATGAAATTGGTGACAACAACTGGGGAGCTAATAAGCGACCGCTGATTCCTTATTACCGTGAAGTGTACGTTGATAAACTTGGTAATGAGTCGACCG
>CAZTWS010000005.1:0-57780 GCA_964618225.1 uncultured Planctomycetaceae bacterium
AAAGCCTCCTAGTGGTCTGTCCATGGTCATTTGATGGGTGGCATGCCTTCGCCTTGTGGGCGTAGGCATGCTTACCCGCTACCGCGTGAAAGCATGCCACCCATCAATTCAAGACTGGCAGACCACTAGCGCGATACCTCCACCCTTGTGGTATGCCTTGACAATTCACGATGGGAGTGACCTACTTGTCCACCAACTCAAATCCAGGCAATTCTCCTCGAACAGGCACGATAAATGACGATTCCGGAGGTGAACCCTTGGGAGCACCACCCTCTCGGCCAATTATGTATTGGTTATTCGGGGCAATCGTCTTGATGGCTGCGATTTTATTGGGAATGAAGCTTCTCATTGCCGAAGACATGCCCCTGCTTACGCAAGAGCGTCTGCAAACGGGGCTCGAACAATGGGAGGCTCGCGGGCCTGCAAGTTATGACCTCGATGTTAAAATCAGCGGTGCGCAACCAGGCATTGCTCATGTCGAGGTACGCGACGGAGCGGTTACGAGTGCCATGCGCGATGGCCTTCCACTGCAAGAGTGGAACAAAGACGAGTGGTCTATCCCAGGCCAATTCGAGGCGTTGGAACGAGAGCTTGAGTTTGCTGAGAATCCACAAGAGCAAATGGATGCACCGCCCGGAGCTAAAGTGTGGCAGCGCTGCGAGTTTGACCCTGAATATGGCTATCCGCGTCGTTTTCACCGCTACGCCACTGGTGGAGCCCCACAGGTTTCGTGGGAAACTACGTTATCTATTCCAAAGTAAGGAACTCTAACAAAGCCGTCTGAGAGAGGGAGACAGTCCCATTTTGCTGCGAAGACTCCGCAAAATCGGGACAGTCCCCGACGGCTTTGTTAGAGTTCCTAAATCGTTTGTCTCGCGCTGCTAAAGTCGCGAGTTTAATTGCTATTGGATCATGCATTGAGAATGAACGCGCCAGTTTGGCTGTCAGCTGTTGGCTGTTAGCTATCAGCAAGACAGATTGGTCAACAGTCGAGAGCTGATGGCCGACATCCCGATGTCCCGCCGAGTTTCAATGCAATCATCAATAACTCGCGGAACGTTTAATATGAGCTACTGGCGCGGGAAACGGGCATTGGTCACAGGCGGCACTGCAGGCCTGGGCAAAGTGCTGGCGAGCGTGCTAGCCCAAAATGGTGCCGATGTTGCCGTCGTAGCAAGAGGGCAGGAGTCTCTCGATGCAACCAGTAAGGAACTAACCGCCCATGGCGGTCGAGTTTTACCTTTGGCTGCGGATGTTACCAATTCAGATGATATTTCGCGAATTCGTACGAGCGTGCTGCATGAGTGGGGTGGGATCGACCTAGTATGCCATTGTGCTGGTCGCTCGATGCGGGGCGGTTTTCTTTCCACGCCTTTGGCGCAATTTCATGAATTGATGACCATCAATTTTTTTGCCGCGGTAAACATAGCGCAAACTTTTTCTGCGGAACTCGACGCGAGCAATGGTCATTTAGTGCTTATCGGATCGCTCGCGTCCAAAGCTGCCCCCGGGTATTTGGGAGCTTATGCCACGAGCAAATTTCCGCTTTCTGCAATGGCTCAACAATTACGAGTCGAGTCACAAGGCAACGGCTTCCACACGCTATTGGTTTGCCCAGGGCCCATTGCTCGTGAGAGTGAAACGGGTGATCGTTATCAGGCTCACGCGGATGATATTCCGGCTGCGGCGCATAAGCCTGGCGGGGGAGCCAAGGTATCCGCCATCGATCCGCATTGGTTGTCGGGAAAAATTTTAGAAGCTTGCGAGCAGCGACGACCGGAACTGGTTGTGCCTAAACGTGCCCGATTATTATTTGCACTCTCTCAGCTATCGCCACGGCTTGGCGATTGGTGCTTGCGGCGGATGACTTCGTAAATTGAAAGCCAATAAAAAAGGACCCGGTTGGCTCTGCGAGTATCGCCAACCGGGCCCTCGGTACTGGGAGGATTGCCGCTTACTGCTCGACATCGTCTACGCTGAAGCAGACGGCGGGAATCGCCAAGCAGTATGACAAGCAGTATTCGGTGAGCCGCACCGAACAATCCTCACCACGGTTAATTTACCCGTGCCAACGCGGCTCGTGGCACGGCTCTCCCTGGTTAAATGTGAAAAGTTGCAGTTTCCCGTGACGGGCGTGTAGGTCGCCAAACCGCGGCGACAATTTGCTAAGATTCACAGCGGAATAGTGGCGGACGCTTGCGTGTTTTTGCTGCGTCCGACCGCGATCGGCATTAATGCACTTGGTATGCCAATTCCAAGCTACTTGGATTAGATTTTTACTTGCAGGCACAAAATCGGCTTGTTTTATGCGGTAAGCGTATTGCCGCCTGTTTTGAAACAAACCTTTCGATCTTCGTGCGATTGAAAAAACGTTACCCAAACCTGCATTACATAATTGTATTAGTTACAAACTGATGCTGGCATGCTTAAAGCTGGAGAAATCGATGCCAGCACCACACTGCTTCCTCTCAAAAAGCCTGTTGATGGGGTTATTCGCAGGTGCTACTATTTTGCCGCTCCTCGCTCGACCGCGACGACTAGCCAGCTCATCGCATTAACGAGTGCATCTTGTCGACGGATTCTACATTGCCACGCATGCCGGATAGCGGCGCTGCACGCGCAGCGCGCCGCGGGGTAGGCATCGCACTTTGCCTAATCGTTGCAATGGAGCTGATTATTAGTTCGGGCTGTGCGACTTTTGGCCGCCGAGCGCGCGAAGCAGAGGCCGTGGCAACAGGTCGAGAGATGTGTCGCCAAGGTGCCGCCGCGATTCAAACTGGAAATTGGGAGGATGCGGAAAAATTGCTGCGGCAAGGTCTCGATGCGTTACCGGAAGATCCTGAGCTACGCCGGCAATTAGCCGAGGCATGCTGGCGGCGTGGTGCCGCCAATGAAGCTATGTCACATATGTCTGCTGCTGTACGGTTGGACTCAGACAATGCGGCCCTTCTGGTTCGATCGGGGGAGATGGCTCTCGCTTCGGGAGCTAAAGATGCAGCGCTTGAGCGTGCAGAACAGGCTATTCGGCTCGATCCCCACTTAGCCAGTGCATGGGCTTTGCGTGGCCGTGTCTTTAATGAGTTGAAAAATACCGACCGGGCATTGGCCGATCTGCAGCAGTCGCTGGTGTTTGCCCCAGATAACCCTGAGGTGTTGTACGAGTTGGCCACGATATATCGCTCGCGCGGCGAGCCGGTTCGTTGTTTAACCACGCTACACCATTTGCAAGACACTTACTCAGTAGGCGAGATGCCAGTAAACGCTTTAATGCTCGAGGGGTTAACCTTGATGGACCTCAAGCGTCCTCAGCAGGCTGCTCTGGTATTGCTTGCAGCAACTGATAGAGAGCCTCCCAATGCCGATTTGCTGTTTCATTTGGCCCAGGCTCAATCTGCGGCCGGACAATATACCAAGGCTGCCGTAACTGCTCAGCAGGCTTTAGAGTTGGATTCAACACACGAAGCCAGTCTTGAACTTCTTTCGCGGCTTGCCGCTAGAAGCCAACCTGGCGAGATACAAAGGCGCTAAATCTGCATCCAATCATACATGTAAGCAGATTTCGCGGCGTAATCGTTATAAATGGAAATGCTGAACAAGTTGCAATCGCTGATTTGCTTCGGCCGGATTTGTAACGTATGTTTTCGTGGGTCATTCTCGAGTTGCCCCCTCCCGCCTGTTGAAAAATCCCGCCTAGGAGTTATTGTATGTCCGCGAGCGCCGTCGCCACTACCAGCACGTTTGTTGATCGCCGCAATCCTGTACAGCACGGCGAACAACTTCCATTCGAACGCCGCCAGTTCGCGAACACATATGAGGAACTTTCGCCAGAAGCGGCCGAGCTTGCTCGTGCGATCGATGGCTACAAAGTTCAGCACCGTCGGCGTTTTATTACCTTCGAAGAAATGCTCGCGGTCATTAAATCGCTCGGCTATTCTCGATAGCCTGTAGAAATCGTGGCTCGCCTTTCGCGAATCACGAGCTACAAATCAATTGTTCCCTTTGCGGCGGTATCTTGCGCGCAGCGATTAGCGTGCGAGCTACCGCCGCTTTTTATGCGCTGTCGAAAGGAGGCTGTAGATGAAGGCTACGCTTCTTGCCCGGTTGTGCGTCCAGTAGCAACATCGAATACGTAGATTGCCGGAACCAGCATGGCTGCGGTTGCGAACCCATAAGTTGCTACGGTTAGCAAGAACACCGTGCCAAAGTTGCCCAGTAGAAAACTCGTGATAATAAAAAAAGTTAGAAATGGCGTAACGCCCGAAGCCCAGCCGAGTGCGGCTGACGGATTTCGCCAGCCCAAGGCCACGTACATCGCCAAGCTGCCCCCTGCGATCGCTCCCAGGAACGCTCCGAATTGATACTCAAACGAGTCGCTAAATGCGAGCATGATTCGCATACAAGTGGCGATGCCCAGAAAGAGAAAGATTAGCGTTCCCATACTTGTAGCGATCGCGCTTCGTGAATTTGAATAGGTCATGCCCGCATGCAGGCCAAGGGTGGCGGAGAACAAACTGAGCACTAGCAAACCACCAAGCAAGAATACGAAGTTTTCAGTGGTAATTTGGCCCACCACCAGCAGGTAAACGCAGAGGGTAATCGGAAGCAAAATCATTTCTTTAGCGTTATAAAATGCCCCGCCAAGCTTTCCCAGCACGATCTCTTTGGGAGAAAGGTCGGTAACCAATAATAAGTCGAGTGCCCGGCTATCTCGCTCGTTCGTGATGGAAGTCACACTCAAAGTGTTGATAAGTATCAATCCGATCACTAGTAGCACAAGCAATGGTTTGGCCATTGGTGGTATAGCTTCAGTGGCCGTCATCACGCTGCCCGAACGGACCATGGCAACAACAGTGGCAGCGCAAGCGGCGAAAATGGTTAAATAGGCAAGGCGTATGACTAAAATCTTTTTGCCGAAGGCCCAGGTACGAATTTCCCTCCACAGAATCGGGTTATCCCAAACCGGGCGAACATTACCTCCCGCACCGTGAATCCGAATGACTCGTTGGGTGGAACTTGCGACGGACGATTGTTGATTTTCGTGAGGCTCTTCTTCCGTATCCATTTTTAGTTGAACCTCACGCGTCGGGTTCCAGACACGGACCATAGCAATCGATACGGTGTTTAGTGCGAAACTAATCGCAATTGCGGTCAGTAGGAAAAGTGCAACCGGGTCATTGAGCTTTAACGTGGTTGCAATATCTGCAAACTGGGGCTGTGCCGCGGTAAGAACGGCCTGCCAGGGGCTCATTGCTTTGGCAAGAGTTTCGGTGTTCCAGCCCCCCCAGAAATGTCCTAATCCTCCGGAAGCCACGATTTCCCATCCGACAAGCCACATCACAAGAATAAGCGTTGTCATCGCGAGGGCTTGGAATGTTTTTTCACGCCATAGGGCGATGGTCGACCCAAGACTGCCAGCCACCAGTGCCGAAGCAAGTGTAACAGCTTGAACTCGAAGGATCTGACCGGCCGAAACACCACCGAGCAGCGAAACGATCGCGAGTAGAGGTAATGCCGCAATGACGACGACCACCACCGATAACATGCTGGCCAGGAGCTTGCCGAGCACCAGTTCTGTGTTCGACAGATTGGTCATCAGCAACAGATCGAGCGTTTTGCGATCTTTTTCGAGAGCCACGGCCGAGGCCACGAGGAGAGCCGAGAACGGCAGGGCCACGGCAAGTTGAAGTTGAGCCAATATTTGAAAAGCAGATGCCCCAAACCAAGCCAGGTCGCCGATATTTTCGACTCGCTGGGAACCAATCAGCAGTTGCCAAGCCGTGGCCGTGAGTGCAAAAAGGGCTCCGGCAAAAACAGTACGGGCAGCATAGAATGAAAGTCGCCGGGGAGCGACCGTGGCTTCGCGGGTAAAAACGGCTCCAAACACTGATCGAACCTCGGTCCGAAAGCTTTCGTAGTACGCGCAACCGCTTTGCCAGCCGGGCTGCCCCTGTGGCCGAAAAAGCCCCAGGGAGCGGTTGTTCATCGTACCCAGGGGGCGATTTTTTCCTAACCGGCTGCCGTGACGAACGGTTTGCTTCTACAATCCATAGTAACGAATAAACTTGTCAGCGTGGAGTTCGCCACCATCGAGGTCTCTCGATAAAACCTATACTTGTTGGGGCGTCCACGGGGCTTCTCATCAGGGCGTCATCGGTTTCATTATGAAAATGAGGATTTCTATGTTCCATCAGATATGGCGCTGTGGCGCTTTTTTTATCGCAGCGTGCAGTGTTACTTTTACTGCAATTTCATCGCAGGCTCAAATTACTCAGCAAATGCTTATCGGCGATGCCGTTTCGGAAACCGGCCCAAAGTACGCCGATATTGATAAGGCCATTCAGTTTTTCTCAAACCGCGATGTGTCGAATGCCCGGCTCCTACTCGAAGCGGCCAAGCAGAAAGACCCTTCATTGCCGCCGGTCGATGTGACGCTCGCTAAGCTTTATTTTCTTTCGAACAATGCTGCTGCCGGTCGAGCTTCTCTCGAAAAGGCGGCGATGGATAATCCAGGTGATCCCGAGGCCTATCTCATTTTGGCTGAGCAAGCTGTTCAGCAAGGCCGGTTCATCGAAGCTGAGTCGCTGTTTGATAAGGCGGTAGGCCTCGTTGATAAGTTTTCAGAGAACGCCAAGCGTAAGCGAAATTTTCAAATCGCAACCCGTAACGGACGAGCGAACATTTATGAACGCCGCAAAGATTGGCCGGCTTCGGTCGCTGATTTGCAAGAGTTGTTGAAAGTCGATCCGGATAACGCTGGCGCGCATTATCGCTTGGGCCGTGCTCTTTTTATGCAAAAGCAATACCCCGCGGGTTATGAAGAATTCAAAAAGGCGCGTGAGATTGACGAACGCGACAAAAACATTACTTTACCGTTGCCCGATGTAGCCGCGGCACTCATGTACGATCAGCTAGTGCAACCCGCCGAAGATAAAGACAGGCCCGAACTGCAGAAGAAAGCTCAGCAGTTCTTCGATCGCGCGATGGCAGGTACAGGCAAGAATGATTCCGCCACACTAACCGCTTATGCCCAGTGGCTAATCAAAAATGGAGCCATCGATAAGGCCGAGGCCGCTTTGACTGAGGCACGTAAGGGCAATCCCGAAGTGCTTAACCTGCTTGTTTTGAGTGGCGTTGCCGCTCGGATGAAGAAGCAGCCCAAGCCAGCCGAAGACTTTTTTATGGAAGCGCTGCGTATTTCGCCGGCGAACACCGATACGCTGAACCAACTTGCGCTTTTGTTAATCGATCAAGTTGATGCCGGAAAACGACAACGTGCGCTTGAGTTTGCCGGTATTAGTTCACGGCTGAATGATCAAAGCGCCGATGCCCAAGTTACGCTTGCCTGGGTATTGTACCAACTGTCACGTAGTGCGGAGGCCGAACAAGCGTTGCGGAACGGTCTTCAACTCGGCAACTTAAGTCCCGATAGCCGTTACCTAGTTGCGAAGATGCTCGTCGAGCGAAATCCCGTAGCTGCCAAGCAGATTTTGCAAGAGGCACTGCAAAACGATTCCGGCCTGATTTTTGTGAATCGCCAGGAAGCTCAAGCGCTCCTCGATTCGATGGGCTCCTAGGCCCCTATCTGGCTGAGCTTAAGTAGCTAAACCAAAAAAGGTCATGGCAAGCCAATCCGTGTCTTGCCATGACCTCTATCCTGAAGCAAAACACAGTTTGCTGTGTTTTGCCCTCCCGTTGTACTAATGGTATCGACGGAAGGGGCTCGCCCACTCCAGAAGAATCAAACTCGTTGCTCTCATCGGCGGATTTACGCCGTCTCCGCGTTAACCTGTGCCGGTCGCGTTGAGATTAAGCCGGCGGGCATTCGGCACCTAGCCCCGTAGCGTGGCCGCTTCCGCACCCCATTTAGCCGCCGGTCAATGACCGGCGGGGGGAACACGGGGTTCTACCCACTACCCACCAAGCCCCGTAGAACCCACCAAGGGTGCTTTTTTGTCCACAGATGGCGCAGATTATCGCAGGTTTTGCCATTCCATGAAAAACCATAAGGAACCTGAAACCGCTGCCAATGAGCCAATCTATCTGCGCCCATCTGCGTCATCTGCGGACTCTTTGAATTGAAAAGCCGCGAAGGTGGGTGAACCTGCCGGCGGCGGTTCGCGAACCTTACTTCGCCGCCAGAACCACCCATGCTACTTGCTGAGGCACGGAGGATGAAGCAGGGAGCGTGGAGCAAGGAGCAGGGAGGAGAGAATGCAGGAGTTTTATAGAACCGCGAAGGCGCGAAGAATTGTTGCGATAGTTTTTTGGAACGCTGGTCCACGCTAATCATCGCTGATGTCAATCGAAATTCGGAGATTTATATTTGGGACGCTGTCGCGCTTGATTAGTGATTATTAGTGTGGATCAGTGTTCAAAGCCTCTTCCAAAATCTCCGTGTCCTCGGTGCCTCCGTGGTGAATTCTTCCCCGTGGCACTGCGGGGGGGTGGATCGCTTGGGTGAGTGTTGGCCCGGGCGTTTTTAGGTTGATGGTCTGATAGGCCGTGCTCCGATCGCAGCGGCGTGGCCGCCGCCGCTAAAGCATGTAGTGCCCGCCGCGAAGGTGGGTGAACCTGTCGGCGGTGGTGCCTTGTGGTTTCGCGAACCTTACTTCGCCGACAGAACCACCCACGCTACGCTACAGTACATGAAATTGGCTCTAAGCCGCTCTTCCGGCTACCCGATCGGCACTTTCTAGTCCGAAGAGTGAAAAAACCTCTTCTCGCGACAGCCCGCCACGCGGTGCGATCACCGATTCGTTGAACACGGTGTCGAATAATTCTCGCTTGCGCTCGAGGATCTCGTTAATTCGTTGTTCAATGGTGTTTGTTGTTAGGAAGCGGGTAACTGTCACGGAGCCTTTCACCCCGATACGATGGGCGCGATTAATCGCTTGATCCTCAACCGCTGGGTTCCACCATCGATCGAATAGGAATACATAGTTCGCAAACTGCAGATTCAACCCCACGCTGCCAGCACCATAGGTCATGAGCATGACATGGCAGTTGGGATCGTTGCGGAACTGCTCGATACACGCATCCCGATGCTTCGAGTGGATCTTCCCGTGGTATTCAGAGGGCCCAAATCGAGCCAGCCGGGTGCGCATTTCTTCGATCGTTTGAACCCACTGACTGAAAACGATTGCTTTGCGACCGCTGGCCACACACTCATCGAGGTCGGCTTCGAGCCGTTCCATTTTGCTGCTCGCGCCGGTCACAGGATCGAAGTTACAGATTTGTTTCAGCCGAAGCACGAGTTCAAACACGTGTCCGATTGTAAGTCCTTGTTTCATTTCCTTGAGTTGGAATACACCCTCATCCTCGGCCAACCGGTACGACTCGGCCTGCTCGGGCGTCAATTCCACATTGGCGTCGCGGAACATCTTGGGTGGCAATTCGCTGAGCACTGTATCCTTAGTGCGGCGTAGAACAAAATCCGAAATGGCCCGACCAATCGCACGCGGCTTCATTTTTGGATCGACCTGTCCCGGCAACACGAACTCGAAGATGCCTACTAAGTCGTCGAGGCTATTTTCAATCGGAGTGCCGGTGAGCGCCCAACTGCGATTGCGTCGTATCGAACGGACGACCTCGTTTGTCGTGCCTCCAAGATTCTTGATGCGTTGCGATTCGTCGAGCATTACCAAATCGTAGTGGTTCGATTCTTCACATACCTCGCTACGGTCACGTACCAAGGTTTCATAGTTTACGATGGTGACCACATCCTTCGATTCGCGCCATTGCCATTGACGTCGAACCGGTCCGCCCTCCACGGTCGAAATAGGTAGTTCCGGTGCCCATTGTGCAAACTCACGCTGCCAGTTGGTAACGAGCGGTTTCGGACAGACAAGTAATACGCGTCGCACTTGTCCTTGGTGGGTAAGGAGTCGGACCGCCGTGATGGCTTGCATGGTTTTTCCCAAACCCATTTCGTCTGCCAACACGGCTTCGTGTCGCGGGTAGAGAAACGCGATCCCGTCTAGTTGGTACGGAAATGGCTGAAACGGAAATTTCAGTGCTCGAGCGGCAAGTAGTGTCTCAAGCGGCGGCTGAAGCAAAAGGCGCAGTCGGTCTTCGAGCTTCACCACATCGCGTGGTGGTTGAATTCGCGTGTGCCGAGGTTGGTTCAGGGCTTCCGCTGTCTTAACGGAAGCAATTTCGGTCGATTGCGGGAGAAAACACGCGATTGGTTTACCGGTAGGCTCCGCTTTCGCAACATTCTTAAAGATGCAACTCGTTACCTTTAAGGCTGGATCACCGAGCGGGAAGGAAAACACGCCTTCTGGCGATAAAGTGAATGCGGCCTGCTCAAGGCTTGCTACGCTCGATGTCTCGTCGAGATTCGAGGCGAAGGCAAGCTGCCGCCAATCGATCGAGAGCACCTGGGCGGGGTCACTCTCCGTTGTATTAAGCGGCTTGGCCATGCGATTCTGTGGAGCGAGTTCCTATGCGTTGGGCCTCGCGGATTGCCTCGTGAATTCGGCCAAACGGTTCCGCAATCTCAACGTGTTGAGTTAATTGGTCCATTAGAGAAAGAATGAGGTGCCGCTCCTCGTCAAATCCAGCAGGCAGGGCGAGCTCGTATCCCCCCACATACAATTGTCCATCGCGAGTGCCGCCTGGAAAATTTGCGGTGCTAGCAGCGGTGCCCAGTTTCATGTCGAGTGTGGTAGTCGTGTGCGACTCTTCCAATTTCGCAAGAACTAACGCCATCGGCGCACTCGATTTGATACGAGCGGTTAACACGGCGGCTACATCCGTGAGTATTATCTGCGGCGAAAGCTTGGCGGCTCGAAGCAATGCGCCGCAAATTTGTTCTCCCAGCAGGTAGGGCTGAAGTGTGGGACCGTAAAGAATCTGTTGTGCAGCACTCGGACGAACAGGCGAGGTGCAATGAAACTCGAGTGGATGGCCCAGCGGCGACAGCAATAAGTAGCCACCGAAAAAGCCATGCTCTGGAGACTCCAGAGTGGAGATGTACCCAAAGGCTGGCTCGAGGTAAGCGTTCTCTCTCGACATGAAATACTTGCAGTGCTGTCGGAGCGACAAAATGCGGGAAGTACGCAACGTTTGCGTGCGCGCGACACGGCTGGACCGATGGCAGGGTTACACCATCCATCGGGACCATGGGTTCGCCGACTTTAAGTCGTTGGCACCAACCGCGGAGCCTCCGAACGCAAGTCCGTTGCCGAACACGGTCTAGGACTCTTACTTCTTTTTCCGCGATGGAGATCGTACGGATTTTTCTGCTAAAACCTGGAATAAGACTCAAGCTTTCGCTAAACTATTGGCATCGGTGGGAGGGGTGATCTTCCGGTTGGTCTCGCCTTCCGAGACGTGCGCTCAGGATTAGATTGTCACCGAGTCATTTGTCCTGTCACGGTCGTATCGTGGTTCCACGCGGTATGGGGGGCTTTTTCTGGACGTCTAACGCGGCCTTTCCGCACGATTATTGAAAAGTACTTTAGCGTCCCTTGAAAAATTGCACGCACACCGCCATCATACGACTCATCCACACGTCGAGACGCAATCTGAATTTCGAACTTCGTGAAGGAATCGCTAGGCATGTCCAGCACTCATCGTCCCGCGCCATCTTTGTTTTCACAGCTCGATGTTACCAGTGCGAGCCAAACTGCGGCAAACATGTCGGCGCGTGAAGAGCAAACAGAATTGTTACGTGAAATGTTGAGTGCCCAGGATCGCACAAACGAACTTCTCGAAGACCTCGCAAGTACGCTTGTCGCCAGCCAAAAGCAGCGTGCGACCGAGTTACAACAATGGCGCAATGCTCATCCTGCGTTGGCCAAAGCTTGCCGCGAGGCAGCAGAAGCCCTTACCCGGGTGCAGATCGAATATCTCGATCGTATGACCGAAGAAATCAATGACACCAGTGAAGATATGGTCGAAGGCGAGTTCGTTCTAAACGAATTCGTCGATCGTTATGGCCCGCGGCTCGCGCATCTGAACAGCGTGATCCAAGTGCTTGCTCAACTGAGCAGCGTGCCGAATCCGACCAATACCCAACACGGATGACCGAAGTTACCGCCTCGGACGATGCAATTCGTAATGCCCGCTCCGCTCTCGATGCGCATGTCGTCGAAACGGTCGCTTGGCATTTTCATGAGTCGACTGGCTGCCCATTTTGGCTCGACTTCAAAAAGCAGCTCAAGTTCGATCCGCTGACGGAAGTTCGCTCGTTCGGCGATCTGCAAAAGTTCCCACCGTTTGAAGACGAATGGCTGCGTGGCGGGCCAGTGCGTCGATGGGTACCTCAAGGGATTGCCGATAAGCCGATTTACGTTTTCGAAACGGGTGGCACGACCGGCGTTCCCAAGAGTCGCATTGCCGCGGAAGACTTTCGCATCGACTACTCGCTTTTTAGCGATACGTTGCCAGAGGAATATTTTCCGCTTGGCAGCAACTGGCTCATGCTGGGCCCCTCAGGCCCTCGTCGCCTGCGCCTGGCCGTCGAGCACCTCGCTCAGCACCGTGGCGGTATCTGCTTTTGTATCGATCTCGATCCGCGATGGGTCATCAAACTCATCAAAAAGGGTTGGATGGAGCACCTCGAGGCCTACAAGCAACATTGCATCGATCAGGCCATTACCATTCTGGGTGCTGGCCACGACATCAAGTGCATGTTTGGTACGCCGAAGCTCATCGAGGCACTTTGTTTAGCTCTCGAAGAACGCGGCTCGAGCCTCCGCGAAGCGGGCATTACAGGCATTTTTTCTGGCGGCACCGAGTTCACACCGCAGTGGACACGCTTCTGTATCGAAGAGCTTTTCGGGGGTCCGCCCGAAAAGAGCGGCATCTACATGACGCCAACCTATGGCAATACGCTCATGGGATTGGCATGCTCGAAGCCTGTTACCGCGGCCGAAGGCTACAAAATTGCTTACTACGCTCCGCAGCCACGAGCTGTCGTGGAGGTTGTCGATTTCGACGACACCAGCCGGGTGGTCGGATACGGCGAAACGGGCCGAGCAAAACTCACGACGCTTACCAAAGAGTTTTTCATGCCCGGCTTCCTCGAACGCGACGAAGGCGAGCGCGAACCCCCCTGCTCTTTGTATCCGTGGGATGGCATCAGCGGGACACGCCCCTTCCGCCGCTTGGCCGAAGCCACCACTGTAGGCGTATACTAATCGCAGGCGAATCCCTGTGCTTTTTGCGCCTGCCTTATTCCCTCCATCCGCCTAGAAGGATTAGCCGTGTTGCAACTTCCTGCCATCCGCTGGGGTGAAACTTACCAGTCGCTCGATACCGAGGAAGTCTGCCATTTTCTCACGGGCGAGCCAGTCGCCAAGGTAAGCACTGTTGGTGCCGGAATTGTTAAACGCGATACACGCCACATACGTCGCGCGCGCCTGGCGCTTCAATCGATACGGCCAGCGGAACTTATCGACCGCTGCAGTGAAGCGGGAGGGCTTTTTGCGAATGCCACGCTCACTATTGGTGGCGTTCAACAAACTCGCGACGACTTTATCGCTCAGCAATCGGCCACCACAGGCATGCCGATCGCCATGTGCCGAGCAAACCTTGATAAGAACGCTTTTGTCCTCCAAAACATGGGGCGCATTCTGGAGTGCCTCACTCGCGGTCTTGATCTCGATATTCTCAGCCGCGGTTACGGTGAAGAAGGACGCGGCGTTACGATTAGTTACCAAGCTCAATCCGATGTGCTTGGCGCGGTTCTTCCCTCGAACTCACCAGGGGTACACACTCTCTGGTTGCCCGTGATTCCGCTACAACTGGGGCTGATGCTCAAACCCGGCTCTCAGGAACCTTGGACACCTTATCGTATTGCCGCGGCATTTGTCGAAGCCGGAATCCCCCGAGAGGCCATTGCAATCTATCCTGGGGCCGGTGCAGAAATTGGCGGCGCTATCCTTTCGAGTTGTCATCGCAGCATGATATTCGGCGGTCCACAAACGGTCGACCAATATGCAGGCAACCCAGGCGTTCAAGTTCACGGCCCCGGTTACTCTAAGATCATCTTCGGCGACGACATGGTTGACCGCTGGCCGGAGTTCATCGATCTCATGGCAGACAGCGTCTATCGCAATGGCGGTCGAAGTTGTATCAACTGCTCAAGCATTTACGCATCACGTCACACGAAAGAAATTGCACGTGCATTGGCCGATCGGTTAGGTCCCATCAAAGTGCTTCCGCCCGACGATCCTAACGCAGGCCTTGCGGCATTTACCGTAGCCGGCGCTGCTCCCGCAATCTGGAAGGCCATTGAACACGACATGGGTGACTCTCGCACACAAAATATGACGGCCGACTATGGCCCTCGCCTCATCGAGAAAGAACGCTGTGCTTACATTCGGCCTGTCGTTATGCACTGCGATTCGCCCGACTGTCCGGGTGCCAACAAAGAGTACATGTTTCCTGCGGTGAGCGTGGTCAACTGTCCGCAGAGCGATATGCTTGCCAAAATCGGTCCCACCCTCGTATGTACGGCCATTACGTACGACGAAAAGTTTGGTAATGAACTCATTGCTTCTACTCATATCGACCGGTTAAACCTCGGCCCGATTCCGACCCCCCAACTAGATTGGCTTCAGCCGCACGAAGGCAACTTGTTCGAGTTTCTATACCGAAACCGAGCACTTCAGGTGGCCCATTAAGCGAAAATCGCGAATAATTAGCTACAGCAAGATTGCTGCCTTTTTCAGCATTGCTACTCGCCTACCGTCGAATCCCGCCATTGCCCTCCACCCCACGTTGCGACTGGCCCTATGATTCCGTTCGACTTCCAGTGTCCGACTCGCATCGTCTTCGGACCAGGCAAGATCGCGGAACTTGGAGCGGTTGCTGTTAATCTCGCTGTGCGACGCGCCTTAGTCGTTAGCGATCCCGGCATCGTTGCCGCTGGTCACGCCCCCCAAGGGATCGAGTCTTTACGGAATGCCGGTCTCGAAATCATGCTTTTTGACGGTGTCGTTGAGAATCCAACGACCAAGAACGTGGATGATGGACTGGCAGTCGCTCGCGATTTCTGCCCCGATCTAATCGTCGGTATCGGCGGCGGCAGTTCGATGGACTGTGCCAAGGGAATCAATTTCCTCTACTCCTGTGGAGGCCGGATGCACGATTATTGGGGAGAAGGTAAAGCTACGGGACCTTTGCTGCCAATGATTGCCGTTCCCACCACCTCGGGGACCGGCAGCGAAACTCAGTCGTATGCCTTGATCTCCGATGCCGAAACGCATGTAAAGATGGCCTGCGGCGATAAACGCGCTGCCTTCCGTGCGGCTATCCTCGACCCTCAACTCACGCTCACTCAGCCGCCGCGCGTTACCGCGCTCACCGGCATTGATGCCATCTCCCACGCCATCGAATCATTTGTTACGAAGCGTCGCAGTCCGATGTCGGTGGTGTTTAGTCGGGAATCGTGGCGACGCCTCGCGCCCAATTTCTTGCGTGTTCTCGTCGAGACACAGAATATCGAAGCACGTTCCGAAATGCAGCTTGGTGCCTGTTTCGCTGGCCTAGCCATTGAAAACTCTATGCTAGGTGTGGGGCATTCGTTGGCAAATCCTCTTACGGCGACTTTCGGAATTGCTCATGGCGAAGCTATCGCGCTCATGCTGCCCCATGTGATCCGTTTTAATGGCCAGCTTGTGGGGGGCATGTATCACGAGCTCACACAAGGTTGCGATGTTTTTCTGTCATCACTTACGCCTGAATCTGCTCCTCAGGCGCTAGCCGATTGGGTGGCAAATGCCGCTCGCCACGCCGGTTTAGCTGGTAAACTATCGGAATACGGCGTCACGCGTGAAGATTTGCCAGCTTTGGCCGCTTCTGCCGCACAGCAGTGGACGGCACGCTTCAACCCCGTTGAAATCACTGTCGACGATTGCCAGCGACTCTATGAACAAGCGCTTTAGATACTGTCGCATATTAGTCGCATTCATCGCTCTACTGAGCGTTCAAGATGCTACGCTCCGAGCTGACGACTGGCCGGTTGCTCGTGGAGATAATCAAGGAACCGGCATCGCAAAGACTGCAGTTAGCGAAAACATCGACGTACTATGGACATATAAAGCAACCACCGATGCAGGTTTCGATGCGACCGCGGTAATCCAAGACGGCATCGTTTATGTAGGCGACACTGCCGGCACTTTTCATGCGATCAGGCTTGCCGATGGCTCGCCGGTTTGGGCCAAGAGTTTTCCCGACCTAGGGTTCGCGGCTGGCGCTGCCGTAGACGGTGATCGCCTTTTTGTAGGCGACCTTGAAGGCGTCGTCCGCTGTCTCTCCACCGCTGACGGCAGAGAACTATGGTCCTACAAGCTCGAAGGCGAGGTTTTTGCCGGCCCCACGCCGCACAACAATAGCGTGTTATTCACATCGGAAGTCGGCTCCCTGGTCTGTCTCAACAAGGCCGACGGCAAAGAACTTTGGAAGCCGTTTCGCATCGATGCGCCTTTGCGATGCTCGCCCACGATCGCCTCTGGCCATGTCATGCTTGCCGGCTGCGATAGTCTGCTACATGTGATCGATGCGGCCACTGGTATCCAGGCGAACATCGTTGAAATCGATGGCCCCACCGGTTCCACTCCTGCCATTGTGGGTGAGCGTGTCTACTTCGGCACGGAGGGCGGTAGTTTTTTTGCAATCGATGTGCCCACGGACGCCGCAAAGAAACCCGCTGTTGCTTGGAAGTTTCACGATAAGCGGCGCGGGCAACCAATTCGGTCGGCAGCCGCGGTTACCGACTCGCTCGCAATTTTTGGCTCTCAGGGCAAGGCAATATTTGCCATCGATACAAAAACCGGCGATCAAAGATGGATCGTCCCGACGCGCAGTCGCGTGGAAAGTTCGCCTGTTATCGCCGGCAAGCTTGCCATTGCCGCCACCAGCGCTGGCAAGCTCTACCTGCTCGACGTTGCTACCGGCGATATAAAGTACGAAAACGACTTTGGCGGCGGGTTCACGGCTTCTCCTGCTGTCGTAAATGGGAAAGTAATTCTCGGTAACACAGACGGAACGTTGTACTGCCTGGGAGCAAATGACACACCGACTAACGACGCTTCCAAAGCCGCTCCAGACGCCAAATAACCTTGGCTTAACCCTGCGGCTGGGTGTTCTGGCAACGTGGAATCGTAAATAATGAAGCTCCATGTCAACCGCCGCTGCTAAGACCGAAGTCGGAAGCTATTTCATCAGCAACTATCCCCCCTTCTCCGCATGGTCGGCGGATCAGTTGCACGAAGTAACTGCTGCGATGAACGAACCACCGGCCGACGTGCCTCTCGGGCTCTATTTGCATATCCCTTTTTGTCGTAAGCGGTGCAAGTTTTGTTACTTCAAGGTATTCACCGATAAAAATGCTCACGAGGTCGAGCGCTACTTGGCCGCGTTATCGCAAGAAATTGAGCTGGTGAGCAAATTGCCCGTCATGGGCGGTCGGCCATTTCGTTTTGTTTACTTCGGTGGTGGCACACCGTCGTTTCTTAGCTCTCGCCAATTAGAACGACTTGTCGATCGACTTCGCGCTAATGTTTCTTGGGATCATGCCGAGGAAGTCACGTTCGAGTGCGAACCGGGGACACTGTCCGAAGCAAAAGTTCACACGCTGCGTGAAATTGGCGTCACGCGCCTAAGCCTGGGTGTCGAGCATTTCGACGACGGCATTTTGAATGCCAACGGCCGTGCTCACGAGTCGACCGAAATCTATAAAGCTTGGCCCTGGATTCAAGCCGCCGGCTTTGCCAACACAAACATCGACCTCATTTCCGGCATGGTCGGCGAAACCTGGGACAAGTGGCGCGATGCCGTTGCCCGGGCAATCGATCTCGATGCCGGAAGCGTCACTATTTATCAAATGGAGTTGCCGTTCAACACGGTCTATTCAAAAGATATCCTGGGAGGCACGATCGAAACCCCTGTCGCCGATTGGGCCACCAAGCGTGCCTGGGTCGATTATGCGTTCGACCAGTTAGCTGCCGCTGGCTATTCAGTGTCCAGTGCCTACACGATGGTCAAGAACCCGCAACGAGTAAATTTTAGCTACCGAGACAATCTCTGGCAGGGTAGCGATTTGCTGGCTACGGGCATCGCCAGTTTCGGCCATATTTCTGGTGTTCACTACCAGAACAATCCCGAGTGGGAGCACTACTGCAACTCACCAGAACGTGGAGAACAACCACTCGTACGTGGCATGCGCCTGTCACCGCACCAACGCCTGATTCGCGAGATGATTCTTCAACTCAAACGCGGCTACTTGAATGGCGAGTATTTTCGCGATAAGTTCAATGTCGATATTGTCAATCAATGGGATGACGTGTGGCGCGGCTACGAAAACGATGAACTATGTACGATCGATCGCCAAAGCAATCGTATCGAGCTCACGCGGCGTGGTCTGCTCCAAGTCGATTCCATGTTGCCGGCTTTCTTCGAGCCGCAGTTTCAAAACGTGCGATATACGTAGTACGTGCTGTACGCCAGCTTAACGCACAGATCACAGGGGACAGTCATGGATAAGCAAGCAATGATCGACGCACTGAATGAAGATCTTGCCGGTGAACTTGGCGCGATCATTCAGTATATTACTTATGCAGCCAAAACTACGGGGCCTTTTCGTCCGCAACTTTCGGCGTTCTTCTTGCAGGAAGTTCCCGATGAGCAGACTCATGCCCAGTATCTGGCAAACAAAATCGTGGCGCTCGGCGGCGAGCCAACGACGAAAGCCCGTGAGGTTCCGCCGGCTAAAACCAACCACGAAATGGTTGAAGCCGTCCTAAAGGCAGAAAAACGCGCTGTGGAAGACTACATCAAGCGCGCTAAGCAGGCCGAAGAATTTGGCGACAAGGGCATGGTCGTTCAAATTGAAGACATCATCAACGACGAAACGGGCCACAAAGAAGAAACCGAACGCCTATTGCGAGACTGGCCGCTGTAGCCCCTTCAAGGGGAAACTTAAATCACACAATTTAGCCGGGCCGCTCTGCGGCCCGTTTCATGCGCATAAGCTTTCCAGCCCTTACTTGAAGGGTTCTCTAAACAGACGTTGCCGCGTTCTCGTAAGTGCGGCTCGACCGCGACCCTTTTGCCCCATCCCCTTCATCCGTTTGGGCATTCGCCAATGCAATCTGGTACAGTTTCTGGCCGTGTGCGGTCGGGTACTTTCCCGTAATGCACGCTTGGCATAATTCGTCGGCTGGGCGACCCACGGCTCGAGCAATCGACTCAATCGGCAAGTACCGTAGCGAATCGGCACCCAGGTCGCGAGCCATTTCGCCAAAGACTTCATTCAACGGCTTGTTCTCTCGCATGAACCGCGGCGCAAACAGTTCCGAAATGGTCGACATGTCGATGCCGTAAAAGCACGGCGACGTAATCGGTGGGCACGCCACGCGAACGTGGATTTCTTTCGCCAACCCCACCGATCGCATGCGCGAAATCAATACGCGCATCGTCGTGGAACGCACAATCGAGTCTTCCACCAAGATTACTCGCTTACCTTCGAGCACTTCACGTAACGGTGTGTACTTCGACGACGCCTTGCGAACGCGGCTGTCGCCCCCTTCGATAAAAGTACGGCCCGAATAACGGTTGCGAATCAATCCTTCAGAGCTAGGAACATTGAGCCGATACGCCATCGCATCGGCAGCGCATTTGCTGGTATCCGGCACCGGTACGACGATCGTATTGTCGTCGATTTCGACATCTTCTAGGCGTGCTAATTCCTCGCCGAGTGTCTTGCGTGATAGGTACACGCTACGGTCGTCCATCGAACTCGCCACATTGGCAAAATACACCCATTCAAAAAAACAATGCGCTCTTTGACGTGGCTCCGCAAATTGCTCGATCTTGATTTCACCATTGCTCACCGTGATCATCTGTCCCGGATCGAGAGAGCGAATATTGGGATGCGAGAAACCGAGGTTCAACAGAGCTACGCTCTCGCTCGCGGCAGCCAGCATTGGCCCCTCGATCGCATAGCATAACGGCCTGAAGCCCCAAGGGTCGCGCGCGATGACCATTTCGCCTAGCGCGTTCAGAATGACTAGGCAGTAGGCACCGTCGAATCGTTGCGACACGCTGTGCATCACGTCGCGCCACGTTGGCCGCCGATCGCCGGAAAACTCCCGGCTGATCTCGTGCATAATGATTTCTGTATCCGTTGCCCGCGAAAGATGGTGATCGTCGTCGGCGAGCAGTTTGTCGCGTAGCTCAGCATAGTTCGCAAGCTGCCCGTTGAATCCGAAGCTGAACCATTTGTGTTTCTGCAAATGGTGACGCTCGAACGGCTGTGCATAGCTCAAATCGTCGCGGCCACATGTGGCATATCGCACATGGCCAATTGCCGCTCGCCCCGCGCACCGTTCCATAATGCTTTCCGCCTTGCCGCCATGGCTTAGTCGGAACACTTCGCTTACGCTTCCCACGCCACGGTAGGTTTCCAGCAGTGCCTGCCGTCGGGGCGAATAGCTCGTCATGCCGGCAGATAACTGACCGCGATTTTGCACGTCCAGCAGGATCCGCGGAATGAGCCTCGATACATGATCGGGCCCTTGCGGCGGACAAAGAGGGCTAACAGCCTTGCCGGGCAAATGGTACACCGCGGCAAGACCGCACTCGTGATGAAGTTCACTCATTGAATTGGGAGGTGTCGCGCCGCGTGAGCGAGGTTTTCCGAAACCTCGAGGTTCGCCTGGAGATGCCGCGTCCGAACTGCGACTAAAAACCAATTCTACGCGCGGGAACCCTTCGCCTCAACGGCCAAGGCAAGATGCAAGCATCCGCAAACTCAAAAGACTCAAATCGCCGGCCGATCTGCTACGCGCGAAAGAACCGGTTCTTCAAGCGTTTCTAGCTCAAGCACCTGGAGCCTCGCTTGTTGCACCCGTAGCTCCAAATCTCGCCATATATCGATATGGTAACGATTTAGCGTCACTTTTTCGGCGATCAGGTTACGAAGCCGGAACTCCGCTTCACGCAAGCACATCTGCGTGTTTTGAATCGTGGTCATGAACGGGTCGTTTATCGAAAATCGCGAAAATGGCTGATATTGCCTCAACCGCCATTGCAAATCGCTTATTTCCTGGCGGGTTAGCTCCATAAGCTGGCTCAAATGCCGCTGTTGACGGGGATATTCCACGTCCAAGTAAAAGCGTAGATCTCGCTTTGCCAGCTCTAAGTTACGCCGTGCCGCGATCTGTTCCGAGGTAAGTGACGATTGCAACTCTTGAGCCTCCGCGGAGACTAGAGCAAGAAAGGACATGCAGAGGCTGGCTATGGGCAATAATCGCGATAAGAGCGTCATCTGAGAAGCCATGAGTTGGGCGGTGCCGTGGCCTACTACCCCGGCAATCGAGGGCGATGATTTTCACCCTAATCACGGACTTTCCAGTGACAAACGATGTTGCCAAACTACAACATCTCGTCCTCAAGGCTTGGTACTGCGAACCGCAAGCTCGGCTTAATCGTCATTACCAAAACTCGGTCCCTATGGCCGCCTTCTAGCTTGGTTGAGGACTGATCGCGAGAACCGTTATGAAACTACCCGAAGAAATCCATACCCGGCGATTGAGCCTCCGTCTGCCGACCATGGCCGATGCAGAAGATATTTACGCCCGCTACGCGACCGATCCCGTCGTTTGCCGGTATTTAAGTTGGGTGCCCCATCGCTCGATCGAGGACACCTACGACTTTCTCCGGCGAAGCACCGACCCTTCTTCCGCCGAACGAGTTTACAGCTACCTCGTACGCGACCATTCTTCGGGATTACTCCTAGGGTCTGTCGGGGGCACCGTGCTTGGCCACCGGTTCGGCTTCGGTTACTGTTTGGCTCAAGATGCCTGGGGACAAGGCTTTGCGACAGAGGCGGCTAATGCTTACGTGGATGCCATGTGGTGTAATGCGGAGGTCATTCGCATTCAGGCCTATTGCGATACGGAGAATCACGCTTCAGCTCGAGTGCTTCGAAAAATAGGCCTGGAACTCGAAGGCACGCTCCGCCGCTACGTGGTGCTGCCAAATCTAGGAGCAGAGCCCCGCGATGTGTTCTGTTTTGCAGCCATCCGCAAATAAAGCTGCGAATATCTGTGGCGCACTGCACTCGTACTAACGGGGCCGCCGTGGCATTTCGCCGTTCACGCCACCGCTGATCGGCATTTCGTCGAATTCCACCAGTTCGTGGATATTGCCCACGATGGGGTTCGCCTCGAAAAAACCGTCGCCAGGATGAATTTGCATCGGCAGGCCGTTGGTCGGTATGAGCATCGTCGATTCCACATGGACGCCGACGTTCGAACCGGGCACCACGCTGAGGCGGTATCGTGAGAGGATTCGCCGCAACGAAATTCGCATGATCGCAGTAGCCAGCGGCCCGCCGATGCAAAGCCGTGGCCCGGCACCGAACGGATGATACGCGTATGGACTCGGCCGCAACGTCTTCCAGCGATCGGGGAGAAACTTTTCCGGTTCCGGATACAAATCGGCCAAGTGGTGCGTTATGAGCGGAGTAAAAACGATGCCCGTACCGCGTGTCAAATTGAAGGGGCCGAGCTGCACAGCTTCGTTATTAATTCGCTGCGAATAGGCCGAGGCGGGCAAAAGTCGCATGCTTTCCTTAATCACGCGGTCGAGCAGAGAAACATTCTCGCCTTTGGGCAACGACCCGTTGGCCATTTCTATCGGCATGTCGCCCTGTTCATCTGACGATTGGAACTCATTCCAAAGTTGATTCATGACGCTTGGGTGCTGAGCGAGAAGCAAAAGCGTCCAGGTCAGCGAGTGGGCGGTCGTCATGTGGGCGGCACCAAACAACACGGCTGCCTGGCCGACCAATTCTTCATCCGAAAGGCCGCCCTCGGCATCGTGGGCCCGCACTAAAATCGAGAGCACATCACCTGCCGGTTCGTTGCTTTCGCGACGACGGCGAATCATCGCCAGAATCTCCCCCTCTAAATCCTTGGCGAAGCCCATTAAATCTTCATACAAGTTCAGGAATTGATCATTCGGGACGAGTGCCCCCACGCCAACTTCCTGATTGAGGGTTACCCACTGGGCGATCATGTCGCCCAGTCGATAGGCTGCCTCCGAATCGTCCAGTCCGAACAGCAATCGGCTTGTGACACGCAACATGTATTGCCGCATCACTTCTGCCATATCGCATGTTTCGCCCGGTTGCCACGAATCGAGCATTTCGTCCGTCATGCGGGCGATCGTTGCGCCGTAGGTGCTAATGGCTCGCAAGCTGAATGGCTCTTTGACCAAACGACGATTGCGACGGTGCTGCGCACCGTTCATCGCCAGCAAACCGCTGGTACAACGTCGTTGCGACGACTTCTTGGGGCCACGGACGGCAAAAAACCGGGCGTGGAACGTTTCAATATCGGAAAGAACCTGTTGGTTGTATTCCGGGCTGAATAGGAACACGACCCGTTGTCCGCCATCTTCGATCGCCGCAATCGGGCCGTGGGTTTCATGTAACCAACGGATGCCTCGCAGCATGTCTTGCGAAAATGCGCCGAATCCAACACGCGAAAGGGGCAACCCGCTGTCTACTACATCTGCGGGGGGGGTAAAGCTTGCCCGCGTCAGCCTTTCAACTGCGGGTTGAACGACAGGGTCGAGAGGCGCAGAAGGCGCGCGGAGCGGCAGGTCGGTCGCAACAGACATTTGTGGGAGCTCAAGCGGGGATAGACGTGGGGGGAACCTTCCACATAACCCCCCAACCGGCTCCGCCAGCCGCGCAGCTAGCAAAGCTAGCTCAGAGAGGGGCGTTAAAGAGAACTCAGTTCTCCTCGAAATTGTAGCTTACCCTGCTTAACTTGTGATAGCAAGATTGTCGCGATGGACCACTTCGTCGTAAGGGCAATGTCCTAGAATCTCTACAATCCGCTCGGTCGGTTGCCCGGCGATCCTTCTCATCTCGTCGGCGCTGTAGTTCGTGAGCCCTCGGGCCAGTTCTGAGCCGTCTTCTCTGCAGAGGGCTACCACGTCTCCTTTTTGGAAGCTACCCTCGACCTGCCGGATTCCAATTGCCAGGAGGCTACGCCCCTGCTGCACCACCGCGGTTTGGGCACCAAAGTCCAACAGCATCCGCCCACAGGGTTGGGCGGTGAGGCCTATCCAGCGTTTTTTCAACGCTACGGCAGGGCCTTGGGCAACAAATAATGTGCCAACAGCCTCGCCAGAAAGGATTTCCAGGAGCACGTTCGGGCGTCGCCCATTGGCGATTACCACGTTTTCGCCAGCCGATACCGCAAGCCGTGCGGCTTCGAGTTTGCTGGCCATACCTCCGCGGCTCAGGACGATTCCCCCTCGTTGAACAGCGGGCAGCCGCTGAAAATCGCGGTAGGCCGAGTCAAACTGCGTTACTTGGGAGACTATGGCTGCTCCCGGCTCGCTCGGATGGCGGTCGTAAAGGCCCTCTACATCCGAAAGTAGCACAAGAAGAGGGGCCCGAATCAGATTGGTGACCATCGCAGCCAATCGGTCGTTATCGCCCACATTTCGCTGCAGTTCGTCGACCCGAACCGTGTCGTTTTCATTGATGATTGGCAACGCCCCATACTGGAACAGGGCGAGCAAGGTGTTCCGCACATTCAAATACCGCATGCGGTCGTTCAAATCGTCCGCCGTAAGCAATATCTGGGCTGCATGACGGCCATACACTTCCAAAGCTTTATTGTAGGATTCGATCAGACGGCTCTGCCCCACCGCAGCAACCGCCTGTAAATGTGCTAGGTCCGTGGGACGCTGGGGGAGCTTCAATCGGCCAATTCCGGCACCCACCGCCCCACTGCTAACCAGAACCACGTAGCGGCCTTCGGCCATGAGCCGCACGAGTTGTTCCGCCAGAGCCGTCACTCGTTCTTGGGCGAGCGTCCCGTCTTCGTTAGCCAATACACGCGTGCCGACCTTAACCACCACGGTCTTGGCATTCGTCATAATGTCTCGACGGGAAATCTCAGTCATCGTTTAAGCTCTTGCTAAAAACTTCGATTCCCGATGTCTATGCGGGTTCCATCACGCGTAGAGAGACCGAAATTACCAGGTCTTTTACGCGATCCCGATAGCGAACCATGTGGGGTGCCTTGAGATGGGCGTGGAGTGCGTCCAGACTTTCCCATTTTTCGACCACGGTCACCACATTTTCGCGTACCGGGTCGTTATTGAGAGCGGTTGCCACATCAAGGGCAGGCCCATACTCAATGCATCCGTCTTCGGCCAACACATCGGGCACAAGCTGGTCGAACGCGTTCAAAAAGTCTTCGCGACGCCCAGTTGCCGTCTCTATGGTTGCAATCACGTGGATCATATAGATATTGCCAGTCTAAACTGGCTCCTAAATGGGAGGGCGAATCTGACAACCCTATCGGTGGGCTTCAACCGCCACCATATTTCAATACAGGCCGGCCCTTACGATAATGAACGCCGTCGAACTCGAAAAGAGACACATCCCCAGCGATTTAGGTGCTCGTAAACTCCCCAAAAATCTCCAAGAATGCCTGGAAAATCAGTACAAAGGGGTGTTTGGATGTCGGCGGGAATTTAGGCGTCTTCTGCCCAAGTCTACCTGCAAAACCGCTCCTTGCTTAGGATTCTTTGCCCCGGCCGTAAATTTTTATAAGCTGCAAAGATTTAGGGCTGGACTTGACGATGTACGCACGTATATTATAGTGTACGTTCAGCAGCACATGGAATTGTGCTGCATCCATTTCGATCCACTTAAAAGTATTTTTTGCGGCCGCGTGCCACTTGGAGTTCTGCAAATGTCCATGTCCGATCTTACTACTCGTCAACGAGAAGTCTTTGAGTTTATTCGAGCAAAGATTACCGGGCGTGGCTATGGCCCTACCGTTCGCGAAATTGGCGATAATTTCCAAATAAGCTCGCCCAACGGCGTGATGTGCCATCTCAAAGCTCTCGAAAAGAAGGGGCTCATCATACGCGAACCAAACATGTCGCGGGCTATTCAGATTGCGGATGCCTACAAGGAAGATCGCGGCATGCCCCTGGTGGGGCAGATCGCCGCCGGCAACCTTACCGAAGCAATCGAACAAGCCGAACGATTCAATTTCGAAGATTGGTTTCCCCAGCGAAAGAACCAGTTTGCTCTGCGAGTCAAAGGCGACTCCATGATCGAAGCCCAAATCTCCGATGGCGATGTAGTCATTTGCCGCAGGGCTCGAACTGCCCACAAAGGCGACATCGTTGTGGCAATTACGGACGAAGGCGAGGCAACTCTCAAATATTGGTATCCAGAGGCGAATCGGGTCCGGCTTCAACCGGCAAATGCCTCCATGAAGCCAATCTATAGCCGAAGTGCCCAAGTGCTTGGCATCGTGACCGGTGTCATTCGCCGCGTTTCCTAGTAAAGAAAATCCAATTGGTTAGCGGTAGCCCGCCAGCGGAGAATCTCTGCTGGCGGGTTGCATCGCTAAATGGTTGCCAATTAGCCCCCGCTCGGTTAATCTGCAAATCGTCTCACGTTCCTTACTTTTGGACTGGCCGATGTCTCTTACCTGCAGCACCAAAGACGGCATCCTTACCGTTGTTTTCGATGACCCCAGAATTCTCGACGAAACAAAACTCGAGGAGCTAGGACGCGAGCTGATGGAAATGCTCAACAAAACGAGCGAAGAACGTGTGATTCTCGACTTCCGCAACGTGAAGTTCATGTCCTCTTCGATGCTGGGCAAGCTCGTGCAGGTCCACAAAAAGGCCGGCGAGTTCAAAGTGAAAATGAAGCTGTGCTCGATCGATTCCGAGATCCGCCAAGTCTTCAAGATCACCCGCCTCGACAAGCTGTTCGATATCGAGGCCGACGAAGCCGCTGCCCGTGTCGCCTTTATGAAACGCGGCTGGTTCGGTTGATCGAACTCAATCGAAGCTGTGCCAAAGTTCGATATTTCCACTTCGCTTACTGCGCGAGTAATGCAATGCCTTAATCTTGTTCAAAGCCGCTAGGTCGGTTGAACAGCTTCTCCCGTGTTGCCCACAAGCCTGCCGAAGGTGTGGGAATGAAATAATATCGCTCACCGTCGGCTGTGGTGTTCCATCCTTGTTTACACTCCGAGGGGCGATATCGTTCGATGGTTTCTTGAATGTCGGCGTAGTCAAAGTTTACGCCCTCGACTTCATCTCGTGTGAGATGGCCTGGCGCATACGTGATTCTGAAACGGCCCTCGCTCGACCCGTGCATTAAATGAGCCGTGCCGTGGGCCAAATCTTGCATGTCGGCATTTTGGGCATATTGTTCCATCACACGCGGAGTGCCCACATAGCCGTACTTTCGGATCAGTGCATCAACATCCTCTTGCTCGCCAAACCGCTTTAATCCTGGAGCGATCACGATCAATTCTCCACCATCGACCAGGGCCATCCGAGTGCGGTAGATCGATTTATTGGCTACCCATGTGCTAAAAAACTCGTCACCCTGCATCACGCAAACTATTTTCTCAACCGGTTCCTCGAAAAGAGTGATATTTTGCTCACGCGACTGACGCGCCGCCCCCAGGTACGTTTCCAAATCGTCCCCTACGTACACTCCCGTGTGTACGAGCCTGTCTTCTTCATTTCGGGCGAGGACGACTTGCACATAGAGATCGGGCAACGAGCCCAAAAACTCATCTTCCGCACGATTGAAAATCGCACGGAGAGGGGTGATCAGGTTTCCTAGATTGTTTTCAATCCCGCACGCCGCGGCCGCCATGTGGGCCGTGCAGATCAAATCTTTGCCGCCCAGGCCAATGAAATAGTTTTTGTTGTGGTTCGCAAATCCCAGCACTTCGTGCGGAACCACGTGTCCCACATTGATAATCAAATCCCATGGTTCTTCCATCAGTGGTCGATTGAGCACGATTGGCATCGACCAATCTGCCGCTCCTTGCGTCGTTTCATCTACGAATCGAGCGGGTATCTCTCCGACGTCCACGCAACCATTCCGCCAATCGTGTGCATGAATTCGCTCGTTAGGAATCGAGCCGAACATAAGCCGATTTTCTTCCGCCGTATGCGGTACATGCTGCCCGAGAGTCGGAATGACATGTACCTCGGCTTCCTCTGCCAAGAGGTTGTAGAGAATTTCCGTTAAACGGCCGGCCCCGGAGTGCATTCGAGTAATATCGGGGGGAAGCAACAATACACGTTTCGGATTCGCGCAGATTCGCTGCTTCGCCTCGGCAACTGTTTGCTCCATCAATTGCTGCAGCCGGTCCCAGGTAATTTCAGAATCACGCTCAACAATCCACGGCATTGTTATTTCTCGTCTGTTACAGATCTTTACACAACTAAACCAATAAGGCCGGGCTAATCGCTCCGAACCGTCGACGAAATCCCAAGATACCGCTCATAAGTGTTCCCGCCAATCCGACTAAACGATCAGTTTCCTCGATGAAAAGTGTTTGCCCGACTCCCACTCACCACAATTCCGAGCAGACCCATCGTCGGCCAAATTGCCACCAATAGGATGCTTGTTTCTCTGCATCTTCCAGCCAATAATGCCCGGCAGGCAATCATCAGAGGGTGTAGGAATGCCAGCCGACTCCCCAAAATCCCACGAGGCAACTTCGATAGCCGACTCGCCGCCTCAGGCCGGTTTGCCACACTTCCATTTCGGGCTGAAACAGTTGCTCGTGGTAGTAACGCTGATCAGTGTTTTGATGGCCGTTTTGGTTACCTTTCATGGGCTGATGGCCCTTGCACTTCTTATCGTAGTGTTCGTAGTCATCATGCACCTATTCGGCACCGCGCTAGGGGCCAAACTAAGGGCTCATACAGACCGAAATTACCCTCGTAGGCTTAGCGAGCAAGAAACGGTGGCCCAGGTAGCTCCCGGACAGCCGGCAGCATCGGCGTTGCCACGCTCACCTTGGCACGAGCGTCGTAGCACTCCCCTGCCCTGGCTCGTTCGCTTTATCGTGCTGGCCATGGTCGCAGGCGGTTTACTAGGCATGGTTTTGCTCCGTAGCCAGCTTAGCGACCAAGCCTCACTAGCTTCTGTCGTAGTCGGCGCTTGCTCGATTTCTGTAATTGTCGGCTGGCTTGCCTTCCTGGCCTACAGTTTTGTTGGCGTCTTTCGACACGGGTTGCGCAATGCTACCGAGGCTGACCGTGTCATCTCAAAGCCTCGAAAAGAATCCTGACCGCGACTCAGTTAGCCGACTCGGGGTTATCGAGGATCCTCTGTAGCAGCATTGGATTGATCCTACCTTTGAAGCGCACTCGGCCATCAATCACTACAACAGGAACGCAAGTGTCGAATTGGGCGCGGAGTTCGGGCACTTGATCGATATCGACCAGCGTGGGGATGAGGCCATGCGAAAGCAATAGCTGTTCTGCATCGTCGCACAGATGGCAACCAACGCGCGTGTACAGAACGACTTCTCGATCTCGATTCGTGTTGATTTTTTGCGACATGAGTGAGTGTTTTGGGCAGCTTGCAGGCCCCCGGCGGGATTCCCGCGGCGTCCCGAATGTCGCCCAAATCGATGTTTGTAAGTTGTTGTTTTGTAATGACTTACGGTTTTTGTTGAACGCTCTCTGGTCGGCTGCCTACGATGGAATTGAGGCTCGGGAACGAGTTTCGCCCTTTTCCCCTAATCCCGCCATTTGGATGTGGTGGACCGCTGGCACCCAAACCAGCGGCGACGACCACTGGACCTGCCTTCGGACGTCGCCCGCTTGTTCTGTTAGCGGCAACCCTTTGCCCACGTAGGGCTTACCGCGATGAACGCTCGTAGAAATAATCCAGCCAAATCGACCAGCCGGCAGGCCAAGGGTCGCAATACAAACATTCGTAGCCGCTACTCGCAGCAACGCCCCAAACAAGCGCGTCGCTCGAGCACTGGCCAACGTAATGCGCGCCTACCCTTCGCGCCACCGGAAAATTGGTACGATTCCACTGAATCCACCGGCTACCGTATTGTCGTTCAGGAGCCTGGCGAAGGCTATCGCCATATTTTGACTCCGGCCGACATTCGCTCACGCCTTGCGCAGGCACCCCAGAACTTCCTAAGCCAACTCGAGATAGTGCAGCTTAGCAAGATGACCCGCAAAAAAGCCTCGTTCCCTTGCTACGGCATGCAGTGGGGCAACACGTTGTATCTCTATCCCCTCGAGGAATCGCTTGTCGAGCACTTCGACAGCCCACCTCGCCCGAATTTGGTCAACGAAACCCAAATGTACGGCGGCGAATGGACTGAAACATCACCAGGGAACTGGACCCTCACCTGGAGCGAAGCGGCCGCTCGCGATTTTTACCTCAACAATATCCTGATGCACGAACTTGGGCATCTGGTGGACGACCGTAACACGGGTTACATGGACCGCGAACGGTATGCCGAATGGTTTGCTGTGGAATATGGTTACCGATACACTGGTGGCCGCGCCAGCCGCGGATATCAGCCAGGACCAGTGCGTAAACGCCATCATGCCTGTTAATGTGCTAGATTTGCCCGATTCAGGAAGCAGGATTTTGATAAGCCAAGCAACAGAGCCAGGGATAATTCGCCCTGGCTCTGCCCTTTTACGCAGCCTTGGATAATTGGGCCATTTTTCGGGCCACTCGCTTGCGGCGGCCCCTATGAAACACGAAATCCATCAGCCAAGGCACGAAGCGTTTAGTGATATAAAGGAATTTGGCAAACGGTTCGACAACCACGAGGCGACGGTTGCGGTAAATCGCCTTCACCGCGGCATTGGCCACTCGCTCCGGAGTCGTGCAAATGCTTTTAGGGGGCAGCTTATGCTCCTCCGACGGCTTTTCGAGCGGAGCATTAGTAAACAGGTTGGTCGACACGAAACCTGGGCACAGGGCGGTAACCCCTAAGCCATCGCGACCATACTCGTTCCGCAGCGATTCGCTGAATCCAACCATCCCGAATTTCGAAGTGCAGTACGCCGCAACCTTGGGCATGCCCACCAGTCCCAGCACGCTGCAAACATTCAGTACATGGGCCTCTTTGCGCTCCAGCATCGTAGGCAGTAACTCGCGCGTGAACTGCAGGTGAGAGAGCAAGTTGATTCGCAGCAATCGATCCCAGTGCTCGGACGACATTCGCTCGGTCTTACCGTAATACGTAATTCCCGCGTTGTTGACGAGAATATCCACTCCCCCGCAACGAGCCAGTGTTTCAGCCACCGCGGCCGATACTTCGCGTGGCTCGCTTACATCGCAGCGCCGAGTAATTGTTTCCACCCCAATCGACTTGGTTTCTTCCGCGACTTCGGACAGCCGCGTTTCATCAATATCGATGAGCACCAGTTTGGCACCCTCTTGAGCCAGCCGAAGCGCAATCGCCCGGCCGATTCCCGAGGCCGCACCCGTAACGAGTGCCCATTTACCGCGAATTGTTCGCATGGTCGCAATCCTCGAAACGAGCGAAGCCGGCGATTTGCGGTCGCCGGCTTCGCGTGATTCACATTCCACCCTCACATCGCCTTAAGCGGCGATGCGGGTTTGCTTCGGCAAAGCAGGCAATGGTTCGCCAGGAGGAATCACTCGTGTGAAAATTCCTGTTTCCAGGTCCGCTGGCGGAATCGCACGGCTAACGCGGTGTTTGTCCTCGCCACGCAACAAAGCCACGCCCCACTTATCCAATTGGTACTTACCGCCATTGTACACGCTGCGGTAATACTTCTTGTTGGTGTAGGCCGGCACGTGCGTCGGAATAACACGCATGTTGAACGCAAGGCGATGATGGTCGGTCGTATTCGGCCCCGAACCATGAATGCAGCGCTCTGTGAAGATAATAAACTGACCAGCCTTCACCGGCAACTCGACGCAATCCTCCTTGGATTCATCGAAGTCGAACGTGTAGGCGGCCTTGTAGAAGCCTTCCTGGCCACCGAACTTGATAGCGCGGATTTTGTCGTGAGTGCCACGGGCAAAACGCAAGCAACCGCGTTCTGGCGTGGCATCGTCGATAGCGACCCACACGGTCAATTGGAATACCTCGCTACGATCTGGCGGAAAGATACCCGGATCCTGGTAATCTTCCACCATGAACGTGCTGGCTTGATGCCATTGAATCGCTGGTGACTTAGGGCCTTTGTAGAAGTACTGCGAACGCCACACGAGTAGGTCCGGACCGAGCAATTGAGCACAGCGCTCAACGATGGCCGGGTGCTTCATGTAGTTCCACAAACGTGGCGATTCGAAATGGCGATCGCGCGGCGTGGCCCAGCCGTAGGCCTTGCTCTTTTCGTTTTCGAGTGCCAGTACTTCCTTCTTGAAGTCCATCATTTCGTCGTGGCTGAAAGCATCGAACGGACCAAGGAATCCCTGCGTATAGAAGCGCTTGATCTCGGTCTCGCTGAGCGCATGTTGGGGAGCAACCTGCGCCTTCGGCTTGAACGAGGTCGGCTGCTTGAAGTAGCACGTTTGGTCAATGTATGCCTGGGTGAAGCCGGTGCTAATCAGCTTCCAGAACATTTCGTTAGTCCAATTGTTTACGATCGATTTAATGTCGCGCGGTAAAATGAAACGCGGCAAATGGAGCACTTTATAGGCCCACAGCAAACTGGTGCCAAACATCAGCAGCAAACGCTGCCATAACGGCCGCACCTTCGGACTCATGTTCATGTTATTCGACTCGCAGAATGGGGGTGGGAGATATGAGCAGAAGCTTGGAGTAAGGAGTATGCTTCCCGCGCGCACTCCCTACTCCGAGCTTCTCGCTCCGTGTTAAAAGGTATCGGATAGTAGCGATGGTAACGATTAGGACACAAGATGGACTTTTAGGGCAAAAGGAGAAAGGGGAGTGGCTGCTAGCGGTGCTGCCAGGCCCTCGCCTGCCAGTTCGCAACAACGTAGATTGAAATAGGAAATCCCCTCGGTTCGCTGCCTGGGCGGCTTATCGAGATCAAGTCCGCCAACCCCCTCTGATTATGAATATCGCTACGTCTGCATCGTCACCGGTTTTTAGCTCAGGCGTTCGTTGGTGTTTGCGCGTGCTGTCTTGGACGGCATTTTTGTTGTCCGCCTATTTAGCCTGGAAATCCGTGACTAATGCCTCCGTGGCCGGCTGTGGTGTCGGTGGCCATAATGGTTGCGATGTCGTGCTCAACAGTTCGTGGTCGAAATTGCTCGGGCTGCCTATCGCGGTGCTGGGGCTGGCCTGTTATGCATCATTGGCAGCACTCAGTGTGCTACTCGGCATACAAGGCGCGGCCGGGCGATGGATTCACACGGCCTTCATAGCGCTCGCATTCATTGCCACTGGTGCCAGCATTTGGTTCATAGGTTTGCAGACTTTTGTAATCGGCGACTATTGTTTGTTCTGCCTCGCCATAGATATTTGTGGCATACTCATTGGCACGATTGTCACCGTTGCGGCTCTGCGGCATCCAGGTGCATCCAAAACGCCACGTGTTGCCGGTGCTTCAACCGCATCGCTGAGCGCTCTCAAGTCCGCAATTCCCGCCACGAGCCGTACAGCACCTATCAAGGCAGAACGACCAGCGGTCCCCATCAGCAGCAGCCGTTCTGTCTCAAGTTCTGCGAGTCGCACCGTGCCGCTTGTCGAAGCAACTACGTCTGCGAGGATATCGCGAGTCCCCGCGGCAAAGCCCGCCTATTTGCTCGCACTCAGCACGGCAATCGTCCTGCTGACAGGGCTTGTGTCGGCCCAGGTTCTACTTCCGTCGAAACCCTTCGATGTCCAGCAGGTTGCTCTTAATCAGTCGGTGCAACTCGGCTCAGGCGACAACGACGCGGCCTCTGCTGAAGGCGAAGCATCCTCAGCAGACGAACCCACAGGCGATGGCAAATCTCGTGTGGCGATGCGAATTCCTCCCGATGAATCGAACCTGGACGATTCCTTAACAGCCGCAGAGTCAACCGACGTATCACCATCATCGATTGCAGCAAGTGACGATCCGACCGCGCCAAGCCAGAACCCCGAATCGACACAAAATTCAGATTCGGCTTCTACCACAGCGGGGAAAAAATCTCGCAAAGTAAAATTCCTGGGTGGCAAGCTCGAACTAGATACCTACGAACAGCCGATCATCGGCTCGCCACAGGCTCCTCACGTGGTCGTGGAAATGATTTCCTACGATTGCTCGCACTGTCGCAAAACTCACCAGTTGATGAAAAAAGCCCTGAGCCGCTATGGCGATCAGGTTGCTTTAGTAGTTTTGAATGTACCGCTCGACAGCACGTGCAATAAGCTGGTTACCGACCCGTCGGCATCTCACAGGGGAGCGTGCGCTACGGCCAAAACGGCTTGTGCAATTGCGAAGATTAGACCTCAGGCGTTCCCGCGATTTCACGACTTTTTGATGACTGGCCAAGACAAACCGCCAGCGCTCGACGTCATCGTCGCGCGTGCATACAAAACCGTAGATGGGAAAAAACTGCGAGAAGTGCGCGACGGCGAGGCGATGACCAAGCAGATTCAAAGTTACGTGGATCTATACGCAATGCTGCAACAACAACATCGCGGCTCTAAGAGTTTCGGCCTGCCAGTGCAAATCATCGGCGACGAGGTAATGTCTGGCGGCATCGAAAACGTTGACGACATCTACAAGATTTGGGAAAAAAATCTCGATCTCAAACTCAAATAACCGCCTGCCTGCCCAGGCAATCAATCAGGGGCCCCAGATGTTTGCGGCTTAGCGTTTAACGACGAATTACTCCCGAATCGATCGAAGCATCGTAAACGCTTCCCGAGGGACTCCGTACTTCGCTAGTGTTTGCGACCACTTGACGATCACGTTCTGCACGAGCTGCAGCGGTAGCGTAGACCGACCCACTTGCAGAGGCAACTGCGACAGGACCGATCTCGGTGTTACGTGGCACACGCGGGTGGGTCACGGGAGTGATATTATCGGGGCTCTGCGTGCGAAGAATTGCCTGCTGTGAATCATTGCCGCCACTGCCGGTGCCAGGCGACGCACCGCGTGTGTTGGAAGCTAAAACGGCCCCAGAAGCATCGGATGGCGTCAGCCGTGGACGGCCCTGTTTTACCCAATCGTTCCAAGCGGCTTGCATCACATATAAATTGTTGAAACCGTAGTGTTTCTGTACGGCGCGCTCCCAGTTTTCATCGCTCATGCCATCGGCAAGGAACTCAAGAAATGCCGTTTTGCCACGGCTTTCAATCAACCATTGAGCCGTCGAATGACCTTGGGCATACAACGGCATTACGTCAGCCGGATATTCCTTCATGGCGAACATTTGGTTGAATGGAATACCACGCCCCGTTTTCAAATAGGTGATCAGATTGCGTTCCTGTTTAGCAATCTCGCTTTGATGCTCGACTGTCGTGCAAGCGCCTTCATCAGCCCAACGCGGTAGAGGTTGGCGAAAATGAGACGCAAAAATCGTGTGCGTAACTTCGTGCGGCAGTACGGAGTCAAGAATTCGTTCGCGTGAACCTTGGATGTTCATCTTCCACCCAAATACCTCGCCGCGATCGAAAATGAAACTGGTATCACCGCCCGCGCCATGAGCCAGTTTCGCATTGATAGGGCATGGTTTCGACCAAGCGGGCATTTCTTGGCCCAGCCACTCGATCGAAAGTTGACGACGCCAAACCTCGGCCGAATCGCCAATTTCTTTCGCAAGTTGCGCATTGGGTGCCGAAACGGTGAAGTTCCGAGTCTTGTAGCCGCCAATTGCCAGCGCGATCGGCGCGTGGCCAAGCGACAAACCAAGACAGGCAAAGAAGGCCGTTCTACGAACGAACCGAAAGACACGAGCGTCCATGCTCTCTCCTTCGTGCTAAACATCCATGTTGCACGCGCCGTCGATACCGCATTGCAGCAGACGAGCGTAGGGTCGAATCGATGATCTTAGGCAACGCAACGATCAATGTCGCGAACCCGGTCGCTCGCAACTCAGCAAGCGATGTCTGCAGCAGACTTCGCTTGCCATGCGGCGGAGACCAATCGATGGCGGGTTTAAATACCAAACTCAGTTACGCGGCAACGCTCAGCGGGTTCATTTTCGAGCGGCGCTTTGTAAACTTTGCACGATCCTAGCATGCACCCCGAGAAACCCCTAGGCTAATTAGCGGCCAGATTTTTCGCATTTGCACATGCTAGCTGGCTGGTGCTGATTTGATACGATCCAGCATCCGGCCGGGGGAGCCCATGATATTGTATCCTCCGTCGAGATGCAGGATTTCTCCGGTGATTCCCGACGAAAGGTCGGACAGCAAAAACGCGCCACACTTGCCAGCTTCTTCGTGCGTAACGTTGCGTCCCAGTGGTGCCATCGCCTCGTACAGGCCAAGCATTTCATCCACACCAGCGCCGCGTCCGGAGATCGTCTGCAAAGGTCCAGGACTTAGTGCATTGACGCGAACGCCTTGTGCTCCCAAATCGTAAGCCAAGTATTTCACGGTCGAGTCGAGTGCCGCTTTGCAGATACCCATCACGTTGTAGCCAGGCACAGGCCGTTCGCCGCCGTAGTAGGTGAGCGTGAGGATGCTCGCATTCTCATTCAAAATTGGCCGAGCCGCATTCGCCAGCGCAATGAGGCTATAAGCACTGATTTCCATGGCTAGTTTAAAGCCTGCTCGGCTTGTTTCGATCGTGTCGCGCTTGAGATCATCCGGCAAAGCAAACGCGATCGAATGGAGCAAGAAGTCGAGTTTGCCGAGCTTTTCCTTGGATGCATCCATCAACGCCGCGATATGTTCATCATTCGTCACGTCCATCGGCTGAGCGAAGGCACAGTTGGCGTTCCCTTCGATCAGCTTGGTGATGCGGCCCAGGTTTTTTTTTCGCTCATCATCGGGTTTGTCGGGCATGTAGGAGAAGCCGCAGGTTCCGCCCTCTTCGAGGACCTTTTCGGCAATTGCCCAGGCGATGGATTGCTTATTGAACACGCCGGTAATCAGGCCACGCTTATCCGCAAAAATCGGTTTCATCAAATGCTCCTAGCTTTTTCGTTCAGCAATTCCGCTTTGGGCTGTATCGTTCGTCGCGGGGGTGTCGCGGAATTGATTTGATTGTGTGTTGTTAAAATGACATCAGGGCGTATAATTCATCGCTGTTTGGCGTCAAACGGCCCATTTTATGCGAATCTAGCCCTGCTATGTGCCAATGGCGTTGTACAGTGCCTCTGGCCCAGCGCCATCAACTTTTCCAAATTGAATGCTCGCCATCGTACCCAACCTGCTCCGCCTGTCTAGCGAGATTGTCAGACTGAGCCAATTCTACCCCCAGGCTTTAGAGCAACTAAATGCCGCTTTAGCCGCGGATGCCAGCGCGATCGTGCTGGCCACAGCTCCCGAATGGACAGTCGTCGCCGCACGCGGGATAGCAAACCACGAGGTGCCACTCACTTTAGCCGCAGAAGCTGTAGAGCGTGGTGAATTGGTTGCCACGTCGCAGTGGACTGCAATACCATTGCGAAACCATTCGCGAAAAACCCACGGATCATCAACTCCAGAACAGGTGTTGCTTGCCCGAGGCAAATTTGAGCATTCTTCTTTCACCACCGCCGCTACGGCACTCAGCGATGCCGCTGCAATCGTCGAGCGAGTGCAACACGAGTCACAACGAATCGAGCGCCTGGAGGCCATTCTTGCGATTACGCAGGAGTGGCAGCAAACCAACGAGATGCAAGTTCTGTTAACGCAAATGGCCGAGGCAGCCACCCGGCTCTTCAACGCCGATCGGGCAAGCATCTTCCTATGGAATAAGCCGAATCGCACAATCGTCGGTCGACCAGCTCTCGGTGTCGAAGGCGATGAATTACGCCTGCCCGACGATGCCGGCATCGTCGGGCAGGTCATTCAAACCGGTGAGTCGCGCCGTGTGAGCACGCATGATGCCGATGAAATTGAACGCACGGTCGATAAGCAAACCGGCTACCGCACCAAGACCATTCTGTGCGTGCCACTTGTATCGTCAAAAGGCGAGCGTATGGGAGCATTTGAACTGTTGAACAAACGTCAGGGCGTGTTTACCGTCGACGATGAATATGGGCTCCAAGAGTTTGCAGCCCATGCCGCCGTAGCGCTGGCAAACACGCAGGAATTTTCCGAGTTGCTCGAGCGTCACGAGCTGCTCGTGGAACAAACAGCTCAGGATGCGTTGCTAGTCGGTGAGTCTGCGCCCATTCAGGCGATCCGTGCAACCGTGCGGCGTCTTGCCGACACGGATCTTGCCGTCTTGCTATTGGGCGAAAATGGAACCGGCAAAGAAGTTGTCGCGAGGAGTATTCACTTCGGCAGTCGCCGCCGCAAACATCCGTTTATCGCCGTCAATTGCGCGGCTCTTACCGAAACGCTGCTCGAAAGTGAATTGTTTGGTCACGAGAAAGGGGCGTTTACCGACGCTCACGAAGCACGGGCTGGTAAATTCGAGCTGGCTGCCGGGGGCACGCTCTTCCTCGACGAAATCGGGGATATGAGCCTTGCCGGCCAAGCAAAACTTCTGCGAGTGCTCGAAGAAAAAACAATTGTTCGCGTAGGCGGAAGTCGACCGATTCATACCGACGTGCGAGTGATCGCGGCCACAAATCAAAAGCTTGTCGAACTTGTTCGCGCGAAGCGCTTTCGCGAAGATTTGTACTTTCGATTAAACGTCGTCACGATCGATTTGCCGTCACTTCGCGATCGCGGCAACGATGTGTTCTTGTTGGCTGAGCATTTCCTCCGAGACTTCAGCCGACGTGCCGGGAGACGTATGCTGAAGCTCTCCGCAGGTGCAAGGAAACGTTTGGAAAGCCACACTTGGCCTGGAAATGTGCGAGAAGTCCGTAATCTCATGGAACGGCTTGCCTATCTCTCGGTGGGCGACCGTATCGAAGCCGAAGATTTAGCGTTTATCATTTCCCCTGCCGCCGCCGCTTCGTCATCAATGGTCGCCGAGGGGCTACCTCTGACCGATGCCACGTACGAGTTCCAACGTAAATACGTTCAGCAATCGATCAATCGGGCGCGTGGTAATGTGAGCCTGGCCGCTCGCAATTTGGGTGTGCATCGTTCGAACCTTTACCGCAAGATGCGACAACTTGGCATGGAAACCGGCGACGAAGCAGAATCCTCTACCGAAGAATAGTATTCGTGCAGACACCATGGCTGGCCTCTACGAGGCCGGTTTTTCTCTGTCCAACGTGCCACGAGAACAATATGGCGGCCCGGCTCACACTAACAGTTCGCGTGTAATGTGATAGAACACCGGCGCGGCAAAGCAAATGGAATCGATGCGGTCGAGCACGCCGCCATGGCCCTCGACTAGAGTGCCGTAGTCGCGCACGCCTCGATCTCGTTTGATGGCCGACATGGTCATCGAGCCGGCGAATCCCATGACAGCCACCACCATCGCCATAAACGCCGCGTGCCAAGCCTTGTGGTACGGTGTGGCCCAGTACAGAGCAAAACCCGCGAGTGCCGCACTAGCGGATCCTCCCACAAGGCCCTCCCAGGTGCGGGCCGCGTTAATCGTCGGCGCAATCACGTGCCGTCCGTATAGTTGACTCCAAACAAATTGGAAAGCCTCGGCTAGCAAAGTGATCGCAACAAAAAAGAAAAGAAGCCTCGCGTTGGCTGCCTTATCATCGGGCGAGCGATCGAGATAGAGTAGCGCCGGCGCAAAACTCAAGCAATAAACACAAATCAACAAGCCAGATTGAATCTTTGCTACACGTTCTAAAAAGCGTTTGAAGTCGCCAGCCATCGCGATCCGTGCCGGTATGAACAGAAACGCATAGACCGGAATCAAAATGCTATAAAGCTCATATTTGTTATAAGCGACCAGCACAAATTGTAGCGGGGTGAAGAAGAAAAACACCCAAAACAACGCGCGGTGATCTCCCAGTCGGGTTGGTGTCAGCGTGATGAACTCGCGTAACGCCCAAAAGCCAAGAAAACCGAACAACGCCACGGTAACCGTAGGGCTCACAAACGCGATGGCAAGCAGTGCGAAAATTACCCACCACGCTCGCACGCGCCGGTTAAACGTATTGATAGCCGCCGCGTTGAGCCCCAAGTGCGGCTGCCGCTTTACGATTTGTCCTACGACCGTGGCGAGTGTCAGTAACAGGACAACGACCACCACAAGTAGCCAGTCTCTCTGTACCATTACTGCACTTCCTTCAACCTTTGCACGGCCTCGCGAGCCCGCACAAGAAAATCATTCTTCGATTCACCCGCCTCGAGCCACATCGGCGGCCCAAACGTAATGCACGATAATAACGGCACCGGCAGGAACTCACCGCGTGGTAGCACGCGGTTCATGTTGTCGATATGCACGGGCACAAGCTCCAAATCGGGCCGCTTCTTGCTCAGATAATACAGCCCACTCTTGAACTCGCCCACCGTCTCACCGGTGGTTCGACCACCTTCGGGGAATAAAATCAACGAATGTGTCGAGCCGATTTCCCGGAGCATCAGGTCCACCGGGCTTTGGTGAACCTTAATTTCCTTGCGGTCCACGAGCATCGCATTGAATGTTTTCGCCATGTACCGACGTAGAGGCCCGCGATCCCAATAATCCTTCGCGGCAACTGGCCTCGTAAGCTGCCGAACCTCGCTCGGCAGCGACGACCAAATGAGCAGCATGTCCAAATGGCTCGTGTGATTAGCAAAGTACACACGCTGGCATGTATCCGGCTGGCAATCGATCCAGCGGACGCTGGCACCGCTTAAAATGCGGGCCGTAGTCGTGAGTATCAGCTCTGTAATCATCGGTGTCGATCATCGGCCGACAAAGGCGTTTAATTTTTGTTCGGATACAACGTAATTACTTGGTTTCGAGCGAGCCGGGGCGTCCTTGCCCCCGTTAAGGCTGAATTGATCGCATAGCATTTTCTTTGATAACGGAGTCACTCACCCACATTATCCACAAACCGTTAATCCTTCATTATCCACGCAATTGCTACCTTTCGACAATTGCAACACGAGGATCATCGCCGCATTTTCCCCGCATAAATCGACTCAATGAGCCGCTCATAGCCAGAAACCATTGCCTCGATCGACCAGTGTTTGGCAACGTGTTCCCGCGCGGCATCGCCCATCGCTCGTCGGCGAGTCGTGTCGGTCAGCAGGTCGAGAACACGATCGGTAAGTTGTGAGCAATCACCAGCAGGCACCAAAAACCCCGTCTCTGCTTCGATCACTGCCTCGTGAATCGAGCCCACGTCAGTGGAAACCACAGGCACGCCGACACTCATGGCTTCCAAGATCGAGATCGGATTCGCTTCATTGTGCGACGTCAGTGCGAATACATCCATCACTCCGAGTAACCTCGGCACGTCGTTACGCGAGCCAAGAAAATGAACCTGGCTGGTCAATCCAATTTCGGCAGCACGCTGTTCGAGCGGCCCTCGCCGCAGTCCGTCACCCACCAGCAAAAACTGGGCGTTGGGAAGTTGCCTGACCACGCGGCGGGCCATTTCGAGAAACAACTCGTGGTTCTTCTCAGGCCGTAAAGCGGCAACAATGCCAACTACCGGCACATCGGCCGGAATTCCCAACTCTTGGCGCACAAACGTCGCATTGCCGATCGGAGCAAACTTGGTGGTATCCACTCCGTTGGGAATCACGGTAACCCGTTCTTCCGGAAAACTTTCTTGTTTCACGAGGTACTCGCCATGCGAAACGGCCACGGCAATGAAGCCATCGGTTATCCGCGTCAGCATACGGTTGAGTCGCCCCACCCCGTCTGGCCACCCTGTGCTATGAAGTGCCGAAACCACTACCGGCACCCGAGCGCGACGGGCTGCAAGACGTCCCCAAAACATTTTGTCACCAGCTCCTACAGTCACCACGGCATCGATTCCTCGGCTTCGTAACAGAGAAATCAACCGAGGCAGCACCCGCAGATCGTACTTGTTGCGAAGCAAGTTGTGGTACGTTGGCACCTCTTTCGAGAGTTCTTCACCAATCTCGCCAAGGCCTTTCAAGCAGCACAACTCGGGGGCAAACCGGTCGCGGTCTAAGCGGCGAATAATGTTCGCCGTTACCATTTCCGCGCCGCCTATTCGCATATCGGTCTGCATGAACAGAACACGAAGCGGTCGCCCCGCAGGTTTCACGCAATGTTCCACCGATGCGTCGGCTGCATCTTCTTCCTCTGTGCCGCAATTTGCAATGCGTAGCCGAAACTGCGGCTCTTCTGGATCGTCTGCAAGACAAACTCCAAACTTAGTCCAATCGTCGTCATACCGCATGACTTGCCCCCGTTGGTTCGATGCTCCTCCGCCGATTGGCGATCAAACGCGTCCAAAGTTGCCGTGCAAAAGTCGATATTTCCTGCCGTTCGGCGGGTGTTAGCAACGTGCGCGAGAAAGGAAGTATCCCGAGCGTCAGCAGTAGTCCGCCAAGCCCCCACCAAGGCCCGGCACACATGGCCACCGGAGCAATGGTTAGCCACACAAGCCCTGCTTGAATCTGCATGCCTGCCCGCCTGTTGATGCAATACAGCACAGCCACTGCAAGGCCTGTGGCAATCGTGGTCGACACTACGGCTCCAAGCAGTCCCCAGGCCGGGATCAACGCCATGTTGATCGCAATATTCGCTACTAGTCCAATTGCCAATGGTACGGTCGCCAAGCGTGCCTTCTCGGCACACCAAATATAGTTCTGAGCAATCAGTAACAATCCGTACCAAATGCAATAGACCATTGGCCACGGCAGCACCGCCAAGCCCTCGTCGTACCGACCTTCAAACGCATAATGGAATAAAAGAGGAGCAAAGAGCAGCACGAAAACGCCGCCGGTGAACATCGCAAGCGACGACAGCTTCAGAATCAAATTCAAATGGTCAGAAACTCGACGGCGATTTCCCGCTTCCCAATCGTGGCTCAGATACGGCGTCGCCACGCCGCAAAGCAAGTCGGCTACCGAAAGAAACAGCAACGGAATGATTCGGCTGGCATGGTAGTGACCAACTTGAGCGAGCGCCTCGGCATTTTCCAGGCCACTCCAATGGACGAGCATGTAGCGATCGACGACCGCAAACAGGTGGCACAGAAAATTCGTTGCCCAAATCCAAAAAGCAAACCGAACCAGCGGGGGCCAAAACTCGCGATGTGCCACACCATCGTCATGTGGCAGCTCTGCCACTAGTGCCCCACCTTTCCATGTCAGGGCAATTACTGCCGATACAAGGCATGCAGCGCCGTATCCCACCACCACGCTTTCGGCATCGAATCGCCAAAACCAGAGTAACGCCAGTGAAATAGCGGCAAACAGCATACTCTGGCAAAAGTGCATCGCCGATACGATCGTGAACTTCCGTAACGCCGCAAAAATTGCTTCGAGGTAATGATGCAGGATGACGGCCGCCAGGCTCGCGGCAAGCACGATGACCATGACCTGCCTGTCAGCGCCGCCGAAAATGAAATCCGAAAACTGGGGCGCAGCCACAACCAATGCCGCCACAGCCAGTGAGGCGAGCGTGCCGGTCCAAATCGTGGCACGTCGCAAAAACGTGCGTAACTGCCCACGCTGACGATACCTCTCCAGGTAACGGCCAAAACAGCCTGGCAAACCGAGCACGACAATCGGCGCGGCAAGCAGCAAAAAGCTGCTGGCCATGTCCCAAACGCCAAGCTCCTCGGGCGACAGCCAGCGGCAAAACAACACGCCGCGACCAAACCCCACGCTTCGCTGAATCAGGTTCGCGATGAGCAGCACAGCCACGCTGGCCGCAAGCGTATCGGGACGCAGCCCCGCCGTTGAGCCTTTCGATGTGTCACAAGTTGTACTCATCAGCAGGGCACCATCTCAGAGCAGGCGTTCTTGTAATCGCCGGGGACAAAATCCTCTTGTCCGCGAAGTTTTCGAGGATCCACGCTCAGCCAATTCTTGAAACGAATAAATTCAGGGTCGGCATGAATGCGCTGCAGATGAAACGGATCGTCGCCCGGCAGGTTGTAACCGCCATAAGCCGAACAAACGCCTTGGAAACCGGCGTCGTAAGCGACAGCAAAGGCCTCGGTCGACAGGTTCGCATAGAGGCCGTACGGAAATGCGAAAAAACGCAGCCTGTGGTCGATCGCGTTCTCGAGTTCCTTTTTCGCGCCGGCGATTTCTCTCACTAAACCGTCGAGGTCGAGCCGTCCACAATCGGCATGGGTCCGCGTATGTCCACCAATTTCTACGCCGGCAGCCACCATGAATCGCAGGTCCTCGATCGTATTCGGCAACAACGGTCGACCAACGCAAACATCGTGCGGAAATGGTTTGTCGCCTAGCACGTGCTCTGTCGACACGAAATAAGTGAATGGAATCCGGCGCTCCAACAGCATCGGCACGGCAAATCGCATGTTGTCCCCGTAACCATCGTCGAACGTGATGCACACGGTCGGCCTCGAATTGATTCCGCTCATAATCCGCCGCTGTGCCTCATCAAGCCCAACAATGTCGAACCGCGATTGCAACCACGACACTTGTCGAGCAAACTGTCGGGCAGACATCGTCCAATCGTTGGGGTGCTCGTCGGCAATGCGATGGTAAAACAGCACTTGCACCGGTTCTGTGCCGCGCTGTGCGCGCTCAACTGCCGCCCGTCGCCGCGAGGGCAACGACGCCCAATAGTAACCGGTGAGTGCAAGTTGTTTTGCGATGTTCATTGGCCGTGATTTACGCTCCCGCGCACCCAGTCGGTAACGACCCCTGTGAAAGTAAGCACACGGCCGCGCAGCTTCGCGAGCCGACGGTTGGGCACGATTCGGTAGTCGTAGGTAGCTCGGGCCTCGGCTCGCCAATGTGCTTTGTACGGTTCGTCGCCACGAAGGAAGTCGAAACGCTTGTGCCCTTCTTCGATCGCTCGCTTCAGGCAAACGATGGTGGACAGCCGCCCCGGTTCCTCTTCAAGCCGGCTTGGATCCACACCACCCTGATAGGCATAGGTGGTACTCTCATCGGCAAAGTGATACTCGGCCGCCGCCGGCTTGCCGTCCAGCTCCAGCCACGACATGCGCAGTTGTCCACGGTCGAGCATCCGCCGGGCCACTTCATGATGAAAGTCATGGAACGCTTGCGACGCGAAGCACCCCGGCTCGCCAAGACTCAGCCGCCGCCGTTGGTGAAGATCCACTAACACAGGCCACGCTACGTCGAACTCGGCAGCGTTCGTTACGCGATTCCAAGCCACACGCTCCGAGTCGATGACTCGTCGCTCCGATTGTCGCAACTGCTTACGGTGCGATTTGGAAAGCGCTGCCAAGTATTCTTCCCAATTCGCGGGCAAATCGAGCACCCAGCACGAATCGGCCGCCTGTCGCGAAATAATGCACTCGCGATCTTCTAAATGATCCACAAGAGCACGCACCGCATAATCGCCCGCATCGATAGAGCTCAAATCGAGTCGGTCCCAACAATCTTGTTGAGCAAGCGCCTCGGCCACTTCCTCGGACACCAGCTCACGATGCTCAGGCCGGCACAGTAACGACAAGTGGTCTGTGCATACTTCACCGCAACCGAGCCAGCGAACCATGTTGCCTTTTACGAGCGTTTGGTCGAGAAACCACGGTGCGATGCCAATGAGTCCCTTGTCCGACGGTGTTTCGGATGCCGGGTTTTTGCGTTCGTCGAATACCGCCAACACGAATAGCTGCTTCTCGGCCGAGCGATTGTTTGCGAGATCGCCGCGTCGTCGGGTGCCTACGCCGTAGTGCTTCCACCACGTTGCCAGCCAATCCCAAGCGTGGAACGGCGAACTTCCACACAACTGGTTCCAAGGCAACTCGAGTTGTCGAAGTTCATCGAACGATGTGATAATTTGAACCGTCATAAATGGAGGGACTCTTGTTGCAAAAAGGTGAAGGACGGTCGCCACAATCGACATGCAAACGCAATACCTGCCGGGTACGTAAGCACTCTCAGCAAAACCGGGGATCGCTCTTTAACTCTTGCGTAGCGCAGACGCATTGCAAACCGTTTTCGAGAGCAATGACCACTCATCGGGCTTGTTCTGAATGTTCCGTGCGAATGTTGCGTGGTGTCGCCGCAACATGTTGCAGGAGGTCAACATGCAGCATGCCGTTACAAGCGCCCCAAAAGGACTGGAATACCGCAGGCCCTGGAAAACAAGCTGTTTTTTAATCTCTCGCCGCCACGTAGCAATCCGCCTAACGTAACAATCCCACCGGGCATGCACTTTGCCTTGGTTGCCCGCACTGTCGGTCACGACAAACATCAGCGAAACCAAGAAAAGACTTCCATGAACTCAACCTTCGAAAAGAATTCGACCTCGCACGACGACATCGCCTGGAGCCCAGCCGATTTGGTCCGCGCACTACGCACTCATGCGCGTTGGTGGGCGGTTCCCGCAGTTGTTTGTGCGTTGCTTGCCGCAGCCTACTCGTTCGTGGCTCCCCGCAATTGGGATGCAACGCAGGCCCTCATCATACGCCCTGAAGCAGCTAGTGTTTCAGAAGAGCGATTGGGCAAATTTTCCGATCTCTCGGAAATGAAGACGCTGCAAGAAACAATCTTGGAGCTGACTAAGAGTCAAAGCGTGGTTGCCGCGACGCTCCGAGAAGTTGGCCCGCCGGTCGGCTATAGTATTGTCGCTCAATGGCCAACCGCTTTAGATGTTGAAGAATTCCGCAAAAACATCGACATGCGCCCTCCCGGCGGTGCCGAGTTCGGTAAGACAGAAGTGTTTTACCTTTCGGTCAGCGATCACGACCGCAATCGTGCTCGTGCCTTGGTGGCCACTCTGTGCGAGCAGCTTGAACACCGTATGCAGCAGCTCCGTGATCAGCGTGCCCAAAGTATGATTGTCGAGCTCGAACGCACGGTGAACATGGCATCGAACGACCTCGCGGCAGAGACCAAAAAGCTTTCGACGTTCGAAGCGAAAGTGGGTGCCGACTTGAACGAGCTCCGCAGCTTGAACGCCCAAGTGGGTACGCAAGGCGGCGTTTCGCAAGAACTGCAAGCCATCGAGGCCGAACGCCGTGCTAACGACGCCACACACCAGGAAAACGTCCGCCTACTCGTCCTGCTCCGCTCGGCTCAGAACGATACCCAACGTCTGTTGGCTACACCAAGCAGTTTGCTCAAGTCGCAGCCCTCGGTGAATCAATTGAAGGAAGCGCTGGTCACGGCCCAGATCAACACGGCAAGCTTGCTGGGCAGCCGCTCGGACCAACACCCCTATGTGGTCGCTGCTCGCGAAGCCGAAACATTGCTCCGCGAACAGCTCCACAATGAAGTCAATGTGGCGATTCGCAACTTGGAAGTTGATGTCGAGATGAATGCCGATCGCGAAGCAGCTCTTTTAACCAAATGGAACACTTCGCGCGATCGCATCTCGCGTCTTGCCGAATCGCGTGCCGAGTATGCGAACCTCGTGGCCTCGGTCGAAAACCACTCGCGGCTTGTTGAAGCCGCTCAGAAAAACCTCGCCGATGTCCGTGCTCGCCAGGCGGGTGCCTTAAGTGCAAGCGTCATCAGCCGAATCGACGGCGTTGAAGCCGGCATTTACCCCGTTGGTCCAAGCCGCAAGATCGTCACCGCCGCCGGTGGCGTCGGCGGTTTGATCCTCGGCCTCGGCGTCGTGTTTCTGTTCGCCGCTGGTCCGTCGACACAATCTGTTGCACCGGTCAAATCGGTTACTTCGGAAACTTCGGACCGACCAGTCACCGTGGCCGTGCAAAAACCTCGCGACTGTTCCCTAGTTACTCCGTGCTGCAACGGAAAGTCGGCCCCTAGCACCCTATCGGTCGCCAAATCAGACGTAAATTTGTTCAGCGGCATGACGCTCGAACAAGCGATTCGTAGTGTCGAGAACCGCGGCTAATCAAACTTCTCGTACGCTCTCATTTCGAAATGCCAATCATCGCAGCTACGCTTGCCGTCGCCGCCTCCTTGTGGGGCATGCTCTACGTCCGGCGTGGCTCACTGATGGTCGGCTGCATGTTGATGCTAGGCGTGAGCTACACCTTGGGCCACGAGTTTTGGAACGTCCGCACCGGCCCCTTGCCGCTCACGCTCGATCGCATGCTGCTGATTGGCCTGGTCGCAGCATTTGTGTTTCGTTGGCGGTTCAATCAATTACCACATCGAAAGCTCACAGCCAGCGACTGGGCACTCGCGGCAACGCTCTTGCTGCTGGGAACGAGTGCCGCGCTAAGTGGCCAACCAGATTTCACCGATGGCGTCGCATCGAAATGGGGCCGGCTCATCGCCAGTTTCGTGATCCCTTCCGCCGTGTACGTCGCGATTCGCAACGCTCCCCTTTCGCGGCGTGAAGCCACTTGGTCTCTCGGCGGAATGACAGCATTCGGCGTTTACCTCGCGCTCACGGCGTTCTGCGAAGTTGTCGGTTCATGGCCGCTTGTCTTTCCGCGTTACATCTCTGACCCCAACCTCGGCATCCATTTCGGCCGGGCTCGCGGTCCGGAACTGAACTCGGTCAGTCTGGGCATGTACCTCACTGCGTGCATTTGCTGCGCGTGGATCCTGCTGCCAATGGTCCGCACGCGTTGGGCACAACTCGCGGTGGCAGTCAGCATGCCGCTGATGACAGCCGGCGTTTTCTTCACCTACACACGTTCAACATGGCTCGGGCTTGCAGTCAGTGGCCTCGTGATCGCGGCCATCGAAATTCCAAAACGATGGCGGCTACCCGCGATCGCCATGTCCAGCCTTTGCGGTGTGTTGCTGCTCGCCACTGCCTGGTCGAACGTCGTCGGCCTCGAACGCGAAGGCTCGGCCGCAGAGTCGGAGCACTCGGTCGATCAACGCAAATCATTCGCCTACGTTTCCTGGCAAATGTTCCGAGATAACCCCGTGCTCGGTGTCGGTTTCGGCCGATTCTACGACCGCAAACTCCCTTATCTTTCCGACCGCCGTCAAACAGTCGAACTCGAATCGATTCGCTCGCTCCATCATCACAATACACTGCTCGGTTTTCTTACAGAAACAGGCCTCGTGGGACTCAGCATGTTTCTAACACTCATAGTCGTGTGGGCGCTGAACGCTTGGCGATTAGTTCGCAGCACCCAACCCCGTTGGGCTCGCGCTTTCGGAGTTCTGATGCTCGCGCTACTAGCCAATTACCTATGCTCGGCTTTGTTCCACGATCTCACGCTACTACCTTCGCAACAATTGCTGCTGTTTGCGTTTGCGGCTCTAACGGTCGATATGCGACAGTTACCTGCGAGCGGCGAAAGCCTTGCCGTACGGCATTTTCCGAATTTTCGCGGTCTGCTCGCCGCCGCTGTCACATCTCGCTGCCACACACAATGATGACTAGCAACCAACTAGATTTTACGAACGAGCAACCGCACATCAGCCTGTTCGGAATGCAAATCGCTCGCATCAAAATGAGCGATGCTGTCAACCGGGTGATTAGCTGGTGCCGCGAATCCCGCAGCAGCGCATGCCGCTTTGTCGTTACGCCGAATGTCGATCACGCGGTGCTATTCCAGCAACTCGCCGATCTGCGAGCTGCCTATGCCGATGCTTCGCTCGTGCTAGCCGATGGTGCGCCTGTGGTGCTCGCCTCGAAAATGCTGCATCGACCGTTGCCCGAGCGTGTAGCCGGCAGCGACCTCGTGCCACAACTGTTGAAGTCGGGAGAGCCCCTCACAGTTTATTTATTGGGGGCCGCCCCTGGTGTTGCAGAGGTGGCCGCCGAACGAATCGAACGCGATTGGCCCCACGTGAAAGTCGTCGGCTGCTATTCGCCACCGCTCGGATTCGAACGCGATGCGACCGAGAACGCAGCCATTCTGCAGAAAATAGCAGTAGCCTGCCCCGATCTGCTTATCGTGGGCTTCGGCGCACCCAAGCAAGAGCTGTGGGTCCATCAGCACTGCCAAGAAATTCAAGCCAAGGTAGCACTCTGTGCGGGAGCCACTATCGACTTTCTTGCCGGCAACCGTCAACGTTCGCCGATGTGGATGCGTCGCGCCGGCCTCGAATGGCTTCACCGCCTCGCGTCGGAACCACGCCGGCTTGCCACACGTTATGCTCGCGACGCCTGGATTTTCCCACAACTCGTGTGGCGCGAATGGCGCGGCGGGTTCTCGCAAAACGGCACTTCGTCTTAAGCGAGCCGGGGCGTTTTATGGAATAAACAACTTCACGCCCCAATACCACACACGTGGGCGACTCTCCGGCGACCTGTTATATTCGCCTCATGGGCACCCCAAACATCCTCGTTGTGGTTATCGACGGCCTGCGGGCTTCGGCCTTGGGGGCATACGGGAACACAACCTACCCAACACCGGCACTCGATCGATTTGCTGCTGAGAGCCAACTCTTCGATTGGTGCTACGCGACAAGCCCCGATCTGCTCGAGGTCTATCAATCGTTGTGGCAAGTGGGCAACTTGTCACTCGCCTCACAACTCGCGTCAAAGGGTTACTCAACCACCCTCATCACCGATGATAGCTCCATATCAACAATTCCAGCCGCAGCCAACTTCGATCGTTGCGTCCAAGTGGAGCTAGATCGCGAACAATCGAGAAATCGACCGGCAGCAAGAGCAGCCGCTATCGAGCAAACGCATTTGGCACGTATGTTCGGTATCACAGCCGACGAAGCCGCGTCCTCACAAGGAAGCCAACCTCAATTCTTGTGGTTGCACACATGCGGTCTATATGGTCCCTGGGATGCACCGCTGGACCTCCAGGAACCACTTTTAGATGAAGGCGACCCGCCGCCCTTGGAATCGGTCGAGCCACCCGATTTTTTTGCAACCGATGATCCTGATGAAGTGTTTCGCTACGCCTCAGCCTACGCAGCACAAATCATGGTGCTCGACGATTGTTGGGAGCAACTGTGGAACCTACTTCATAACTCCACCTCTTCAAGGCCTTGGCTTGTAACCTTGATCAGTTCTCGCGGCTTTTCGCTCGGAGAGCATGGCCGCGTAGGGGGCATTGACCAAAGGCTCTATACCGAGCAATTACATGTGCCGTGGATCGTTTACGAACCCACGCAAAGAAACCGACTCGTACGCAACAACTCGTTGGTCACTCACAGCGATCTTTTGCCACTACTCGCCTGGGAAGTAGGGCTCGATAGTTCGCTCCATGGCGAGTTCCGCCCCATCCCTTCTCGTGAAAGCCTGATAGCCGCGAGCAGCGAGGGCCACCGCGCTCTCCGCACCGCAGAATGGTGCTTGCGACAAGATGCCAGTGCTAGCGATGAAACGAGGCAGGCCTTACCCGAATTCCCTGTCTTTCCTCCTCAAGCAGAACTATTCGTGCGGCCAGACGACCGTTGGGAAGCGAACGACGTTGCTAAGCTATTGCCGGAAAATGTCGAACTGCTATCGCAGCAACTCAACGATTCGTTAGCCAGTATGAGCCCTCACTAGCTTCGTTGCATAGCACTGGTGGGTGGGGGCCTCTTACACTGCCGACGTCCCCAAACGCTGGCAGCAAAATGGTATGCAAGCTGGTCTGGTTGTCATAGCCGCATAAAACTAGAATCTTTGGCACTGGCAGCACGATAAAGTTGTTGCTGCGTTTACATTTACTTCATTCGTTCGTGCCACGGATGTCACGCCCGCGAATGACTCCGTTTAAATAGAAACAGCGAAGCATGATCGGACACGGAAGTCCGTCATCGTCAATCTTACTTCGCGCACAAAACGCGACGCTCCCGCTGCGCTTCCATCGCAGGTGGCAAACCTTTGTTCTCGTTGCCGCCCTGTTCTCGTTTTCACATTGCTCCTTACCGCACGTCGGCTGCGCCATAGCGGCAGATCAAGTTACTCAAAGCACCAGCACTCGGTTGAAGTTGAACTGGGGCGGTGGAAACGCTGTCGCTTGGCAAGGACGCATCTGGCTCGATCATGGTTCGATTTCCGATCTACGTTATCTAGGCAACTCGGCCGATAGCGCCGGTTCGGTCTGGCTCGACGAAGGCCAGATTCGCATCAATTCACTAAGCAAGCGAAGCAACGATTCGATCGAAATTGTCGCCAATGGCGACAGTTCAGCCCAGCTATTCGTTGAGCTAATCCCGGCCTCGAACTCGCCGAAAATAACTCCTACGCATGCGGTGTCGATTCCGTTGGCCGAGCTACAACGACGATCGCAGCAACTACGACTCGACCAAACTGGCAACATGTTGAAAATCGATCACGTTCCGTTGCCACCATTAGAAATCAAAATTAATCGCGAATCATTGATATTTGCGCCAGGTGAACAGCTTGTATTCGAAATGCAACCCAACTTGGCCGATTTGCAACCCGGTACCTCGTTGGACGTTGAGGTCTCACTTTCTACCGCGCGGCGCGGAGGCGTCGTATGGAGCGAACCAAAACGCCTCGAAGTGCCCGTTGAGGATAAATCGAGTATTAGCTTGACAGTACCCATGCCCAAAGAAGAGGGCGCTTACATCGTGCGCGTGGCGGTCTCTCGTCCGCCCGGTTTTCGCCCACGATTCTTCCCAGGCACTCCTGCCCCCGCAGCGGAAAAAACGTTCGATGTTGTGGTGCTCGATCCCAACCCGCTCCAGCAAATCGCCGCCGAAAGCTGGGAATCAGTCCTGGAGCTCGATCCCACAAGCCCTGGTTGGTGGGAACGTTTGCCTGCGTGGACGAACATCCGCCGTATTCCTGGTATCAACTTACGCCAAGTCGGCAGCACTCGCGCTGGAACGATCGACTTGCCCGTTGGTCGTTTTGTCGAGCTCCCCGGCACAATTGTGGGCAGCGAACCGCATTGGCAAGCCTATTCGATTCCTGTGGAGTCGGTTGGCGTGCCGCATCTGCTCGAAATCGAGTACCCGGCGAGCGACGAGCAGCATTTTTCACTCAGCGTTCTTGAACCCAACGCGGCAGGTGTGGTCGAAAGCATCGGGCGCGACGGAGGTGTTTACGTCGAAGGGTTCGGTCGAAACCAGGAAAAATGTGTTTATCGCACGGTATTCTGGCCTCGCACGCAAGTGCCAACATTGCTTGTGATGAATCAACACGCATCGGCACCTGCACACTACGGCCACATTCGCGTCTCGCGATGCAATGTCCGTCAGCTTGCCTCTGCACCCATGCTTCGCGGTCCGGGCGATCGCCTTGTCGCGGCATACGTTGCTCGCCCCATGCTGCCACAAACTTTTGGAGCAACCGCCGCAATTGATAAACTTCCTGCCAACATTTCCGCAGAGCAACGCGCCGTAGACGATTGGCACACGATTTACGAAAGTGCGGCCCGGTTGTCTGAATTCGTTCGTTACAGCGGTTACAACAGCGCGGTCGTTAGTGTGTTGGCCGAAGGCAGCACGATCTACCCAAGCAAACAAGTGGCTCCCACTCCGAAGTACAATATCGGCCGTCGGGAATCCGGCTCGCACGAGCGCGATGCATTAGAGCTCTTGCTTCGGGTGTTTGATCGCGATGGCCTTGCATTTGTCCCTGCCATGCAGTTGGCTTCGCCATTACCTCAACTCGAGGCTTTGCGGCGATCCAGCAATCCGCAGTCGTCAGGAATCGAATGGGTGGGGCCGAATGGTAAAACTCCCCTCGAAATGTACGGCACGGAACAGGGTTTGGGGCCATATTACAATATTCTCAATGAACAGGTGCAAAAGACCCTGCTCGACGTAATCCGAGAACTCGTTACAAAATGCGAGTCGCATCGTTCCTTCGCCGGTTTGGCCATTCAGCTCTCGCCCAACGGCTACGCTCAACTACCACCCGTCGAATGGGGGCTCGACGATGTGACTATCGCTCAATTCACTCAGGATACTGGCATACGCATCGATAGCAGCGGAGAGACTCGCTTTGCCGATCGTCACGCTGCTCTAACGGGTCCACACCTCGAGGCTTGGCGTAGCTGGCGCGCCGAACGACTGACCGACTTTTACCGAAAAGCCGTGCAGGTTTTACGTGGAAGCGATGAAGTCGGTGGTCGGCGGCTGATTCTCACGCTTGAAGACGCTTTCAATAGCCCCGAGCTTGCCCCCAGGATACGTCCGAGCATACTGTCCAACGTCACGAATCGTATTGATAGCACTCTGCTTGATGTAGGAATCGATCGGACCCGTTTGAACTCGATCCCAGGTGTAGTAGTGAGTGCTACGCGTTACGTCGAATCGATGTCGCCTCTTGCCGACCGCGCGTCGGACATGGAGCTCAACGAGGCGTTTGCAGCTTGGAAGAAACCACAGCAATCAAGCCATCTTCCGGCTACCCTGCTCTATCATCGAGCCCATACAAATCGACTTTCATCGCCTCAGATTGGCACGTTGAAATTCTCAGGCGACCTGGCAATCCTTAGCTACTCGTCTGCTCATGCGACAGCTGTTCGACAGCCCTACGTCTTTTCTCTGCTGCAACACGACCCCGAAGTCTTGCTCGACGGCGGCGAGATGCTGCCTCTTGGCCAATCGGAAGAACTGTACACCACCCGCGAAATACTGCGGCAACTCCCGACCGATGCAACCGTTTCAGAATTCTCCGCACAACCAGTGACCGTACGTACCTATACGGCGGCCGATGGCGTGACAATACTTGCGGTAAACGCCAGCCCGTGGCAGGCCGCTGTGGAAGTTACCCTCAACGCTCCGCAAGCCACTACCCTGCGTTCCATCTCGAGTAGTACTAGCGAATCCACGTCTAGCCCGATCTCTGTCGCTGCGGGACACTACCCCTGGAAATTATTACTCGGCCCTTACGAGGTTTGCGCCGTGCGAACTGCGGATTCCACGGTCGAGGTTGTTGAAGTTAAAACCGTTCCTAGTCCTGCCGCAAAGCAGGAACTCGTGCAGCGACTCTCACAAATCGAAGCGTGCGACCTCGTTACCCCTCGTCCCTATATCGCGTTAGCCAATCCAGGTTTTGAACCGACAAATGGTGTGGCAACCCTCACCGGCTGGAAACTTGTAGCACGCAACGCGAGCGCCAACCTAGATGTTACCAATCCGTGCGAAGGTGCTTCTTGTGTCCATTTCCGCAACGAACTGGGGGCGGCCGTTTTGGAAAGCGAGCCCTTTGAATCCCCAGCCACTGGTCAGCTTGCCATGACCGTCCTCACCCGCGGACAAAAAATGGCTGCCGGAAGCGAACTGCGAATGGTCATCGAATCTACCCACGGAAAGCAACTCTATCGATGTCCTCGTTTGTTGCCCGCGCCAAAATCTACCGACCGATGGTATCGAGAACCTATTTTAGTGAACGATCTACCGCTCGAAAATCGTGGCCTTATTCGCGTCCGTTTTGAAATAACAGGGCCAGGCGAAGTCTATCTCGACGGTGTACAGATTTACGACCTGTTATTTCCTCTTGAATTCTACGAGAATGTTGAGGCAGAGCGTTTACAATTCGCACAGTGGCGCCACGCAGCTAAGAGCGCCATCGAAGAGGGACGCATCGTCGATGGTGCTCGCGCCATGGACCGATATTGGTCGCGATTCTTACTAGAGTACACGCCACAAATCCAAATCGAAGCCGCCACGCCAGTCGCAGCGCCTCTGGCAATGCCACCGACACGTGAAGAACGCCCCTCCACGGGCTTTAACGAAGCGCTAAGGCGTGTGTTGCCCTTCCGCAAATAGCAAAAAAGAAAGTGCCGACAACAACCCGCCATTACCGTTGAAATCTTTATAAATAGCTACGCCATCAAGACCCAAGCGAGCCGGGCGGTCTTACGCCCCGACGGAGGTGAGGATGCCCCAACTCGCTCTAGAGGACGTCAATGGCCGCGCATCCTGACATATTTCTCTATCGCGTGGGCTGCTCGGGGCTCGCTGGAACAGCGGTATTTTGCGGCACACCCGACGGCGGCATTGGGGCCGCGTTACCGGCATCGGGGGAATTAGGTGCAGGCAACCCGTCTCCGCTGCTGCTTGGCGATTGCTGCGACATAGGACGAATAACGCCAGCCGCAATCGGTGCGTTACCAATATTCGCGGTAGTGCCCACCGTCGCCTGGGGCTGCGTTAAGCCAGCCGACGCCTTAGGATCCTCACGACTTGCTGGCTGATCAGTAATCGGATCATTCGCTCCAGGAAACGCCGGGCTATTGGCATTGTGCGGATAAATCGCAATCGCTTGACCAAGAATATCCTGGACTCGTGCTGCTTCTACCGTTTGTTGCAAACGCCCTGTGCCGTTCTGGTCCACGGTTAGTAGGCCAATTTGCAAACTAGGCGCGGTACCGCCTTGAGCAACATCCGCAGGCACGGACCGTGGCACGCCGGTCGGCGTTGCGCCTGGTTCCCTCACGGCTCCAGTGGGAGGTGTGCCCAACGGTTCGCTCGCCCCAGTTGCCGGATTAGCAGTCTGTTGCGATTGGCCAGTAGCAGGCACATCAGTAACTTGAGCAAGCACTGTTCGCCGAACACCCGATTGGGATGATGACGCGTCCAAACCTCTTTGCGGTGTTTCTGTTCCACTCGGTTGGCCGCTAGGAGTCGCCGCCGGCCCGCCGCCCGGTTCACTTTCTTCGGGCGAGGTCCCAGCCGGATCTTGTGACGCTCCTCGTGGAGTGTTAGCCGCAGGTGCTACGCCTGCCTGCATGATGCTTGGGTCGCCGATGCCGACAAGGTAATCACCAGGCGGCAGTCCCCCCACGTCCATCATCACGAACATGCCGTTCGCACCATCACGAAAACCAGCCAGACCTATTTGCGCTCCAGCACTCGATGGATTCCCTTGGGCTTGCGCTATTACTTCATTTCGTTGACTAGCTCCAGAAGCCTCAGCTTGAGTGTTGCTTTCGCGGCCCAATGCGTTTCCTGTTTCGCTTGTCTCCCCATCCCCACGAAGCCGAATGATTTCAGCGATTGCACCTTCTGTCGGCCCGGCTTCAGCGCCGCTGAAATCGCTGCCAAACGCGTTGGCAATCAATACATCATCGCCGCCACCGCTGGCTAAAGGCATCGGAGCTTGCCCAGGCTCGCTGGGCGGTCCCTGCTGACCAGGAGCGATAGTCACTTGGTTGGGAGCCAATTCATCTGGCTGCGGTCGCAGCGCAACTCGCGATACCGGAACTCGCACTTCTGCCACGACACGTTCCATGCCTCGCATGAGTTCGACTGGCAACACATCACCGTCAGGCACATCGCGTGTTACCCGCCGCATTCCGTCTATCCAATCGCGATACGTGGTCGCTTTGAACTTTCCGAACGTTACGATTTCATCGCCCTTGCGTATCCCCGCATGGTAAGCCGACGAGGAGGGCGCAACGTCCACGACCTTCGCCCGCTCTGCGTTCCCCTCTTGGATATGCATTCCCAGCACCACAGCGCGGCCTCGCGGTGTACCGGCAATTTTCTCACCCGCCCGGCGCTTCAACGCTTCTTTCTCCGCTGGCGATGCCGGCTGAGCAGGTATGCTGTTATCGCCACGCACCTCTTCGGGCTCGTCGGCACGATCCGGATATACGACAACGTTTTCGTCGTCCGACCTGTTTTCCGCATCGTCCTGCGTCGAGCTTCGTTGATCGATCGCTTGTTCCTCTTCAGTGTCCTGAGCCAATAAGGCCGAAGAGCTCCACAATGCGACCGTATAAACTAAAACCACCGTCTGCCACCGAGGTTTTTGTTCAAAGAAGTGTGTGAACATGTCTGCACCTGCGCAAGAAGGAAGTGAAGTATGGCAAAGACGCGACACGGCAATGCCCACCGAGGTGCAAAACTATGCCACGTTTTTGTGTTACGCAAAGGGTGGCAGCAAGTCGTGTTCCGGTTGAACCAACTCGTCAATTCGACGCATAAAACCTAGAAAAAAACGCGTAATCCGTTCGTTGTCGCATCACGATGGCATTCCTGCGACCACTACCAGAAGCGAAAGAAAAGAGAACTTAAGGTCTAGTTTGCGTGCGGTAAATCTTCAAAACAGAAAAACAAAGGAGCAGCTACACCACCTCTAAAGTTTGCTCGCTAGCCAGCGGATTCATCTCAGTAATCGGCGGATACACGCCCGGCCCAT
>CAZTWS010000005.1:57880-79108 GCA_964618225.1 uncultured Planctomycetaceae bacterium
TGCTCGCTAGCCAGCGGATTCATCTCAGTAATCGGCGGATACACGCCCGGCCCATCGGCTGAGTACCACTTCTCCAAAACGTCCCGCCAACCTCCCGGTTGACGCACTAAACAGAATTCCGCCCGCACTTCGGTATGCTGCGGATGAAGTTGCGAATACTTGATCGCAAACTTACGCATATCTGGCAGGCATCGCTCGAGACCGTACAACTCCTCCGCTAGTCGATAGTGCTTGCATATCACATCCCGTTGCTCATGCAATGTCGGCGGCGCAGGCAGCGTCTCTCCAGCAGCCAGTGCCCTCGCCTGCTGAAAGATCCACGGGTTCCCAATCGCCCCGCGTGCCACGGTCACTCCGTCCACGCCCGTATAGGCCATCATGTCGAGGCACGCCTGCGCCGTGAATAAATCGCCGCTGCCTAACACTACGCGAGTCCCCGCATGCTGCTTCACTTCTCGCAGAAATTCCCACCGCGATGGCCCGTTATAACGCTGGTGTACCGTGCGACCATGCACCGTGATCGCAGCCACACCCATCGCGTAAGCGCCGTCAAAAATCTCGAAGAACTTTTCGCGACTTTCCTCGCTGTCGTCGATCCCTCGCCGCATCTTAAGTGTCACCGGCACAGGCTCGGGAACCGCGTCGCGCACTCGCTTCACGATTTCGAGGGCAATCGCCGGTTGACTCAAATGGTAGCCCCCCCGACAACGCCCCAGCACTTTCTTCACCGGGCAGCCAAAGTTGATGTCGATCACATCGAACCCGCTTTCCACCAACCGCAACGCGGCAGGCGCGAAATCCTCGGGATCGGCACCCATCAATTGCCCCGCGACCGGGTGTTCCTCCTCGGCCACCATCAGGAAATGTCGATTCCTGCGCCGCGGCTTCAGTTCCACGATGAACTTATCCAACAACACTTCGCAAAGCGTGTAAGGAGCGCCGTGGCGACGTGCGATGAGCCGCATCGGCATGTCGCTGTACCCCGAAAGTGCCGCCTGCACCACCGGAAAATCCAGCCGAATCTGGCCGATGCATAATTCTTTGAACGTACTCGTCATGCGATCGATTCTGCCTGCTGCGGCGTCTCCCGGTCAACCGCGACAGCCAGCGCTCCCGCAATTTCCGAACGAACATCGGCGTCTATTTCCACGGCTTGCCGCTTAGCGAGCACCCCCCTCGCAGCCGAATTCCCCAGTCGCCCCAACGCCCATGCACAGGCACCCCGCACAAGCGGCTCAATATCGTTGAGCCCTCGCGCCAGTGCAGGCAACGCCGCCTCCGCCCGCTGGTTACCAAGTACAATCGCCGCGTTTCGCAAAACGCCGCGTCGTTTCGCTCTCCATAAAGGCGTTTTGCGAAACCGCTCACGAAACGCCGCATCATCCAAATCGAACAACGCGATAAGATCGACCGGATTAGAATCTCCCTTAGGCTCGAAGGCCTGCTCCCGACTCTGCGGCGAACGCGAGTTCCAAGGGCAAACATCCTGACAAACGTCGCAGCCAAACAGCCACTCGCCAATGCCAGGCCGCAGCTCGTTCGGAATCGCATCGCGCAATTCGATCGTGAGGTAACTGATGCATCGTGACGCATTAAGCACATACGGTGCAACGAACGCATTCGTCGGGCATGCATCCAAGCATGCGCGGCATTTGCCACAATGATCCGTTTCGTGTGGTGCGTCGTAAACCAACTCCAAATCGGTGACCAGCGCGCCGAGAAAAAACCAACTCCCCGCGTCGCGATTGAGCAGCAGCGTATTCTTGCCAATCCATCCGAGCCCGGCCAATTGTGCAAACTCGCGCTCCATCAGCGGTGCTGTATCCACTACCCCGCGCGCCTGCGAGCCCGGCGCAACCTCGTGCAACCACGCCACGAGTTGGTTGAGCCGCTCTCGCAACACGTCGTGATAATCAGCCTCGCCCCAAGCGTACCGCGACACGCGTCCTTTGCCTGGCCCGATCGACTTCGGCTCGGCCGTACGATAATTCATCGCCACCATCACCACGCTTCGTGCCCCATCCAACACGTGCGACGGATGGGCATATGCCTCGCGCCGATCGACCAAATAGTTCATCTCCCCGGCAAACCCGGCCGCCAACCACTCATCGAACCGCCCAAGCCCCGGCGGCGCAATCGCCGGACAAACACCACACAGCGAGAACCCTATTTGGCTCGCCCGCTCTCGTAGTTCGTTCGTAAGTTGCTCTCGATCCATGCACTCATTCTATTAGATTACCGCGTGATTATAGACCTTGAATCCCAAACGAGCCGAGCCCTCCCAAGTAGGCCCCGCTTGCCGAGCGGAACCTTCCCGGTACGCAGTCGCGGCGATGAACAAGGCCCGCTTTGCCAAAAGAGCCTGCGACGGATTTCTTGGGCAAAGCCCTAAACGCAAGCAAACCCCCTCCATCCAAAATCCCGTTCATCCTGTAAATCCTGTCAAAAATGCCTCTTCCCGCGGAATCTCAAAAAACGGCCACTAATTGGCCGTTTCCCGCAGGTTGAATAATCCGCCCCGCCAATTAGCCTGGAAGATAGGTGCCGCACGGCACTGCCCACCTTTGCACGACTCATCTTCGAGGAACACTCCGAGGTAATTTCGATGATCCGTCCCCTTTTGTTTTGCGCCACGGTAGTCGGTGCCCTTTCGTTCACAGCCACCAGCGCGAACGCCCAATACGGCGGTGGTTGCGATTTCGGCTGGGGCTACGGCTATCTCTACAACACATTACGCTACGAAGTCCCCCACTTCGCCGCATTCCCGCCCGTTTATTACAGCTATCCCGTGCCACGCACCTACGGCTATAGCCCCTTCGCCTACCCGCCGGGCGTGATGACTCCAGAAATCGTGAGCGAAGTCGAGCCGCTCGAAATCATCAACCCCCACGTCGACAGCACCGAAGCTAAACCAACGGCCGCGACGCCGGTTGACCCCACGGTAAAAACCTCAACCCAACCAACCCCGCTGATTGTCGTCAATCCTTACGTGGTGCCGAACCACGCCGTGACACAAGCAACCCCATAACGCCATAACTCGGCAACGCCTAAACAAATCGGTTCCTCAATAATCTCCAGGGGGCGAGTCTCAAGCAGACTCCGCCCCCTGTTCTATTTTTCTACTTGAACCAACGATGCGCCCAAAGCGAGCCGAGGCGTCCCCGCCCCCGACGAAACGGATGGCCTTCTCGTTCGCTAATTCTTGATAGCGTTCTTATCTAACGTCGTTAGATATGGCAAACGATCGCTATCTTCTCGGGCGTCATGATATACTTTCTCTCAATACCCGCTTCATTCGACGATATTTCAGACTACCGTAGCGGGCTGTTATACGGCCGCCTGCTGAGCAGTTTTGAATGCGTAACTTCAATATCTTCAGTTTGAAATCGGTTCGAGTACAGAGCTTTTAATCTTCGGCAATTTGGGTTGCTTTATGTGGCAAACGCCTCGACTTACAATCCGCCAATTCCTTCTGAGCGATTGGCAAGATTTGTATGCACTTCAGGGAGATCCCGAGGCAACGAAGTACATTGGCGGCCCTTGGTCGGCGGAAAAGACGCGGGAGGTTATTGCGGGGATCGTCGAAGCCTACCCCAATAAGCCTTTGGAGTGGTTCGCTGTGGCAGATCGGCATATCGATCGCGTTTTAGGCGTATGCTGGCTTGGCCAACTAAGTTCGAAATGGTGTGACGCTCTCGGCTGGGGACCAGAAATCGAACTCGGTTATCGGTACGCGCAAGCTTATTGGAACCGTGGTATAGCAACCGAGGCAGGATTCGCGATGCTCCACAGAGGCTTCTTCGAACTAGGCTTATTGCGAGTCGTTGCGATCGTAGACGTTCGCAATCCTGGATCAGCGCGTGTTCTGCATAAGCTAGGCATGACCCAAGTTGCAAAGGGATCGTGTGATGGCATCACTCTTTACGGTTACTGCCTCGATCGAGACACGTTTCTATCGACAAACAAGCAAGCAGTTATCTGAGCCCGTCCGGAAATTCAGGGTGGCACGTCCTGAGGCTTTGCGAAGAACATGGAGGATTGCACCTCCCTGCGCCACTGAAGACTCTGAGCGTACCATCCTCGGCTACTTAGCAGAAGTTGAATTTGATCCGGCCGTAAGTTACTGGGGGACTCTCTTTTCGTTTAGTTCAAACCGGTGGCTGATAGTACCATCGGCATGCGTTTCAACAACAACATCGGGGTTTGGCAGACTGACTTGGATCGCGACCAACTTCTTGTCGCGAAATTCGAATTCGTAACCAAGTTTTGGATAAAACGTATGAAACAATCCCAACTGAGCGTCAGGTTTTCCGTAGACTTTAATCACGTCCTCCCAGGAGGCACCCAGGGAAATCCCCTCTTTCGTTCCACTGCGAAAGGCGTTGTCGCCTGATCCGTCACAATGAATTGCATGCAACCCGTAGTGGCCATTTACCATCACTCGAAAGCCGCGCCGATGATAGTCTAGCTCTACTGTTCCCAGAGTTGGCACACGCGCGCCTGGCTTGTTGCTCGGAATACCTGCCACAGGATTTGGGATTTCACGCCGCCAATCTGGCTTGCCGAATAGCTTGACAACTTCATCCACCTTCATGCCAAATTTCGCAGGGCCAATGCCCTCTTCGGCCGATACCGTGAGGTTCATAGATTCGGGCGGTTGTGCCGGAGTATCTGGCGGTATTCGATTTTCTACCGAATAACCGGCTGGCGCTTCGATACGAAACAGCGACTCATCCACCGGCGCGTCAAAAATAAAATCCGTATAAACTTCTCGCATGTCCGCCATTCGCCCTTGCTCTAGGTTTTTTGGATAAACAACTTCCATGCGGATCGGTAGCTTAGTCTGTGGGTCTACCGTCACGGTAAAATCCTGCTCGTGCATTCGAACAGAAAACTCGCTCAATGTTCGGCCGTTTTCAACACGATTTGGCAATTGATTGGCGTTGGTCGCGGAAACATCTCGCAACATTGCACGATAATCGGCCATGGCTTTCAGCACATCCCCCGCAGGAAGCGGCTGGATGATGGCATGTCGGCTGCTCGCCCACATACTCATCATCAGGCCTTTCTCCGGATTAAGGACTGTTACTATGCCGAGCGGTTGTTCATTTCTCATACGATCGCCCGACCAAACCATTTGGCTCACTGCCGGCTCTCCCGGTTTAAGGTTGTATTGCCGTAGATAACTAGGGCTCTGGGAATAGTGAAGTACCCGAAACTGAATCGTGTGCGCCTTACTAACAGCTTTTGATACGTCAGTAAAAGCGAAGACAGTACCGCTATCAGTCATGGACGCGAGCCACATGGCCAAAATGAGCAAACTAGCGGCAAGGGCACCAATGCCAATGCGTACCCGATAGGGCTGCACTGAGCGAACGCTTATTGATCGCCCCGCTGAGAGGTTGGCAGCTATTTGCTCTTGTGGGAATGCGGGGATTGCCTCGGTGCGAATCTGCATCAGGACCTCGTCAAGCAATTGTTCTGAATCGTACATCGCCATTTCCAGCAATGGGGTCAAGCCGTTGGTGTTTCACCTCGAGAGGCCGGGTTCAACTCGGATAACCGTTCGCGCAGTTGACTTCTGGCCCGATGAACAAGCACGCCGACATGATTCGCTTCGATACCAAGCTGTTCGCCAGTTTCCTCGTAGCTCATCTCTTCTACCGAAACAAGCCAAAAGGCTTGCGCCTGTTGGCTGGGCAGCCGTGTCAGTTCTCCCCTCAATCGCTCACGCAGTTCATAGGCCAGCAGTTGTGCTTCTGGGCCGAATTGGCTGGCGACAGTCATGGCAACGTCACTATTGAGCTCAAGCCGTGACTCTATCGCGCGTCGGCGACGCAGGAAATCAATCGCTCGACGAGTCGCGAGCCATTTGAGATAGCCGGCCCAATTTCGAACCGGTGTCGCATTCGAACGCACTAACAGTTCCGCAAAGACCTCCTGACAGCAATCAAGAGATTCGGCATGATCACCGAGAATGCGATAGGCAGTTGCCCACACAAGCGAACCGTGCTGTTCAAAAACTTCGCGCCAGTCATCCATGCACTTGCATCCGAATTTAATCTACCGTCATCAATAATGACGTAAGGCACGAGCCCAGCATTACATATCTTACCGAAAAATTTGCGAACTTATGCCTTGTTCTTTTCGGCGGCCGATTAACTGCTGATGCGGGGCTCCATCCGCGATAGCCTAATCTATAAAGGGTCTTAGGACGTTAAGGGTGAGTTGAAATAGACTTCGCCCCCTGCTCTATTTTTCTACTTTGAACCAACGATGCGCCCAAAGCGAGCCGGGGCGTCCCCGCCCCCGACGAAACGGATGGCCATCTAGTTTGCTGATCCAGGATAGCGCAGTCGTCTATTAGACTGAGAGCGTGCGGAAACTATTTGCCGAGTTGCAGGCCGCGAATAAGGGAAAGTCAGAGGTTAGATATTAATTGACAGACTGCTATACTACGCTCGAATCCGTCACTCATGACGGGCCAATTGACATTTGGCATTAGGTCGCAACCGAATGAATCAAGCAGTAGTTGTCAAATATCGCTGGACAGTCGACGAATTGCTCGAAGCCCATTGCTACCATAGTCGACACATCTGCCGCCCAGTTTTTTGGTTCGCTCTCTACCTTATTGGAGGGTTAATTGTGGTTGCTGGCATTGCTGCACTTGCAACTGATCTAGCTGATTCTTTCTTGTTTTCAACTGCCGCATTATTCATCGGCGTGTGTTACTTTTTCGCACGCCCTTACATGTGGCGGTGGTGGAGGGGGCGTCAATTCGCAAAGAGACCAGATAGAGATATTCAGATCGAGTGGGAAATCTCTCCAGACAAAATCTGTGCGACGACCGACTTAGGGCATTCTGAAGTTAGCTGGCAAACATTTTTAAAGTACCTCGTTACACCGAATGGAATATTGTTGTATCCAAACGAACAGATTTTTCATTGGCTGCCACGCCACGGATTTGCCAGCGACGCTGATTTTCAGACCGTCGTCGAGTTCGCACAATCCAAGATCGAGAGACGCTATCAGGTTGCTTAACACTGTCACCGCAGTCCTCTGTCCATGAAGCACCCCAATCTCCGTATCGCATGGTCGATAACATGGGGCATGGTGTGCTGTCTGCTAATAGCGCTGTGGTTAGGGAGTTACGGTGTCACTCCCTTTTCAAAACAAATCGGCAACAGCTATTTCACAGTATCCAAAGGTTATATATGCGGTGTGCGTCGCCCATCTTTCGTACATCGACTTCAGCAAAACAAGATTCGAATAACTACCGATTCCCATACGACTCGTTCTCCGAGTAAACCAGTAAAGCTCAACTTCCCTTTCGACATATTAGGTCATCGGCTGTTTTGGTTCGCTGGGTGGTCGATCTGGGTATTTCATTTGCCGATTTTATCGCCACTCGTATTCTGCTGCCTGCTTGCTTCCCTTCCCTGGTTGCGCTGGCACTTCTCTCTCCGCACTCTGCTAATCGCTACCACAATCCTCGCAATTCTGCTGACCATCGCTGCTGCAACGTCGAGCCGAGGATAGGATTCGAGCCATTCACAGGATTAGCCACGACTGGCGAGCGATGTTCCTGGATTTGCAAAGCTGCCGAACACACCGATTAGCGAAAATCAGCGCAGATCGGCGTTCCCAAACATAGCCTCGAGCACTAATCAGAAGCCGCTAGCACCGCCAGTGCTACCACCGCGATCTCTCAAACCGCCTCAACCGCTCTAGACACCGCCAGCAGACTCGCTATTCTTGCCGCCCTACTCGTCTACTAACGCAGCGGGGTCCTATTGTCTTCCATACCTCTGCCGTGCTTCGCGTCATTCCGCAATAGCACACACGGGACGAGATCACTTGTCGAGGTCGTAACTCTGCAAAGCGCACCACGAGGAATCTGCGGATGAAACGATTTCATCCGAAATTGCTAACGGTCATTTCTCTCGCCACGATCTTCATCGTGTCCGTCAGCGGTTGCGCGAATCGGCAGAACATGGCATCGACCAACCCGTTCATCGGGCAGAATCGAGTGCCACCGCCAAGCACCCGCTCTCTGGCTCCTGGCCAGGCTCAACCTTATTATCCGGGCGACCCATTGTCTGCCATGCAGAACAATGCCGGCCAGCCTTTAAGCGCCCCATTTCAAACGCCTGCTGAGCCCGAAATGCCCTCAGCCACACCACTCCTGACGTGGGGCAATTCTGGCACGAATGCCGACACCGGCAGCGTGGTTCAAGCCGCCGCAACGATGCCTGCCGCCGCAACACCGCAGGCTGCTCTGCCTGTCGTCGCTTCAAACGAACCGCAAGTGGCAATTCCCGATGATGGGAGCGATTTGCGTTTTCCGTTGTCCACTATGCCATCGGCAGAACCGCAGCCGTTCGCTCCCACCACTGTGGCACAAATCCCGCCTCAGCAACCCGCCACTCAATCGCAGCCACTTCAACTTGGGTCGCCACCGTCGACGCAAGGCATCGTGCAAGCCACCTACACCGAGCCGATCGTTACCTACGCTGATCAGCCAAGCCCCAGCCCGTGGCAAACTCCGCAAATCGGGCAAACAACTAACGCGACCACGATTGGTCAGCCACTCGCCATCAATACACCGCCATCTCTACCTGCCTACGTAACGCCCACCCCGGCCTACAGCACCATGCAAGTGCAAATGCGCGAGGTTCCATCCCCACCCATGCCGCGCATTCGAATCCCCGGCTCCGATTCTCCCGAAATCGCTTCCACCGCCGATGGCTTCCGCCCAAGAACAAGCATGCGGTGAAACTTATAGTAGGCACGCGCCGTGCGCCGTAACTTACCGCCGTGCCCCATTCTCTCTCTGGTAGATCTCCGCCAACACTCCCAGCAACTCACTGGCCGTATAGATGCGTCGCGTTGACTTGTTCAAATCCACGCCGCCGCGAACGCCGCCCATCATCTTCCCCAAACTCTGTCCACCCTTCGTGGTGTCCATGTAAGTAATGAGGTCTTCGCCGCCCGGCTTGCTGATGAGATAGCGGATCATTTGTTGACCACGCGGAATCGTGCTCAGCCGGTCAAGATGTGCATACGCGCCGGACTGCGACGAAAGGCGTCGCATGAAAGTCCGCCCGGCGGGCGTCGAGAACTCACGTACCAGGAACGAATTGTCTGGCAACGCAAGCTCCACGATGGCGTCTGCTTTGTCGACTTTCCAGCCAGCGGCTGCCACGCCCTTCAGCACCCCTTCCACCTGCGATTGCCGCAACAAATCGTTGTTCCGATACTCGCCTTGTCTGGCCAGGTATCGGCCGGCTGCTAGCACCACCTCGTCGAAATCCGGCCTTTTTCCCGGCTCCGATGCATGCACAGCAACGCACGTGACGAAGCAAAGAATAGCGACTCCCGCGTGAACCACGGAGAGGTTGAGACGGTCATAACAACAATAACGGAACGGATGGAACGGTAATTGCATATTTAACCTGGACACTTGGTCGGTTTGACGCGCCAGAAAAATCGCGCTTCTCTGGGACGAAGAAAACTATCCGGGTCTTTGTCAGGCCCCGAAGTCGCCTTCTAGTAAAAGCTTACGTCGGGTTCTGAGATATGCTTCGTCCTCCGTTCCGGACCAAAATGATTGAAAGTGCCGCCGGGCACGCTTATACTGAAACGCCGCTCGACGGACCGTGGATCTTTTCGCGGGTAAAGCAGGGAGACGCCTATATGACGCGAAACACATACTTTGTCCAAGAATGCCCCACTTGCGGCCGAAATTTGCAAGTTCGCGTTCAATACATGGGTAAACAGGTGGTTTGCCAACATTGCGGTGCCCGGTTCGAAGCTTGTGACCCAAGCTCCGGGGTTTACCCCCCGCCAAGTTCCAGTTTGTCATTATTGGAACGCGCCGAGCAATTGTTACAAACCGCGGCTACCTCCGGCGTAGGTCCCTCGCACTTTGGCGTAACTCTGCCAACCACCGATGTGGTCCCAATGTCTGTCCGCCCGAAGTAGCGGTTGATACCCCCTCGCTTGCGGTTTGGCCCGATTTAAGCGTAAAGGCTATCCTTGCAACTTTGCGTGTGCCCCCGCCTCATGTTCGCGCGAAGTCCACAAACGCTTTTGATAAGCATCTCTGTGCCCTCTGTGGTTAACAAGACCCTGCGATCAAACATTCCAAATCATCAAAGAACCCCGGGTACGTCTTCTCCACACACTTCGGGTTAGCAATCCGAATTCCCGGAACGCGCAAACCGGCTAGCGCGAAGCTCATCGCCATGCGGTGATCGTTATAAGTATCGATCGTCGCGCTTCGAGGTTTGCCAGGCACGATCGTTAATCCTTCAGCACTTTCGTTGACCGTGGCACCAAGCTTACGCAATTCCGTAGCGACAGCCGCAATGCGATCCGTTTCCTTATGTCGAATGTGCCCCACGTTGCGAATCGTGGTCGGGCCTTCGGCAAACAGCGCCACCACCGACAGCGTTTGTACCGTGTCGCTGATCGCATTCATGTCGGTATCAATCCCCTTGAGGGGGCGGCCTATTACCGTAATCGAATCGTCCGACGAACGAACCTCGCACCCCATTTGCTCGAGGCAATCGACAAAAGCCACATCTCCTTGCAAGCTTTGTCGCGACAAACTTTCCACAGTCACTTCGCCGCCTGTAATCGCGGCGGCCGCCCAAAAATAACTGGCTGCCGACGCATCTGGCTCGATGGCATAATTCGCTGCTTTGTATCGTTGCGGTGCGATCGTAAACCGATCGAGCTTTGCCGTCGCTACAACTTCGACTCCGAACGCCCGCATCACCGCCAGCGTCATGTGTACGTACGGTTGCGACACCAACACGCCGTCGATTTCCAATTCCACGGTCGTTGGTGCACCCGGCGCTGCCATCAGCAAGCCGCTAAGGAACTGGCTCGAAATATCGCCACGAATCTTCGCGGTTCCGCCCGGCAACCCATTGGCATGAATCTCAACCGGCGGGCAACCATTCTCATTTTCCGAAGCAACATAGGCACCTAGTTGCCGCAACGCATCGAGCAAATCTCGAATCGGTCGCTGCCGCATTCGCTCCACACCGTCCAATCGAAACCAGCCGTGCCCTAAGGTTACTAACGCTGTAAGAAATCGCAACGTCGTGCCGCTGTTTGCGCAGAATAATTCCGCCTCGAGTGCAGGGATCTGCCCGCCTGCCCCGGCCACTTGCAAAGCTTTATGGCTGTCAGAAGGTTCAACCTTGATTCCAAGCTGGCCCAAGCCCGCGATCATCACTTGCGTGTCTTCACTGTCGAGCGCGCCAGTCAGCGTCGAGTTGCCGTCAGCAATCGCGGCACAAACGAGTGCCCGGTTCGTGATGCTTTTCGACCCAGGCGGCCGAATGCTTCCGCGAATCGGCTTGGAAACAGGTTGAATCTCGTACGGATCAATCATGTCGAAATCAGTGGCCCCACCGGGCGTCACTCCAATCAAAGTTTGTAATCTGATATGATAGTCCTTAAGCGTACATCACCTAGCTCGGATTCTCCAGCCAGCGAAATTGACACTCGCAACGAGCGCTGAGGCGGTAACAAGGCGAAAACTCCGAGTCCTCCGTGCCTCTGCGAGAGACATATTCAAAACAATTCTGATGAAGAAATACAAAGCAGGCGGCGGTTGGCCAGCGGTCTTCTACACATGGCGGAAGGCCCGCGAGGCAGGTGGTATTTTGAAGCTCTGGAAAGCCATGCGCTCCAAGAACGCCTGCAAAACGTGCGCACTGGGCATGGGTGGCCAACGCGGCGGAATGGTCAACGAACTTGGGCACTTTCCCGAAGTCTGCAAGAAAAGCCTACAAGCGATGGTTGCCGATATGCAGGGGGCCATCCGCAGCGATTTTTGGCAGCGGTATTCTGCCGCTGAGTTGCAGCAGCTTACGCCCCGCGAACTGGAATCCTGCGGCCGACTTGTCGAGCCGGTCGTCTACACTCACGAAACGGGCCGATACCGACCAATCACTTGGAACGATGCCCTCAACCGCATCGTCAGCAAACTACGTGCTACCCCCGCCGATGAAACCTTTTGGTATTTCAGCGGTCGCAGCAGTAACGAGGCCGGTTTCCTGCTGCAGCTTTTCGCACGCCTTTACGGCACGAACAATGTCAACAATTGCAGTTACTATTGTCACCAGGCAAGCGGCGTCGGCCTCGCCAGTGTTACTGGCAGTGGCACCGCCACGATTCAGCTCGAAGACCTCGAACATGCCGACTGCGTGTTCGTCATCGGCGGCAACCCGGCCAGCAATCATCCTCGCCTCATGCGCACCCTCCTCCACGTGCGACGCCGCGGCGGCCAGGTCATTGTCATCAACCCCATCGTCGAAACAGGCCTTGTTCGCTTCAATGTGCCGAGCGACATCAAAAGCCTTCTCTTCGGCAGCAAAATCGCCACCACCTACGTTCAGCCTCATATCGGTGGCGACCTCGCGCTTCTCACCGGTATGGCAAAGCGTGTCGTCGAAATGGGCAAGCACGATGAGCAGTACCTCAACGATCACTGCTTCGGTTGGCCTGAGCTGCATGCATGGTTAGCAGAAGTCTCCTGGGATGAAATCACCACCAAGAGCGGCGTCTCGCGCGAAGAAATCGACATGCTGGCCGATTGCTACGCAAAGTCCGAGCGCGCCGTGTTCAGTTGGACGATGGGCATCACCCACCACGCCCACGGCGTGAAAAACGTGCAGTCTATTTGCAACCTGGCGCTGCTACGTGGCATGGTCGGCCGCCCCGGTTGTGGCCTCATGCCAATCCGTGGCCACTCGAACGTGCAAGGCATCGGTTCCGTCGGCGTCATGCCCAAACTCAAAGACGCCATCTTCGATCGCCTGCAAAACCATTTCGGCATCGAACTGCCGACCACCCCCGGACGCGACACCATGGAGTGCATGGTCAGTGCCGACACCGGCGAACTTAAAGTCGGATTCTGCCTTGGCGGAAATCTTTACGGTTCCAATCCCGACGCAAAATTTGCCGCCAAGTCGCTCGCCAACCTCGACCAACTCGTTTATTTGAATACCACATTGAACACTGGGCACGCCTACGGCCTCGCGCGCGAAACGATTATCCTTCCCGTTTCGGCCCGTGATGAAGAGTCCGAGCCGACCACACAAGAATCGATGTTCAATTTCATCCGCATGAGCGATGGCGGCCCCAAACGCCACGCCGGCACCCGTAGCGAAGTCGAAATCATCTCCGCAATCGCCGACGGCGTACTCGGCCCCGCTGCTTCCGCATCAACGGCCGCTCCACCGTCGCCGATCGACTGGTCGGTCATGCGCTCTACCTCCGAAATCCGCCACACGATTGCCAAAGTCGTCCCCGGCTTCGAGGAAATCGAAAACATCGATAAAACCAAGCACGAATTCCAAATCGGAGGCCGGACGTTCCACAAACCACAATTCGCAACGCCCGATGGCCGTGCTCGTCTCCACACACACGAACTCCCCGACCTTCAGGGGACAGGCCCCAACGAAATCCGCCTCATGACGTTGCGCAGCGAAGGCCAATTCAACACGGTCGTGTATGAAGATGACGATGTTTACCGAGGCATCGAAGGCCGCGACATCGTGCTTTTACACCCGGATGACCTCAAGCGCTTCCACCTCCAAGACGGCCAACGAGTTACCGTCCACGGTCCCGCCGGTTCCATGCACGGCATTCGAGCCCTTGCCTACGACACAATCCGCGCCGGCAACGCCGCCATGTACTACCCCGAAAGCAACGTGCTGATCTCGCGCGACCTCGACCCGCAAAGCAAAACCCCCGCGTTCAAGTGCGTCATTGTACGAATTGAACGGGCGGAAACGGCTCGGCTGTACCAAGTGGCTCAACCCCCTGTCGATGTAGTCGCAACCTAAGCATCTCGCATACAATGAACTCCATGAGCACGACCACACTCGTAACCGCCGATGAATTACTGGCCATGCCAACCGGCATGGGAAAACGCTACGAGCTAGTACAAGGAGAATTGCGAGTTATGTCATCCGGTGGTTGGACTCATGGCATGGTGATCGGTAGGTTGCACAACCGACTCGGATCGTTTATCGAACGTCACAACCTTGGCATCGTATTTGGCGCAGAAACCGGCTTCCACCTCTCCAGCAACCCCGACACAGTCCGCGCACCCGACATCGCATTCATCGCAAAAGAAAACCTGCCCACCACATTGCCAAAAGACGGCTACTGGCCCGGTGCTCCCGATCTCGCAGTCGAGGTTTTATCTCCCAACGATCGTATGGCCGAAGTCGACGAAAAAATCGAAGCATGGCTTACCGCCGGGTGTGCCGCGGTGTGGGTTGTCGACCCAAAGTTAGAAACGGTAACTATTTACCTTTCGCGCACCAACGTCCAAATCAAAACTGTAGGCGAAATTTTAAGTGGCGGTCCGGTCGTTTCAGGCTTTTCCTGCAAGGTCGATGAGATATTCCACTAGCGTCTTGATGCCGTTGCAGGAAAACGCAGGCGCTTTACCCTGCCGTATCCAAATAAGGATCCTGGCTCATCGCCCGTTGCATCTTCTGCCGCTCTTTTTCGTGGTAGAGCAGCACCTTACGATCGCGAAAATGCCGCCGCTCGATCTTCTGTTGGGCCGTATAGAATAGCGATTCAAACCCCGAAAGCGGCCCGTTGCCCGCCAGCGCGATCCCGCGCTGCTTCAACTTCTCCGCCTTTTTCGGTCCGAACCCGCCAAGCAGGATCTCATCATCGAGCGCAAGAAACTGCCGATAAGTTCCCGGATCGCCTTGTCGCCCGCAGCGCCCAATAAGCTGCCGGTCGATCCGTTGCGACTCGTGCAGCTCCGTACAAATCACATGCAGTCCCCCCAAATCGTGTACACCAGGGCCTAGGCGAATATCGGTACCGCGCCCCGCCATGTTCGTTGCCACGGTCACTTTACCCTGCTGCCCGGCCGCTGCCACGATCTCGGCTTCTTGTGCAATGTGCCGTGCATTGAGCACATAGTGCTCGATTCCGCGCTCGTTAAGCATTCGTGCGAGTAGCTCGCTCTTGTCGATGGTTCGCGTGCCAACGAGCACTGGTCGCCCCATCGCATGCTGCTCCACAATATCCTCGATGATCGCTTGCCACTTATCTTCGTTCGTGCCGAATACGAGCGTCTCCAACTTCTGGCGGATGGGCGGCCGATTCGTCGGCACCGGAATCACGCGGCAGCTATAAATCTTCTGCAACTCGCCCGCGCTAGATGCCGCGGTTCCCGTCATCCCAGCCAACCGGTTATATCGTAGGAAAAAATCTTGCACGGTAATCCGCGCCGCCTGGTTCGTGGCAAACGTAATCTCAACTCCTTCTTTGGCCTCAACCGCTTGGTGAATACCAGCCCGCCATTTGCGCCCCTCGCCAAGTCGGCCCGTGAACTCATCCACAATCACGATCTCGCCGTCGCGCACCACATACTGTCGGTCGAGAATCATCTCGCGCTCTACCTTGATGGCCCGCTCGATGTGCTCGTAAATCGTCGATAACGGCATCCGATCCATCGCCGGCGGTTTCGGTGTTTCCCGCACACGGCGACGGCCAGCCAGCGTCAACTCGACCGTTTTATCCTTATGGTCGTAGTCGAAATGCTCATCTTCCACAAACTCGGGCGATACCTTGGCCGCCCAGTAATAAGCCTCGGCTTCTAGCTTTTCTTCCTCGCCTGGCAACGCGCTAATAATCAGCGGCGTGCGCGCCTCATCAATAAGAATGCTGTCGGCCTCGTCGACCAGCATGAAGTTCAATTCGCCCTGAACCGGCTCCTCGCCCCCCTCCGCTTTGCCGAGCATCGCTCCGAACAAATCGCGTTGCCCTTCGCTGATTCTTCGCTTCAACAGCCGGTCGCGCAGAAAGTCGAAGCCCATCTCATTCGCAGTGCCGTAGGTAACGTCGCAAGCATATTGCTTCTTCCGTTCCGATTGCGGCATCTGCGATTGAATGCAACCAATCTTCATACCTAGCAATTCGTAAATCGGCCGCATCAAATCCGCGTCGCGCTGGGCCAGGTAATCGTTCACCGTAGCCAGGTGTGCGCCTTTGCCTTCTAAGGCGGCCAAATACATGGGCAGCGTCGCGGTTAGCGTTTTACCTTCGCCCGTCTGCATCTCCACAATCGAACTATGATGAACGGCCGCCCCGCCCAAGAGTTGCACGTCGAAGTGACGCATATTTTTACGCCGGCGACCCGCCTCGCGTACCAGGGCAAACGCTTCCACTAACAGTCGATCGAGCGGCTCCCCGCTTCGCGCCCGGTATCGCAACGAAAGGCTCGTTTTCTTCAGATCGTAATCGCTTTGCTCTTTCAGGCCGTCTTCAAGAACCGCGATCTGCGGAATCAACCGCGACCACTGCGCAAGCCGCGAACTCGCCGATCCAGAGAACAGCAACGTCAAACGCTTCAGCGGCCCTTGATTCGATAACATCATGAAATACAGGAGGCGCGTCCGACGCCAATCACATTTTCAATTTTTTCTAAGCGGATAACATGTTCTGCCTAGTGCATTTTTAGAATTTGCGTTCCGATGACGATCGATGCCAAAACAAAATCTTTAGCGGCGGCGGCAACGCCGTCCAACCAGCGAACGGCATAACAGAACAGTAAACCTAAAAACGCCCTAGCCTCAGTTTACCACGCGAATCGACTTGATAAGAATCGGCGGCGATGGCGTTTGCACCAAATCATTTCCTTCGTTCGTCGTGGGAGCCTTCGAGATTCGATCGGCCACCTCGAGCCCCTCCGTCACCTCGCCGAACACGCAGTAGCCGTACTCCTCTGCGCTATCGGCCTTGTAATCCCGCTGTGGCGAATCGACCAGGTTGATGAAAAACTGCGAAGTCGCACTGTCGATTCGCGATCCGTCCCGCGCCATGGCCAAAGTGCCGCGTTTGTTCTTCCAACCGTTGTGCGCTTCATTGCGGATCGACTGCCGGGTCGGTTTTAGCGTGCGATCGGCCGCATACCCGCCGGCCACGATCATTTGGCTCGGCTCCACGAAGTGAATCAGCGTGTTGTCGTAAAAGCCTTCGCCAACGTAGTCAAGGAAATTTCGAACCGTCCCCGGCGAACGCCGCGCATCGAGCCGCACCACAATCTCTCCCTCGCTCGTGTCGAGTTTTACCACCGGGTGATGCCGATCCGGTGCCACCTCTTTGATTTCCGTGGCAGTTTTAGCGCCGTCTGCCGCCGTTTTCGCCGCGACAATATCCTCGGAACTTTTGCCGCATCCACCGGTAAAAACAAAAACCAAGCTGGCAAACAGGGCAAAGCAGTGAAGCCGCCGCACATCGCAAGTTGTTGAAAATCGATCCTTCATGGGCCCATTTGTCCTACGGTTTAAAGCTGCAAGCACCGTATCTTCTGGATTGCCGCCGTTTTTTGCAATCGGAGAATAACAAGCCAAAATCCCCACCATTTCCACCATGGTTTTTCCTCAATCTCACAAAAAGCTGAGGAATCTAGGCAATTGCTCATGACGGATTAACGAATCAGTTATCGACGGTTCATAGCAATTCGAGTCGCCACGGTGTACACTAGCTTTGTCGTCACGGACGGGGCGACAGCGGGAACCTTTGTCCCCTAACAGGGTCTAACAGGGGTTGTTTATTCACGGGTTCAGGCGCTACAAGTCCTTTAAAGGAGCGGGTGCATGGGCAACCGGATCTTTGTCGGCGTGGTGGTGCTACTATGGATGGGCACCATGTCGTGGCTCATGGTGGCCCGTATCCTACCGCCGTTTTTCAACGGCGCCCCGCCCGGCCACGGCGTTCTCATTCGCGATGAGCCCGTTTGCTGGGAAATCGAGCACGATGGCCAGCACGTCGGCTACGCCGTCAGCAAAGCCGTTCCTGGCGCGCTCGACACCACGGAAATCCATAGCCGCGTTCAGCTCGAAGGCCTCGAAGTTCGCAAGCTGGCTCCTCAGTGGATGAGCACTATCGTCCGTGGCCTCGGCTCGATTTCGCTCGATACTCGCAGCCGCATGGTGCTCGACTCGCTGAATAATCTGTCGTCGTTCGAAACTCGGATAAAGCTCAACGGCTTGCCTCTCGTGATGCGAGTGAATGGCCGTGTTGACGGCCCGAACTTGGTGCTGAAAATAACGTCTGGCGAAGTGACACACACCGCCAGCTACCCCCTCCCAAAACAATCGTTGTTGACGAGCGAGCTCATTCCCGAACCAAAATTGCTCCAGGTCTATGTGGGCCGGAAGTGGCAGCAAGAAGTTTACAGCCCCTTCCGCCCACCGACCGATTCGCTCGAAATATTGCAAGCCGAGGTGGTGGAAGAAAGTTGGTTTACCCACGCAGGCGAACGCACCCGCGCTCGTAAAATCGAATTTCGCGCTATGTCGCCGGCCGGCGTTTCCACAGATAATACCCTGCGTGCGGTCGTCTGGGTCGGCGACGATGGCACCGTGTTACGGCAAGACCTCCATCTCATGGATACTAAACTTCGCTTCGAGCGACGCACCGAACCTCGCATGCTGCGGTTAGCCGAAGACCTGCTGGACCTCGAAAACTACGCCACCGTGTCGAAGAACGACGTCTTGTAATGATTGAATACCAGCAGGTTTGCCGCACCTATGGCGAAAAGGTAGCCGTCGAGAACTTGAATCTGCGCGTCGCGGCAGGTGATCTCTATTCCATGCTCGGGCACAATGGTGCCGGCAAAACGACTGCCATCAAAATGCTCGTCGGTCTCATTCGACCCAGTCAGGGCACTATCCGTGTCGGTGGTTACGATGTCGTCACCCAAACTCGCAGCGCTGCCGCTCTTATCGGCTACGTTCCCGACCAGCCATTTCTGTACGACAAGCTCTCAGGCCGCGAAGTGCTCCAGTTCATCGCGCGCATGTATGGCATGGATGAAAAGCAGGCCGAGCAGGCGATGGACCGAGAAATCGAGCGTTTCGAACTTGCCCCCTTCGTCGATCGCCTCACCGAAACCTACTCCCACGGTATGAAACAACGCACCGTGTTCGCCGCAGCCCTGCTGCATTCGCCACGGGTGCTCGTGGTCGATGAACCACTCGTGGGCCTCGACCCTCACAGCATTCGCTTGGTCAAAGACCTGCTCAAACGCGAAGTCGCAGCCGGCATGTGTGTGCTCATGTCGACCCATACGCTTACCGCCGCCGAGGAAATTTCCAATCGCATCGGGATCATGAACCAGGGGCGGCTCATGTTCGATGGCACGATCGACGAACTGCGTGCCAAATTCACTGGCGATGGAAAATCCCTGGAGGACATGTATCTCGAGATCACCGAGAATCGTCGTGGCGTTGCCGAACTCGAAGCGGAACAGGTAGGGCCATAATGAACTTGGCGACGCCCGCAAACGCAATATCGGCTACTCGACAAGTGCAGAGCCCTGCGCTGCCCACGGAAGACCGCGAAGCTCAGTTGTTTTGGAGCTTACGCTACCGAATCGGACGAACCACGCTCTACCAGCTATTCACCACGGCCCGGCTTAGAACCATTTTGGTCGCCGGGCTCAGCCTGCTGTTTTGGGTCGGGCTATTTGTCTTATTCTACGAGGGCTTCTGGTTCATCGTGGAAAACGTTGGCCAACCCGGCGCGTCGTACCATGCTCAAACCGTGCAGTTCATTTTTCAACTCTTTTTTGCCTCGCTCAATGTGATGCTCGTGTTCTCCTCCGGCATCATTCTCTACACGGGCCTCTACAATACCGCCGAAACCAGGTTCTTACTCACGCTGCCAATTCGCGCCGAGCGCATCGTGCTCTACAAATTTCAAGAAGCCGTGTTCTATAGCAGTTGGGGCTTCTTTCTGTTGGCAAGCCCTATGATGATTGCCTACGGCATCGTGGCCGGCGCTCGCTGGTACTACTATGCCATGCTCGCGCCGCTCATCGTTTCGTTCGTGTATATCCCCTGCAGCATTGGAGCGATTTGCTGCCTGCTCGTCATTTACAAACTCCCCAACTTGCGGAAAATCATCGTCGTTCTGGGGATCCTCATCTGCGTCGTGTTCGTGGCCCCGCTTGTTTGGAACACCGTCTCCAGTCCGCAAGCAAAATTATTCGGCAGCGAATGGTTTCAAGAAACGCTCTACCGCTTCCGCTTCACCAAACAAGAATGGTTGCCTAGCTCGTGGCTCACCAACGGACTGCTAGACGCCGCGCGATCGACTCCCGGCATCGTCAAAAGCGCGGCCGTCGACCTGCCAGTCACTAAAAGTATTTTTAACCTCGCGCTGCTAATCTCGAACGCACTGTTCTTCCACGTGGTGACAGTATTCGTCGCCAAGCGATGGTTCCGAAAAAGTTATGCAAATTTCGCAACTCGGCACGTAAGATCTCGCTCCGCGGGCGGTGCATTGGCCGATCGCATCGTATCTGCCCTGCTCTTTCTATTTCCAACCCCGCTACGCTTACTTCTCGTAAAAGATTGGCAACTACTTCGCCGCGACCCCGTGCAATGGTCGCAATTCCTCATTTTCTTTGGCCTGCTCGGCCTCTACTTCCTCAATGTCGATCGTTTCGACAATCGCCATAGCGACATGGAAACCGTCACCTGGATCAACATGGTGAGCTTCCTCAACTTGGCCGTCGTGGGGCTTATCCTCTCCACGTTTACCACGCGATTCATTTACCCCATGATCAGCCTCGAAGGCCATTGCTTCTGGATTCTCGGCCTGCTCCCGATCGAGCGCGACACGCTCCTATGGAGCAAATTCTGGTTCGCCTCGCTCGGCTCATGGATTCCCTGTGCTCTGCTCGTATTGCTTAGCGACGCCATGCTACAGGTGCCATTGCTGGTGATTGCCGTTCATCAACTTACTTGCGTTTTGTTATGCCTCGGTTTGGCATCCATCGCCGTGGGCTTCGGAGCGATGATGCCCAACTTCCGCGAAACATCTCCCTCAAAAATCGCCGCCGGTTTTGGCGGGACGTTGAACCTTGTCCTAAGCGCGCTTTACATCATGGTTGTAGTCGTACTCACCGCCCTCCCCTGCCACTTCTATTTGCTGGCAGGTCACGGGCCCTGGGGTGCCGATTTTATGAATATCGACACGCTGCGCATCTGGCTCATTCTCGGCACCGGTGCCGCGGTAATCGTTGGCGCAATTGCCACGGTGGTCCCTCTGTGGCGCGGCCTCCGCGCCTTCCGCAAACTCGAATTCATCTGAAGACGGATTTTATGAACTCCCCTCCCTTGTACAGCATTATGCATGTGCTATCACTTTGGCGTTCGGGAA